>CAYVQO010000031.1:0-20960 GCA_964452835.1 uncultured Sphingorhabdus sp. | reverse complement strand
GTCCAGGCTTGCCATCGCCAATCTGAACGCCGTCAATATTGGTCACTGGCATGATGAAGGCCGAAGCAGCGCTATTGAGGGCTTCTGCGGCATTTTTCGCTTCCTCCACAGTGAAGGGGCGTTCTTCGATGACAACGCCTTCCTTCTCCGCCAGTTCGCGCATCGCTGCCTGGGTAATCCCGTGTAGCGCCTGATCGTCGAGCGGATGCGTGACCAGCTCGCCGCCGTGCGTCACAATATGCGCATTTTGGGATGTCCCTTCAGTCACAAAACCATCGCGCACAAGCCAGGCATCATCGACTTCTGCCTCCTTCGCCTCCATCTTCATCAGCGAGGCGTAGAGCAGCTGTGTGGTCTTGATCTGCGCCATGCCCCAGCGCTTGTCAGGCAAAGTGATCACTGAAATCCCGCTTTCCGCCTCTGGCCGGTCGACCAGCGCCATATCCTGCGTGAAGGCGGCAATGGTCGGTACTGTGTCGGCCGGTGGAGCAGCAAAGCTACGATCACCGGGGTTACCGCGTGTAACTTGCAGGTAGATGACACCTTCGAATAGGGCATTGCGCGAAACCAATTCCCGGCACAGTGCAAGCATATCGTCGCGTCTTGGCGGCTGGGCCATCTTCAGCCCTGCCATGGAACGCCCCAGCCGCTCGATATGGCGGTCAAAATCCACGAGCCGACCATCAAGCACCGAAACCACCTCATAGACCGAATCCGAAAAGAGGAAGCCGCGGTCAAAGATGGAAACTTTCCCCTCGTTTTCGGGAAGATATTCGCCGTTCAGATAAATGGTGCGCATAGTGATGCTTTGCGCGATGGGTTGCACAAGGTCAACCTTCCCCCTATCCGCGCCACCACCATGTCGCAGCCACCGATCCTATCCTATGAAGGCCTGTCTCTGCAGCAGGGGGCAGGCTGGCTGTTTCAGGACATCGACCTGTTCATTGGCCCGCGCGACCGGCTGGCACTGATTGGCCGCAACGGCGCGGGGAAAACCACGCTGATGCGGCTGGTTGCGGCGCAAATTGAGGCGGATCGGGGAAAGCGCACGGTTGTGCCCGGCACCAATATCGTAATGCTGGAGCAGGATCCGGATTTCAGTGCTCATGGCAAATTGATTGATTTCTGCCTGAAAACGCCAAACACCCCGCCCGAGCATGAAGTGCGCGCCATTGCCGACCAACTGGGCATTGATCTGGAGCGTGACGCTGCCACGGCAAGCGGAGGCGAGCGTCGCCGCGCCGCCATTTGCCGCGCCCTTGCCAGCGAACCGGACTTGCTACTTCTCGACGAGCCAACCAACCATCTCGATCTTGCCGCTATCGAATGGTTGGAGGATTGGCTGACACGCTATAAGGGCGCATTCATGGTGATCAGCCATGACCGCACCTTCCTGACGCGTCTGACAAAGCAGACATTCTGGCTCGACCGGGGTAGCTTGCGCCGCAACGAAATCGGCTTTGGCGGTTATGAAGTCTGGATGGAACGCATTTATGCGGAGGAAGCACGGGCGGCGGAGAGGCTCGATGCAAAGCTAAAGATTGAGGCCCACTGGCTGGAACGTGGCGTGACCGCGCGGCGGAAGCGCAATCAGGGACGGCTTGCGAAGCTCCATGAAATGCGAGCACAGCGGGCGGCGATGCTTGGGCCACAAGGCACGGCAAAGCTGGCAGCGGCAACCGATGAGGTGAAGACCAAGACAGTGATCGCGGCAGAAGGCGTTCACAAATCCTTTGGTGAGCGAAAGCTGATCCGCGATTTTACCCTTCGCATCCAGCGCGGAGACCGGATTGGCATTGTCGGTGCCAATGGGACGGGTAAGACCACATTGATCCGCATGCTTACCGGCGAAACGGCGCCTGACGAGGGCAAGATCACCCTTTCGAAAACGCTCAGCGGGATCGTGATCGACCAGCAGCGCAAGCTGATGCAGCCTGAAAAGCGGGTGCGTGATGTGCTCGCCGATGGCAGCGACTGGATCGTTGTACGCGGGATAAAGAAGCATATTCAGGGCTATTTGAAGGAGTTCCTGTTCGATCCCGGCCTTGTCGAAGCACGCATTGGGACGCTGTCTGGTGGTGAACGCTCGCGGCTGCTGCTCGCCCGCGAATTTGCCCGCGAGGCCAATTTGCTGGTGCTTGATGAACCAACCAACGATCTTGACCTTGAAACGCTTGATCTGTTGCAAGAGGTGATTGCCGATTATGAAGGCACAGTGCTGATCGTCAGCCATGACCGCGATTTCCTTGACCGCACCGTCACGCTGACACTTGGCCTTGATGGTTCCGGCAAGGTTGACATCATCGCCGGCGGCTACGCCGATTGGGAAGCGAAGCGCGACAAACGCGACCGCCCCGAGAGCCGCAAAAAAGCCGACAAGTTGATTGTGAATTCGCCACCTGTTGCTCCACCAAAATCCGCCAAGCTGAGTTATAAGGATCAACGGGACTTTGACCTTCTCCCTGCACGGATCGAAGAAATTGATGCAGCGATTGCCAAGGCAGAGGCCGAGCTGGGCGATGCCAGTCTGTATGCACGCAATCCGGGCCGCTTTGCCGAGCTGACTGGCCAAATCGAAACCTTGCGTGCGGAGAAGGATGCCGCTGAAGAACGCTGGCTTGCGGTGGCGATGCTTGTGGAGGAGATGGCAAGCTGAAACACTTCTCCGGTACGGAGAGGACGGAGCCCGAAAGACTCCCGGAGAGGTTCGACAGCTCGAACCCCTCCGCCATTCTTCGAATGGCTGCCTCCCCGTACCGGGGAGGTACTCGGCAGGCGACATCATCCCGGTAGCCGGTAATAATCCGCCAGCCGGTCAAGCGCGATGCGGAGCACCAATTTGCCCGAACGCAGCGGCCAGCCCATAGTCTTTTCCGCCGATGGCACCGTCTCGCCAGCACAAATCACCCGCCAGGCGATGTCGGACAGATCACGACCCAACGCTTCTATGCCACCATCAAAGCGGCGCTTTGCGGCCAGCATGCGTTCTGTGGGAGAGACTGGCGACGGGGCGCCACGGCGGTGACGGCTGACTGGCGTTGCGTCCCACACCATGGTTGTGCGCGGGCCGAGATGGGCTGCCTCATAATCGCCACGCAGTTTTTCCCCTGCCAGAAACTGCCGTTCATCCAAATGGCCGTGCGCGTGCAGCCAGGCAAGTGGAGACTCGGCAAGATTAACCGTAACCGTGCGGCGCGGCCTTGTCTGCTTCCGGATGTTGAAATCAGGATCGGGCAAGGCGCGTTCGACGAGCGGGCGTGGGTCCAGATGGACAGCGGCGGGATTTTTGGCGGGCAAGGTCATTCTCCTGACTTTTTGCGAATCAACAATTTTTCTTGCCAAAACCGCTATGTTGTAGGACAGAGAAAAAACCTATTTGGTTTGGAGAATTTTCATGCTCAGTCGCGTCCGCGAAGTGCGCAAGGCCAAACGCCTGACACTGCTTGATGTTGCCGAACGCTGCGACCCGCCCACCACGGCGCAGACCATTGGCCGTCTGGAAACAGGAACACGCACATTATCGCTCGGCTGGCTAAACCGTATTGCCAAGGCATTGGGTGTAGACGCCAGCGAATTGGTGCAACTGCCCGATCAGCAGGAATTGCCCGTCGCGGCGCATCTGGGTGTGGATGGCGCGCAGGCCCCAACCAAAGCCGACAGTTTCGTTGCGCCGCGCTTGCTAGGCGAAATGGTGGGACTGCGGGTGACGGATAGCATAGGTGACTATCGGCGGGGCGATGAAGTGTGGCTGGAACAGCTGGAGCAAGAGCATTTCACCGAGGCGCTGAATTGTGATGTCCTGATCCCCCGCCCCGCCGGGCGTTTCCTCTTTGGCCGTTTGCTGGGACGAGAGGATGGCAAGCTGCACTTGCTGCCGCTGGCTGCGGGCGCACGCCAGCAAGTTGTTACTGATCCAGCATGGATCGGGCGTGTCGCAAAGCTTGTGCGCTCGCTTTGAGGATACTCGCTCTCTCCACACTGCATCCCAGCAGCGCCGCCCCAAATTTTGGGCGTTTTGTGCAATTGTCGCTGGATGCGGCTGACGCAACCGGTGCGGCAGAGATAATCCGCATATGTCCTAACGGCCTGCCACCTTGGCCGCTGGGCCTTATTCATCCGCGCTATCGCAGGGCAGCGGCGCTGCCGAAACTGGATGGCCAAATCCACCGCCCGCGCTTTATGCTGTTCCCCGGTCTTGCCCCATCACGCAATGCACGCGCCATTGCCAATGCCGTCATACCGCTGGCGATGCAATTACACAGGGAAAAGCCCTTTGATCTGATTGACGCCCAATTTTTCTGGCCAGACGGTCCCGCTGCAATGCTGATTGCAAAGGCACTTGGACTGCCATGGTCAATCAAGGCCCGTGGTGCGGATATTCATCACTGGACCAATGTGCCAGACTGCCGCGAACAGATAATCGAATCTGCCCACGGGGCTGCTGGCTTGCTGGCGGTATCAGAGGCAATCAAGGCCGACATAGCAGCGCTCGGTGTCGATGCCGCCAAAATATTGGTGCATCGCACAGGCATTGACCGCTCACTATTTGGCGTTGCACAAGAACCGCGCGCAGATTTGCGTCAGCGGATCGACTTACCGTTGGACGGTGCCCTGCTCGTCACTGTCGGCGCGCTGATACCACGCAAGGGACAGGTTTTTGCCATTGAAGCCCTTGCCCAAATCCCGGATGCCCGGCTTGCAATCATTGGCGATGGCCCCGACCTTGCCATGCTTCGCCAATCTGCGCACGATCAGGGCGTGGCTCGCCGTGTCCACTTCCTCGGCTCGCTGCCGCATGGTGAAATTGCGCGCCATGTCCAAGCTGCCAATGTGTGTGTGCTACCCTCGGCCAGCGAAGGCATTGCCAATGCCTGGATTGAGGCACTGGCGTGCGGCACACCTCTCGTCATCACCAATGCAGGTGGGGCCAAAGAGGTGCTCAACAGCGACGCTGGCGGCCGCATTGTGGCTCGCAACGCCAATGCCATTGCCACTGCTGTGCGTGAATTGCTCGCCAATCCATTGGGCCGCGAGACAGTGGCCGCTATGGTCGCTGACTATAGCTGGGACCGCAACGGCCTTGCGCTCGTCGATTATTGGCGTTCGCTGGTTACGAGCTAGACCTTAGGGCCTATACCGTCCCTTCATTCAGCCTTTCAATCTTGCTGTCCTTGACCGTTTCATCAGGCACAAAGCTGTCCTGCGTCACTTTCAGCCAGATCAAGATCGGTGCCGCCTGATAGACCGATGAATAGCTGCCGACAAAAATGCCGAACGCCATCGCCACGCTAAAACCGAAGATCACATCAGGACCCAACAGCACAAGCACGACCAGCGGCGTCAGGATAGTCAGGCTGGTCATCACTGTTCGCGACAAGGTTTCGTTGACCGACAGATCAAGTAATGCCGAAATCTCCATTTTCCTGAATTTCTTCAGATTTTCGCGAATACGGTCATAGATAATGATATTGTCGTTCAGCGAATAGCCGATGATCGTCAGCAAGGCAGCAATGGTGTTTAGATCAAACTCCATCTGCGTCAGCGCGAACAGCCCAAAGGTCAGCGTCACATCATGCACCAGCGCCCAGATCGCACCGACGCCAAACTGCCATTCAAAGCGTATCCAGATATAGAATGCCACGCCCAGAGCCGCAGCAATCAGCGCGAACAGACCCTTGGAAAACAGCTCGCTGGATACCTTGCCCGACACCGAGTCCACCCCGTCAACCCGCACCTTTGGATGGTCCTCTTTCAGCTTGGCGATGATCTTGCCGGTCATGACATTGGCCAGTTCAGGATTTTTGTCAGCGCCATCTGGCAGCTTCATGCGTATGGAAACCTGATTTTCAGCACCAAAGCGCTGAATGGTGGGGTCGCCATATCCAAGTGAACCAACGCTTTCGCGCAACTCCTCGACGGGAGCAGCCTTTTCGCCAACAAAGGTGGTGCGGATCATCTGTCCGCCGATAAAGTCGACACCGTAATTGAGCCCGCGGGTTGAAACCAGCGCAATGGAAGCAATCATCAACAGCAAGCTGATTCCAAAGGCAATGTTCCGCCATTTCAGAAAACCGATATTGGTATTATCAGGAACGAGTTTGAGCAGTTTCATTTTCTCTGTCCCTATCTCAAATATTGATTTCTTGTGGGCGGTTGCGCTTCAGCCAGCCAGCCACCCACATGCGTGTCAACGTGACTGCCGTGAACACGGACGTCACAATGCCAATCATCAACACCACAGCAAAGCCGCGTATTGGGCCCGACCCGAAGATGAAAAGCAAAGTCGCCGCAATCACATTGGTGATATTTGCGTCAAAAATCGCCCGGCTGGCTTCTGAATAGCCATGCTCCACGGCCTGCGCCACACGCCTGCCCCTTCGTCGCTCTTCACGAATGCGTTCGTTGATGATCACATTGGCGTCGACCGCGGCCCCGATCGTTAAAACAAAGCCTGCAATACCAGGCAGAGTCAGCGTGGCATTGGCCAGCGCCATCACGGCAAGGATCATGGCGACGTTGATGATCAACGCGAAGCTCGCATAGACCCCGAATCGACCGTAAGCGAGCAGCATCCATGCCAGCACACCTGCGGTACCAATCAACGCCGCGATCATGCCGCTGCGGATCGAGTCCGCACCCAGATCTGGGCCGACCGAGCGTTCTTCCACAATTTTCAGGTCAACGGGTAGCGCACCCGAATTGAGCGAAATCGCCAGCTGATTGGCACTCTCAACGGTGAAGCTGCCTGAAATCTGCGATGTGCCGCCCAATATTGGTTCGTTAATCTGAGGAGCGGAGATGACTTGTCCATCAAGGATGATCGCAAACAGCTTGCCAACATTGGCTTGCGTCATCCGCGCAAATTTCTGTCCGCCTTCGCTGTTGAACTGAATAATGACCACCGGCTCATTGGTTTGCGGATCAAAACCTTGCTGTGCACCAGTTAGTTGATCACCTTGGATGCCGCCAAGGCGGCGCACGGCGAGATAAGGTATGCCAGTAGGATTGTTCGGATAGGGCAGCGCCTGGCTGCCGACGCGAGCATTGCCCTTCAAGGTTTCGTCAGGGTTTGCGCCTTCATCCACCAGCTTGAATTCAAGCTTTGCAGTCTTGCCGATCAGCGCCTTCAGCGCCTCGGGGTCTTGCAGGCCCGGCACCTGGACAACAATCCGGTCCTCGCCCTGGCGGATGATCGTTGGCTCCAGCGTGCCAAGCGCGTTGATGCGGCGGTCAATGACGTCCTTTGCCGAATCCATTGCGCGGTTAAGCGCCTCGGTGCGGCCAGCACCAGCAGGCGCGAGCGTGATCCGGTTGCCGTCGGTAATTTCAATGTTCCAGTCACGCCCACCCGTTGAGTTGGCGACCACAGGCTCGAGTGCACGGCGTGCTGCATCAATCTGCGCTGAATCGGTTACCAAAAAGCTCAGCTTGCCATCGGCGCGTGACACGGCATCAATGTCGATCTGCGGATCAGCGCGGCGCATGGCGTTGCGGGCGCTGTCTTCCAGCGATTCCAACCGGTCACGCTCAAGCTGTGCCCGGTCCGCTTCCAAAAGTATGTGGCTGCCGCCAGCAAGGTCCAGACCAAGGTTGATCTGTTCCTTGGGAATAAAGGACGGCACCTGATCGAGCACTGCTTTCGGCAGGAAGCTGGGCAACGCCAGCAGCAGCGAGACCGCAATCAGCGAACTCAGCATCCAGACACGCCAGCGGGGAAAATCGAGCATCTTGGCTACTTTCTAAAAGCAGGTGCTGTGCGCGCCCTGCCCCTTCGCAGATTAATCGTTGGCGGGCTTGGCGTTGCGGCTCTTTACATCAGCCAGCATCGACTTGATGGCCTTTACCCGCACATTGGGGGCAATTTCCACCTCAACATGATCATCGGCAACCTTTGTGACTTTGCCCATCAAGCCGCCGCCTGTGACCACTTCGTCATTTTTTTGTACCGCCTGCAGCTTTGCCTCATGCTCCTTCGCACGCTTTTGCTGCGGGCGGATCAGAAGGAAATAGAAAACCACAAAGATCAGCAGCAATGGCACGATCTGCACAAAAAACTGGGCGCCGCTTGCACTGCCAGCGCCAGCTGCCGCAGCCGAAAAAACCAGCATCGATGTCATATTATGTCGTCCCCGAATTATCGTTTTGGCCCATATAGGCCCAGCCACAGCTTTTCCAAGGGCGCGCCGTTATCATGGGCTTTCGTAGCGCGCAACGGATAACGGGTTTCCCCCCTTGCTTTTGCAAAGACGCCGCCATATAGGCGCGCTTCCATTGCTTGGCAGGTTCAAGTTTTGGCCGGTCGGGACGTAGCGCAGCCTGGTAGCGCATCACACTGGGGGTGTGGGGGTCGGAGGTTCGAATCCTCTCGTCCCGACCAATATTTAAGCATGCGACACTGCCCCTTCGAATCTGGTTTCATCCCCCGCTGACGCAATCGATTATTGCAATGTTTCATGCCGTTGCAGGCCGGCTTTCAGGCGTGCCCGGTAGCTAAAGCGGGGCGCGCCGCCGAATTTATGCGCCAAAGGCATTTCGTTGCCAAAGCTACTGCAAACGGATTATTGCCCACCCGATTCTTAACCCGATCCCGTAATGCGGATCGCCATTCATTGGCTGGTTGCGGACCATAAGATATCGATATGTCCATCAATCTTTCTGAAATCCGGGGATGTGCGGAGCTTACATTCGGTTACATCACTCAGGCCGTTTTGATCGGTCCTGAGCGCGACTCTTAATGCCGATTGCAAAGCATTAAGCGCTTGCGGAAGCTGGATAGGCGGCAATTGGCGTAGTTCGGCAATGCGGTCGGCAACCAACCGGTTATAGGTTGGATGCGGCCCCCTGTGTAATGGGAGGCGGAAACAGGCTGCATTTTTTTCGATCGCGGGCAGAAACATACCGTTTGACCTGAAATCGTTGGGATCGAAGCCCGCTGCGCGGGTAGCTCCGATTGTTATCGCCAACGACTGCATTGAGTTCACTTCTATCGGAATAAGATGATGGGCATGAAATCCTTCCGGCCGGTATCGTCTTGCTTCCCTAAAAGACACCATGAGCGTTCCTTTGCCACGGAGCTTAAGTGAAAAGCAAAACGCGCATGCTATCGAATTGCATCCGATTCTGTTGCAATCTGTCCAACGACAGACGACTTATCCTCGGAAGGTGTCAGGATAAGGCGCTGTCCAGATGTCAGGTCGGGAACAATCTGCTCTGCGGCAATCGGGCCATTGACAGCAATGTCATGAATGAGCCTTACCGCTCTACGAGCAAGATCGGCCCGACCCAAATCTTTGCCCCGCAATTCCAGTTCCTGCCCCGAAAACCAGGAAAGTCCTGAAGTGCGCACGACTTCATCATCGCTGGAAAAGGCAAACCCAATCACCGCCAGTGCCGGAAAAACACCGCCATCTACGTAATCATGCACGGCTTCCGCGAAAAATGCTGGATCGGTAATTATTGCGCCGGGGTTCCATGCAACAGCAACGGGCGAAACAGCTTTGCAAAGATAGGCGCCAAGCTCCAGCAGAGATGCAGCAATCGGTGCCGTCCGCTCTCCACCATTCACATTTGCATCCAGCCCAACCGAAAATCCGGTAATGCTTACCGATGGATCAAGCGAGCAGAATATTGCGTCATATTCGGCAACATGAGCCGGAACAGATCCGACCTGAAATCCAAAGCTAATACCCTTGTAGATTACACGCCAACTGGGCCCCGCTGGCAAGCTGTCACAATAGATATGCACTAGCGGGTCATTGGCAATCAGCTTCGAAATCCGCCTTATTGCGGTTTTGGAATCACAATTCAGAAGCAATAGTAACGGATAATTTGTTGCCATAAGACGCCTCAAAAAGTTCCGTCTTTGTTCTTATCCGAGAGGAAAGGCCAGCACAAGATCATTGGCGAAAATTTACTTCATAATGGATCAAATCTCGACTTGGCTGCCAAGTTCGACCACCCGATTCGAGGGCAGGCGGAAAAACTCCATGGCATTGGCTGCATTGCGCAACATCCAGGCAAATATCTTTTCCCGCCATATCGCCATTCCGGGCACTTTCGAAGCAATCAGGGTTTGCCGCGACAGGAAAAAGCTGGTCTGCATCATTTCAAAGGGAGGTCCACAAAGGTCGACACGAGCAAGAGCCGCTGGGACATCGGTTTCCTCAAGGAAGCCGTACCGCAAGACAACGCGGTAAAAGCCCTCACCCAGTGTTTTGCACTGCGCACGATTTTCCTCATCGACATAGGGAACCTCGGCAATCTGCACCGTTAAAATAATCACCCGTTCATGCAGCACGCGGTTATGTTTGATATTGTGCAATAATGCCGAAGGCACACCGGAGCTGGTCGACGCCATGAAGATCGCCGTCCCCGGAACCCGCTGCGCGCTACCTGCCGCTGACTTGATAAATATCTCCATCGGCATGGTGCTTTCAGCCATACGCTCGCGCATCAGCTGGCGGCCTCTGGCCCAGGTGGTAAGCAATGTGAAGATAACCAATCCAATCACCAGGGGCACCCAGCCGCCCGATGGAACTTTCAGGAGATTGGCCCCAAAATAGGCCATATCGACGATGAAAAAGACGGCAAGAACCGGCAGCGCCTTCCACTTTGGCCATTTCCAAAGTGTCAACAGGACAACCGAAATCAGGCAGGTGTCAATGAACATCGCCCCGGTAACGGCAATGCCATAGGCCGCCGCCAAATTGGAGGATGATTGGAAGAACAGCACCAGAAGCAGAACCATCACGGCAAGCGCCCAGTTTACCGACGGGATATATATTTGCCCTGCAGCGTTCTCGCTGGTGTGGCGAATGCTAAGCCGCGGCATGAAACCCAACTGAATCGCCTGTTGCGTTAGCGAGAATGCGCCGGAAATGACCGCCTGGCTGGCAATGATTGCAGCCAGGATCGTCAGAAAGATGACTGGGGTGCTGATAATGTCAGGCACCATCAGAAAGAAAGGATCGCGGATTGCCTGTTGCGCCTCGGCAGGGGTCATTGACAGGATCATCGCCCCCTGCCCCATATAGTTGAGCATGAGCGAGGGCAGGACGAAAACGAGCCAACTGACCCCAATGGGCTTGCGCCCAAAATGCCCCATATCAGCATAGAGTGCCTCAGCACCGGTAACTGCCAGGACAACGGTTCCCATGGCCACAAAGGCGCGGAAACCATCGATGTAAAAGAAATTGAACGCATTTAACGGGTTCAACACATCGAGCACAATCAACGGCATTTTGGTCAGGTGCATAACCCCAAGACCGGCAAGCGTTGCAAAATATATGAGCATGATTGGTCCAAACCATTGCCCTACCTTCGCCGTCCCACGCGACTGAAAGGCGAACAGACCCGCAATGATTGCGATCGATATTGGCACAATCCAATCGCCAAAGCCGGGATGGACATATTTCAAGCCCTCCGATGCCGACAGGATCGACATGGCGGGCGTTATCATTGAGTCACCGTAGAACAGTGCCGTGGCGAATACGCCAAGCATGACAATAGGCAGTGTCCAGCGTGCGCCTTGTGTCTTGCGGCTAATGAGGGCCAGTAGGGCTAGGCTGCCGCCTTCGCCCTTGTTATCGGCCTTCATGATGGTCAGGACATATTTGAATGTCACGACAATCATCATCGACCAGAACACCAGGCTTAACACACCCTTGATGTGCATCGGGTCCGGCTCGATTGGATGATGACCGGCAAAGGTTTCGCGGAAGGCGTAGATCGGACTGGTGCCAATATCGCCAAAGACAACCCCAACTGTGCCTATGCAAAGGGCAAGCAATGAACCCTTGGGCGCGTGCCCATGACTTTGATCCTCTGTCTGGTTTTCAGCCATGTCTGCTTGCGATACTGCCATGCGCGCCCCCGAGGCGTTATTGCCGCTACCTTCGCCCCAACCGAATATCCAGCAGCGGGCGCAGGCGGATAGCATGCAGGACATGGCCTTACAACAAAGTAGCGCATTAAACGCACTACATTTAGTCGATTTAAATCAGTTACTTGTTATTATTTACATCGGCCGGTTGCGCAGATTGCAACATAGTTTTCAACCCGTTCAGTTGCGACTCCACTTTTGGCTTCCAAACTGCGCGATCAGGGGCCTTATCAACCAGTTCCTGCCATATCCTCACGGTTTCCAGCGGACGGCCTTCGAATAGCTCCACCAGTCCTTTGAAATAGTCTGGCGCCCGGTTCGTGGGTTGATATTTGCGCGCATTGGCAAATGCCATTTCCGCAGGGGGAGAGATTTTGCCGTCCCCAGCCAGGAACAACACCACGCCCAGCCCCGCCCACATATCACCGTCTCTGGGATATTTGCGCAGCCCTGCATTTAGGTAGGCTGCGGCAAAGCGGTAATTGCCGTCCCGCGCATAGCTATCTGCCAAAATCAGCCATTGCTGACCAATACCGTAGCTGGCGTCCATACTTGCACGCATGGCAAGCAGCGAGTCTGCTGCCTGCAACTCGGACTTCATCGTCTGTGCGGGAGCCGACGCCAGCTGTGGTTTTCCCTGCCAGCTATAGCCGGCAAGCCCCAAAACAACTGCTGCCGCTACGGCCGGCCAAAGCTGTCGACGAGCTGGTGCCAGCAGCAAAATGCCAACTGCCGCGACGATTGCGATCAGCAAAGCAACGACAAAGCCATTCATGGCGCGCCCTTCCCGAAGCGTCCGCGCGCCAGCCATAGTGCCGCGCCCAGCAGAAGCAGCGGGACAAGCCAAAGCAAAAGCCCGGCTCCGTGCGAAGGCGGAGAAAAACTAACCCATTCTCCATAGCGTTCAACCAACCAGTTGGTGATTTGCGCGTCGCTTTGCCCGGCAGCCACGCGGCTTCGCACTTCATGCCGCATGGCTTCGGCAATCGGGGCATCGCTATCATGGATCGACTGACCCTGACACTGTATGCAGCGCAGATTTTCCATTAGCGCCAGCGCTCTTGCCTCCTGCGCCGGATCTTCCAGTTGCACATTGGCAAGTGGCGGTGGCGGCCCGTCCTGTGCGGCCAGAGGTGCCGCCAACAAAGCAACTGCTATGGACAGCGCTCTCATTTTGCGGCTTTCCACTTGTCCAGCAGAGGTTCAACATGTTCCGGGCGGATATCGCCGATATGCTGATAAACAATGCGTCCCTTGCCATCGATGATGAAGGTTTCAGGTACACCGGACGAGCCAAGCTGCACCTGAAACGCCATGTCAGCTGCACCAATGCGCACAAAGGGATTGCCATGTTCGGCAAGAAAAGCGGCAACATTTTCCGGCTTATCATTGACGGCTATGGCATGAATTTCAACGCCCTGTTCCTTCAACTGCTCCAACATCGGTGCCTCTGCCTTGCAGGGAATGCACCAGCTGCCAAAGATGTTGAGCATGCGTGGTTTGCCGTCGGCAAAGTCGGTATTGGCAAGCCCAGAGATACCCTCGGTTGCCGCCGGAAAGTTGAAGGCAGGAAGAGGCTTACCAATCATTTGGGACCGGACAAATTCGTCCTTGGGATCGGTGAGGCCATAGAGGAATATCCCTGCCAGAAAGGCAAAAATGGCAAGCGGAATCCAGATCAGCCAGCCGCGTTTCATACCGTGCTCCAGACATTCTCATCAGCCGATTTCCGTCGGCGCAGACGCATCCTGCCAAGCAGTGCCAGCAGCCCGCCAAACGCAATCAGTCCGCCGCCATACCAGATGAGCGTGACAAAGGGTTTCCACCACAGCCGTACCTGCCAGCGATCAAAATTATTGTCATCGACAGGGGCAATCACGGCATAAAGCTGCCCGTTCCAGCGGGTCAGCAAGGCTGCCTCGCTCGTTTGCTGTTCGGGTTGGAAAAAACGCCGCGCCTGTGGCTTCAGAGCGAACTCCCTATCGCCAAATTTGGCAATCATTTCACCTTCGACCGCCACCCAATTATCACCGGCAACCGGGCGTACATCCTTCAGCGTGACTGACCAGCCAGCCAGTTTTGCTTCATCGCCACTGCGCATCGCCGCCAGTCTTTCGGTTGTCCAGCCTGATTCAGCCGCCATCCCAGCGACACTGACGGCAAGCCCGAAATGGGCAATAACCATGCCCCAGGTGGTCAGCGGCGTACGCCACAACTTGCGTCCCACGAGCGGGAGGATGGATGCTACAGCCAGACCCGCCGCCAGCGCCATGGCGACGATCGGAAATAGCCCGGCATCCGGCCATTGCACCACCAGAAGCGCCAATATGATGGCAACCGTGCCCGCCGGAATTATCAGCCTTTTCAGGCGGCTGGCATCATCGCTGCGCCAGCGCAACAGCGGCCCTACCGTTAAAGCCACCATCAACAGCAAACCAATGGGAACAGTCGCACGATTGAAATAAGGCGGGCCGACAGAAATTTTTTCTCCCATCGCCTCTGCCGCGAGCGGCCACAGCGTTCCGACAAGCACAATGGCCAGGATCACCGACAGGAAAATGTTGTTTGCCACAATCCCGCCTTCGCGGCTGAGCAGCGCGAACTGCTTACCCTCACGCACAGAGCCAATACGCAGACCGAACAAGGCAAGCGCGCCGCCAACGTAAATCAGCAGCAAAGCCAGGATGAATGCACCACGCTCTGGATCAACGGCAAAGGCATGTACGCTGGTTAGAATTCCAGACCTGACCAGAAATGTCCCCGCCATTGACATCGCAAAAGCCACAAGCGCGAGCATTACAGTCCATGCGCGCAAGGCATCGCGCACGGCCAAAACGGCTACCGAATGCAGCAAGGCTGTCGCTGCCAGCCAAGGCATTAGTGAGGCATTTTCGACGGGGTCCCAAAACCACCAGCCGCCCCAGCCCAGCTCATAATAAGCCCAATAACTGCCTGCTGCGATGCCAATGGTAAGGAATATCCAGGCCAGCAGCACCCATGGTCGCATCGCACGAGCAAAGGCTGGCCCAACCCGACCCGTTAACAGCGCGCCGACCGCAAAGGAAAAGGCGACCGAAAGCCCGACATAGCCAACATATAATGTCGGCGGATGAAAGGCCAAACCAATATCCTGCAACAGCGGGTTCAGCCCTGCCCCTTCGGGCGGTGCCGGGTTCAGCCTTTCAAACGGATTGGACGAAAATAGCAGGAAAGCAAAGAAACCCAGCGAAAGCAGAGCCTGCGCAAACAAGGTGGCGGACAATGTCGATTTGTCCAGTCGCTTTTCAAAGACAGCAATAGCAGCACCCGACAATGTCAGGATGGTCACCCATAACAACATCGACCCTTCATGATTGCCCCAGGTTCCGGCAATCTTGAAGATCATTGGCTTATCAATATGGCTGTTAGATGCGACAAGCAGCACTGACAAATCCGTCACATAAAAAAGCCACATCAGCGCGGCAAAGGACAACAGGCAAAGCAATCCTTGCGCAATAGCGGTTGGTTTGATCAGCGACCCAAGGGGCCCGTCATGTCCGCGCCAGCTTGCAAAGCCCGCCACTGCCTGAAGCAGGGCAAGTGTTGCCGCCAGCCAGAGCGCTGCAAGTCCCGCCTCTGCCATCATAGTGCAAGGCTGTCCTTCGTGTGCTCGGCTGCGTTCATGTCAATGTCCTTCAATTCACGCGGGACATAATTTTCATCATGTTTGGCCAATAGGCTTTCAGCCACAAAGATGCCGTCCTTGGCCAGTCGACCATCGGCCACCACGCCTGATCCCTCGACAAACAGGTCAGGCGTAATGCCCTTGTAAACTACAGCCTGCGTTGCATCCCTGTCTTGCACAATGAAGCGCACAGTGACGCCATCAGCGTCACGCTTGATCGAGCCATTTTGCACCATTCCACCCAGCCTGATCGCTGTACCCGGTGCAACCTCTGCCTTGGCGAGCGTCATGGGTGTATAAAAATAGCTTGCTTCTTCACGCAGCGCTGATGCGGCCAAAAGCCCCGCGCCCAGCAGAGCGAAAAGCGCAACAAGGGCAAGAGCCAGGCGTTGGTGCTTGGGCTTCATGGGCGATCCCGCAAATCATCGGCCAAAGCCTCAGAGCGACGCATGGAAAGCCAGCTGTGCGCTAGGATGATTATTGTGCCGAGAGCCGTAACCGCGAAGGCGGCTGTTACAAAAGTCGCATGGGTCATGCTGTTAATCCTCCGCCATCCGCCGCATACGCGCTTCGATACGTATTTCGGCCAAGGCCGCACGCATCCGCATCAGGACAATTGCACCAAAAAGCAGGCTGAACCCCAAGGCAGACGCAAATAATGGCCAAAGATAGGCTTCGCTGATCGAACTGCCGCCAAGGGTTATGCTGGCCTTTTGGTGCTGGCTTTCCCACCACACGACACTACGGTTTATGATGGGAATATTGACTGCACCAATAATCCCGAACACGGCCGCAACGCGGCTGACATTGCCCTTCTCGCTCGACGCATTGGCAAGCGCTATATAGCCAAGATACAGAAAAAACAGGACAAGCATTGAGGTTAGCCGACCATCCCACACCCACCATGTCCCCCATGTTGGTTTCCCCCAAATTGAACCAGTGGCTAGGCACAATCCCGCGAACAATGCCCCCGGAACAGCTATTGCTCGCGCCGATACGCCCGCCAGCGGATGCCGCCAGACAAGCTGAATGATGCTGGCAATTGCAATGCCAGTCCACCCGGCCATGCCCAACCACGCAGCCGGGACATGGACGAACATGATTTTGACGGTGTCACCTTGCAGCCGTTCGGCCGGCACCTGCGTTAAGCCCCACCAGCATGCACCCAGCACAAGCAGCAGGCCCGGCCACAACAAGGCAGGCGTCAACGGCTTTGCAATGCGCAAGAAACGATTGGGATTGGCGAAACGGTGCATGTGACCGAGCCTCTAGCAGCAAGGCAACAATACGCCAATTGATTCGGATCAACGACCGATCAATGCCTTTGCCATCCGGTCAGCAACTTCAGCTGGCGTAGAATCGGTGGCCGCGCTCTCATCCCATATCGCGTCAAGCCGAGCGGGAATTGCATCAATCCTCGCATTGATCGCATCATCACCAGCGCCATCAATATGGCGCAGCACATTGATGATCCCACCAGCGTTGATAACATAGTCCGGCGCATAGAGTATACCGCGATCCGCCAGCATGCGGCCCTCTGGCCCTGTTGCCAGCTGGTTGTTGGCACCGCCCGCAACTGCCTTCACCTTCAGCAGAGCGACACTCGCCTCAGTCAGAATTGCGCCCAACGCATTGGGGCTGAAAATATCGGCCGGAACAGTCATGATAGTCGCCACATCAACGGACTCTGCGCCCAGTTCATCGGCCAATGCTGCAGCACGTTCTGTATCGACGTCCGCAATTGTAAGCTTCGCGCCTTCCGCCGCAAGGTAACGCGCAAGGCCGCCACCAACGCTGCCAATGCCTTGAACAGCTACATGCACGTCAGCCATGCTGTCCGCACCAAGCGCACGTTTTGCTGCCGCCTTGACCCCGAGATACACGCCTCTCGCTGTATAGGGGCCGGGATCGCCACCCTGTCCCGGCAGTCCAGCGACATGGGCCGTATTGCGGGAGATCGAAACCATATCTGCTTCCGACATTCCAACGTCTTGCGCAGTGACATAGCGCCCGCCCAGCG
Source organism: uncultured Sphingorhabdus sp. (assembly GCA_964452835.1). Lineage (GTDB taxonomy): Bacteria > Pseudomonadota > Alphaproteobacteria > Sphingomonadales > Sphingomonadaceae > Sphingorhabdus_B. The sequence continues at coordinate 3,395 of CAYVQO010000031.1, read as the reverse complement.
AATCTACCGCACGAGCAAAAGTATCAAGCATATCCTGCGTCTTTGTGTGGGCCGCATCAGCAAGGATCACGGCCTTACCACCGCCTGCCGGCAGGTCTGCCATGGCATTTTTGTAGCTCATACCACGCGACAAGCGCAACGCATCGGTGATGGCAGCCTGTTGATCGGAATAGTGCCAGAAACGCGTGCCACCCGCCGCCGGACCACGATGGGTTGAGTGGATGGCAATGATAGCGCGCAAGCCTGTCTGTGAATCATCGAACAGATGAACCGATTCGTGATGATCGAAATCAGCCAGGTCCCAAGTCGCAGCCATGACGGGCTCCTATGAATCGGTGCAAAATTGCTGAAAGGCGTAATAATATTACGCACAGCATTTGTCAGCAAATTTGTTGACAGAAATGTCTGAAAAAATGGGGCGACCGACGGGATCCGAACCCGCGACCTCCGGTACCACAAACCGGCGCTCTAACCAACTGAGCTACGATCGCCACATGCGCCATTTTAGAGGCTGGCGCTATACCTGTCTGCAACCGGGCTAAAGCCCGATGCAAATTATTTCTTCAGCGAAAGCCCGCCAAAACGCTTGTTAAATTGAGCAACGCGGCCACCGGCATCCAGCATCTGGCCTCGGCCACCGGTCCATGCCGGGTGCGACGTCGGATCGATTTCAAGCTGCAGCGTATCGCCTTCTTTGCCCCAGGTCGAACGGGTTTCGAAAACGGTACCATCCGTCATCTGGACCTTGATCATGTGATAATCGGGGTGAATGTCTTTTTTCATGTCTAATATTCCTTATACGGTCCCGGTTTCCGACCGGGTCCAGGAGAATGGCCAAAAATTGGAAGCGCCGCCCTTAGCTTTGCGTCTGCCGAATTGCAAGCAGTTCAAATAGCAGGCGGCGGATCTGCGATCATTGCCATGAATTCGCATTCTGCCGCCAATTGATCACCCACCATTGCCTGTCCGGCAAATTTGCACACGCGCGGTTTTTTGTGCGTGAATTGGACATTCAAATGCAACAGGCAGCCAGGTTCCACCGGAGCGCGAAACTTCGCATTGTCAATTGCCATGAAATAGACAAGCTTACCCGAATTGACGAGACCGAGGCTCTCCATAGCAAGCACACCAGCCGCCTGCGCCAATGCCTCAATGATCATGACGCCCGGCATAATTGGTCGACCAGGGAAATGCCCCTGAAAAAAGCCCTCATTCATGGTGACGGCCTTGACCGCGCTGATGCGTTCATCAAGCACGAGTTCTTCCACGCGATCAACCAGAAGCATGGGATAGCGATGCGGCAGCACCGCCATCACCCGCCTTACGTCATAATTGGCGAAATCGCCCATCAGGCTTAGCCGCCAGTGCCTGAATCAGCATTAGGATCGGCCGGCGAACCGGCAGGGCGAGGCTGGGCAGGTGCTGGCTGCGCACCGGGCTGTTGTTGCTGCTGCGCCTGTTGGGCGCGAGCCTGCGCAATCGCGCTCTGCACCACAATCCGTTCAATCTGCGCACGCAGGTTGATCGCTTCCTGCGAGGTAGAGAATTTCTCTGGCGCAGGCAGTTGCACTGCGGGAATCGAACGATCAAGCGCAGCGATCACTTGGTTGGTGATGTCAGCTTCCGGCGGCGCCCATTCAAACGCCTCAGGCGCAAGCACGGCGTTGATCTTCTTGGCAGTGACAATGCCCTTCAGAGCCTCGTCATATTTCTTGTCGATGGAATCGACGACATAAAGCTGTGCCAGCTGCAGATTTTCCTGAATCGCGCCCAATTCACGCTGTTTTTGCAGAATTTGCTGCGCGGGCAGGTTACGGGCGCGCAAATCATCAAGTTCGGTGCCGGTCAGATTGCCGTCCTTATTCTTGTCCAGCGACTTCATTGTCGTATCCAGCGTTTGCAGCGCCGTTGCCCATCCCTGATCCTGCTCGGTCAGCTGGCCGTCACCATTTGTGTCCATCGGCTTTGAGAGTGCGTCGAGCTCCCTTTGCAGCACGTCGATTCTGTCAAGCTGCGGCTGGTTCTGTGTCTGAATCGCATTATAACCGTCCTTGAACGCCTTTGTGCCCATGATCACGCGGATCTTGTTTACCGAGGCAAGCCCGGCAACCTGCGCCTGAACGGCAGGAGCGGATATGATTGCAGCAGTCGCTGCAAGCAGCGCCAGCGAAATGCTTTTCGAAAACTTCGTCATTAGAATTGTGTTCCTACGTTGAATGTAAATAGCTTTGTGTCGTCGCCCGGCTCTTTCAACAGAGCTCTAGCAAGATCGATGCGGAAAGGACCGAAGGGCGAGTTCCAGTTGACGCCAATCCCTACCGAAACGCGCGGTTTCCAACTGTCTCCCAAGAAGCGCTCCTGAAACACCAGTACAGGCGTACGTTGCGAGCCATCCGGGTTTAGCGGTGCCGTGGTTGTCTCAATAGTCGTACCGTTGATGCGATACCATAGCAGCTGTCCCTGCGAGCCATTGGCAGGCGTGTCACGATCTTGCAGCGTTTGCAAAATTGGTCGCTCCACGCCCCATACTGCGCCCGCATCGACGAAGACCGAAGGACGCAAGCCCAATTCCTTTGCCCCGCTACCAAGCGGAATTTCCAGCTCGGCACGGAAAAGATAGGTGAAACGACCGCCAATGGCGTCATCCTGAATCTGGCTGCGATCCAGTATCGGCACGTTTACCACATTGCCGCCTTCAATCACCGGCGTACCAAAGCGCACGCGCTGCACACGCGGGCCGATACCGCGAATGTCGAAACCGCGCATCTGCCCCTCGCCAAGATAGAAGCGGTCAGTCAGGCGGACGTCGTCAATTCCAGAACCGGGGAAGCTACGGTCCTCAAACGGATGAATATAACCACCTTCACCCGAAATGGAGAATATGAAGCCACTATCCGTGAGTCTCCAATATTTGTCGGCGTTGATGCGGGTTTTGACATAGGAAACGTCACCCAAGCCCCAAAGACCGGCGAAGTCCTGACTGATGCTTACACTATGGCCGCGCGTCGGGCGGATGCTGCTGTCCTTTGTATTATAGATCAGCGAATAGCCCAGCGACGAAGTTAGCCTTTTGCCAATTGCTTCACACAGAAAACGACCAGCAAGCAATGGATCACATTCTGCTGCCGCAGGTCCGGTTGGACCGTCGGGGTCGGTAAAGAACTCGTTGCCCAGTCCGACATCGTCATAGCTAAGGCCGTAGCGTGCCTGGACAAAGAGATACTCATTGATCGGCACACCTGTGCGCACCTGAAAGCCGGTCGTCGCCTGCTGATAGGTCGTGTTGCGGCTGTTATTGATAAAGTTGAAACTGTTCAAATCGCGACGGAAAATGTCACCGGCCAACGCGATCGACTTGTCCATGAAATAGGGTTCAGTAAAGCCGATTTCCGCCG
>CAYVQO010000030.1:14139-21382 GCA_964452835.1 uncultured Sphingorhabdus sp. | reverse complement strand
GTCCGCACGATCAGGGTTGGCGCACCACGGACAGGGTGGAGGTTGGTTTGAGGGAGAGGGTTTACAGCCTGACCGCAGCCAGATGCACAAGATAGCGGGGCTCATGGGGTTTGCGACGTGCGCGAAATCGATCAATCACCGCTTGTAAATCCGCAGCAAGTTGTTCTGCATCGGTGGCGCCAAGCTCGACATCGAGCCATAGCTCTGTCGCCGCCGCTCGCTCCTCAGTTTCTTTGACCAAATGCGCGCGTGGACTGTAGCCGTCGTGCGTGAAGTCCAGTCCCTGCAATGACCTCGCCAAATTTTGATCCAGCAGCATTCGCATTTGCTGGTTCAACTTCGTCCCCGGCATTTCCAAAATCAATTCTGCAGGAACGAAAAACGAAGCGGCAGTGGCGCGATAATGCTTGATTGCCCGACCAGCTCTTCGTTGTTCCCGCACCACTTCAATCAACCCCAGCTCCATGCACTTCGTCACATGATAGTGCAGCAGGCTGATCGGCAGATGCGTCGCACTTGCCAAAGCACCAAGCGCCATCTCTTTACCCATCAGCGTCTGGACAATTTTTCGCTGCCGGGTTGACGAGAACACGGCAGCCGCAGCCTGCCCCGTTATTATCACCTGCTCTCTCATCAAAATTCTCCGCAGCTACTCGTCCCACAGCAATACTAGTTCAAATCTCTATATAGCATTTGAATTAGAGTGACAGCCATTGCCCTCTGGACCACAATGGAGAAACACATGCCCGGCCATCAATCCAAAGTTGCAGCGCTTGCAGTGACACTCGCGCTTTGCAGCGCTGCCAATGCAACGACAGCGGAACCGCCGTCATTCGATGCGATCAAAAAATGCATTGTCGAGGAAGCCTCCAAAGCTGACTTCTCAGGTGTTGTTTCATTCAAACGAGGTGGCGACGCGTTTTCTCATGCGCGAGGCATTATGGCAGAGACAGGAAGCGTCACGATCCCGCCAGACGCGCAATTCAATCTGGGCTCGGCTGGAAAGATGTTTACTGCTGTGGCAGTCGCTCAACTGATCGATGCAAAAAAAATCGCGCTTGATGACCCGATCGGGCGCCATGTCAGTGGTTTGACGGCGGAAGCAGCGGTGGTAACGATCCGGCAATTGCTGACCCATAGCAGCGGGCTGGGCAATTTCTTCACTCCCGACACATTGCCCTTGCTGCAAAAAGCCAAAAGTCTGTCCGAACTTAAGCCACTAGTCGTTGCCGACAAACCGGCGTTCAAACCGGGTTCACGGTTTCAATACTCGAACTCGGGCTTCTTGCTGCTGGGCCTGATGGTCGAAAAAGTTTCGGGCAAGCCTTTTGCCGAATATCTGAAATTGCGTGTCTTTCGGCCATCTGGGATGATTTCCACGGATCTGGTTCCCGGAACAAATCCAATGCGCGCCGTTGGAATGACCATGATGCCTGAAATGCCAGCTTTGCCTCCCGGTGGAATGACTGGCCCTGGAACAGCGCCAATCGGGCCGCCTCCCGATCCTCCTCCCGGCGCAGGACCTGGCGCTCCGAATGGCCCCTTTCTTCCACCAGCTGGTCCATTGCGCCCCGCGGCAGAAGCCGCGCTTAGGGGAAATTCCGCCGGGGGCAGCTATAGCAATGCCGCTGACATGCACCGCTTTTTCGCGGCACTGCTAGCTGGAAAGCTGACCAGCATTACCATGCGCGATCTGCTGATTTCTCCGCAAATCGAAGTGGCTCCGGCAAAGGATGGCAAACCCGCGCGCGCATACGGCTTTGGCTTTGGTATTGGCACGTATAATGGCCATCGCTGGGCGGGGCATAATGGCGGCACATTGGGCGTCAATGTAGAATTGACTGCCTTTCCCGACGACCAAGTGACGATTGCCATCTTGTCCAACCGCGATCCGCCGACTGCCGGCGCATTGATGCGTAAGGTCCAGTCGATAATGATCGATGGGGCACTTTGCGATCAGACAGCGCGTTAAGGCCGCCAGCCAAGTCCACCCAAACGAAAAGGGCCGCGCAATTGCACGGCCCTTTCACTTTGGAAAAAGGCTGGCAGAACCAACCTTCCTACAAAAATCAGTTCACGGCATCCTTAAGCGCCTTGCCAGCCTTGAACTTGGGCTGGTTCGATGCCGGGATTTTCATTTCTTCGCCGGTGCGCGGGTTGCGACCGGTGGAAGCCTTACGCTTTGCAACAGCAAAGGTACCGAAACCCACGAGACGGACTTCGCCGCCCTTCTTGAGCGCGCCAGTGATGGCGTCAAAGGTTGCTTCAACAGCCTTGCCCGCGTCGGTCTTGCTCAGGCCGCTTGCGTCGGCGACTGCGCCCACGAGATCATTTTTATTCATGGTATCGGGATCCCCCTCGTTAAAATTGGTTATAGTACGATTCCCCTAAGGAATCACGGTTTTCACCGGTGGCCGAACAAGAGAACAGAAAGCAAGGGCTGTCAAAGGAAAAATCGGCAAAAAACCGCGCTTTTGCGCATTTATCCACCAACTTATCGTTGTGCGGCGCAGCAACTTTGCCTCAATGCGTCACCGTCGCACCCGATTCCGCCGAAGCAACATGCGGCTGTAGCGCAGCCAACTCATCCGCCTCGGTCCATTCAACGGGGGCCAGCGGCTCTACCAAGGCCCGGGCCAGCACCTGATCCACATGGTTGACGGGGATGATTTCCAGCCCCTCTTTGATATTGGCAGGGATTTCCGCCAGATCCTTTTCATTTTCGATCGGAATCAGCACGGTCTTTATGCCCCCGCGCAACGCCGCCAGCAGCTTTTCCTTCAGGCCGCCAATGGGAAGAACTCGCCCGCGCAGCGTGACTTCGCCGGTCATCGCCACATCGCGGTGCACGGCATTGCCGGTCAGCGTCGAGACGATCGCGGTTACCATGCCAATGCCCGCCGACGGGCCATCCTTTGGCACAGCACCCTCGGGCAAGTGGATGTGCACATCCTTGCGGTTAAAGATGCTGGGCTTGATCCCATAGCTGGGCGCGCGCGCCTTCACATAGGATAGCGCCGCCTGAATCGATTCCGACATGACTTCGCCCAGCTTGCCGGTGGTCTTGATCATCCCCTTGCCAGGGACAGTCACAGCCTCAATGGTGAGCAATTCGCCGCCCACTTCGGTCCAGGCCAGACCAGTTACCGCGCCAATCTGATTCTCATCCTCACCAATGCCGTGGCGATATTTGCGCACGCCCGAAAATTCGGCGAGGTTATCCGGCGTCACAGTAACGCTTTCAGTCTTGCCTTCGAGGATGCGGCGCAGCGCCTTGCGCGCCAGCTTGGCGATTTCACGCTCCAACGTGCGAACGCCTGCCTCACGGGTATAATAGCGAATCAGGTCGCGCAGCCCCTCATCGGTCAGCGCAAACTCTCCCGCTTTCAGCCCGTGCGCGGCAATCTGTTTTTCAATCAGGTGGCGCTTGGCGATTTCAACCTTTTCGTCCTCAGTATAACCCTCCAGCCGGATGATCTCCATGCGGTCGAGCAAAGGTTGCGGCAAATTCATGCTGTTCGCTGTGGTCACGAACATTACGTCCGACAGATCAAGATCGATCTCCAGATAATGGTCGTTAAACTTGTTATTCTGTTCGGGGTCGAGCACCTCAAGCAAAGCCGAAGCGGGATCGCCGCGGAAATCCTGACCCAATTTGTCAATCTCATCGAGCAGGAAGAGCGGGTTCATCGTTCCCGCCTTTTTCAGGTTCGATGCAACCTTGCCGGGCATGGAGCCAATATAGGTGCGCCGATGCCCGCGAATTTCCGCCTCATCGCGCACACCGCCCAGCGACTGGCGAATGAATTCGCGCCCCGTGGCCTTGGCAATCGACTTGCCAAGCGAGGTCTTGCCAACACCGGGAGGGCCCACCAGGCAAAGGATCGGGCCTTTCAGCTTGTTGGTCCGCGCCTGCACCGCCAGATATTCGACGATCCGGTCCTTGACCTTTTCCAGCGCAAAATGATCGGCATCAAGCACCTCTTGGGCTTTGGCAATGTCGCGCTTCAGCTTTGATTTCTTCCCCCAGGGGATGCCCAGCAGCGAGTCGAGATAATTGCGTACCACCGTGGCTTCGGCGGACATCGGCGCCATGCTGCGCAGCTTTTTCATCTCGGCCTGCGCTTTCGCCTTGGCCTCTTTGGAAAGCTTCAGCGTGTCGATTTTGGTCTGCAGCTCGGCAATTTCATCGCCGCCTTCGCCTTCATCATTGCCCAGCTCTCGCTGGATCGCCTTCAGCTGCTCGTTCAGATAATATTCGCGCTGCGACTTCTCCATCTGCCGCTTCACCCGGCCACGGATCTTCTTTTCGACCTGCAGCACACCCAGTTCGCCTTCCATGAAGGCAAAGGCCATTTCCAGCCGCTTGAGCGGGTCAGCCTCGACCAGCAGCGATTGCTTGTCCGACACTTTCAGGCTGAGATTGGCTGCAACGGCATCGGCAAGCGCAGAAGGGTCGTTCAACTCCGCCAGTTGCACCGCCGTTTCAGACGGCATCTTCTTGTTGAGCTTTGAGTAATTTTCAAATTGCTCCACCACCGAACGCATCAGCGCGGTCGTTTCGGGTCCCTCGGCGGTTTGCTCACGCACAGGTTCGACTTCGGCCTCGACAAAATCGCCGGCATGGGTGTGCAGCCGCACCAGATTGGCCCGCTGCCGCCCCTCAACCAGCACACGCACCGTGCCATCGGGCAGTTTCAGCAACTGCATGATCGTGGCGCTGACGCCTACGGTGTAGAGATCATCATAGTCAGGATCATCTTCGGCTGGATCAAGCTGGGCGACCAGGAAAATCTCCTTGTCCGCTGCCATCGCCTTTTCCAGCGCCACGACCGATTTGTCGCGGCCAACAAACAAAGGCACAACCATGCCGGGAAAGACAACAATGTCACGCAGCGGCAAAAGGGGAAGGATTTGCGTCATATCTACTCCGAAACAGCGCGCAGGAGGCGCTGGCTTGCAGCGAATATGAGCGCAAATCGCGCCCGTTCAATGGGAAAGCGTCAAAATGCCGCGATTAGCTGGGGAAAAGGTGAACAAGCTAATTCGGGGGCAACGGCTATTATTCAATCAGAACGGCAGCTTGAACCCGGCAGGCAGCGGCAATCCGGTGGACATTTTGCCCATTTCCGCGTTGCTTGCGGCATCGGCCTTTTCCCGCGCATCATTGAACGCAGCGACCACCAGATCCTCAAGCATCTGCTTGTCCGCCGGCACCATCAGGCTGTCATCGATAGAAAGGCCAATGATCCGGCCCTTGGCACTTGCCCGAACCTTGACCAGACCGCCGCCAGACACACCTTCCACCTCAATCTTGTCGAGCGTCGTCTGCGCTTCTTCCATTTGTTTCTGGATGGTCTGCGCTGCTTCCTGTGCAGCCTTGATCATCTCTTCCATGCTTTTCATGCAGTTGCACTCCGTTGTTCATGTACTTCCTCTGGCGGAAGCAGCTTTGCATCGGGAAAAGCGGCCAGGGCAGCCTTCACCAATGGCGATTCCAAAATGGCGCGCTGCGCATCCGCCTCTTGTTGTTGCTGCACCTCCAGCAGGGTCGGCGGTGCCTCGCCCGTGCGCGCTTCCAGTTCCCAGCGCGTGCCCGTGACTTGCATCAGTGCATCACGCAGCTGCGCTTCAAAGCCCGGCATTACCGGTCCGGCAAGCTGATAGACCAGATTGGGCGGCGCATAGTCGATTACCCGCACCACATCATGCAGCGTCGATTCGAGCATGACATGCCCCTTTGCGCCAAGCAGCCTGATCAGCGCGGCGAAATCGGCAGGCATGCTGTTGGTTGGTGCTGCGGGAGAAGGCGCGCTTACCGGAGATCCGATGGCAGCCCCTGAAAGCCCTGCTCCGCCCTCTTTCAGCAAGCGGGCAAGCTCGCCGGGGTCAGGCATGCTGGCCCCGTGCAGCACGCGCAGCAGCGCCATGTCGCAGCTTTCCAGCGGCAGCGTGGCACGGGACACTTCTTCATGGCCCTTTAACAACAACTGCCAAAGCCTGTGGAGCAACGGAAAGGACAATTGATCTGACCAGGTTTCAATCTGGGCCCGCGCCTCTTCTGGCAGCGCAGGATCATGCGGACTGCCCAGCTTTGCCAGCGTCACCAGATGCACTTCACGCAACAGCCCTGCCAGCGTCGCCGCCGGTTCCACTCCCAGCGAATATTGCGCCCGCGCCTCAGCCAGCACATTTTGCGCATCGCCCTGCAACAGCATGCCAAACAACCGCCGCACTGCCGCCCGGTCTGACAGGCCAAGCATGCTGCGCAACTGGGCGGCTTTCACCTGGCCGTCGCCGTCCATATCGGCATGCGCAATGGCCTGATCGAGGATGGACAAACCATCACGCGCCGAACCCTCGGCGGCCTGCGCCACCAGCATGAGGGCCTCAGCCTCCGCCTGCACACCTTCCTTTGCACAGACCTGGCCGAAATGTTCGGCGAGCAAGTCAGCCGGTATCCTCTTCAGATCAAAACGCTGGCAACGCGAAAGCACCGTAACGGGAACCTTGTTCACTTCTGTCGTGGCGAAAAGGAACTTCACATGCGCAGGCGGCTCTTCCAAAGTCTTCAGCAGCGCGTTGAAGGCGTTTTTGGACAGCATATGCACTTCGTCGATGATATAGATTTTGTAACGCGCAGAGACGGCGGCATAGCGCACAGCCTCGATTATCTCGCGCACATCATCAACGCCGGTATGGCTGGCGGCGTCCATTTCAATCACATCGATATGCCGCCCCTCGGCTATCGCTACACAGGGTTCGCAAACCCCACAGGGATCAATGGTGGGACCGCCCTGCCCGTCCGGTCCGATGCAATTCAGCGCCTTCGCAATCAGCCGCGCAGTCGAGGTTTTCCCCACGCCGCGCACACCGGTCATCAAAAAGGCATGCGCCAACCGGTCACGCTTGATCGCATTGCCCAGCGTCTGCACCATGGCATCCTGCCCGATCAGTTCGGCGAAATTTTGCGGTCGATATTTGCGCGCCAGAACACGATAGGGCGTTCCACTTGCCACCTTCACAGCCGCTGGTGCAGGCGAAGGAGGCGCAAGGCCCAGCCCAAGCGCATCATCGGGCATATCCGGATCGCGCCCGGCACCCTCTATCGGCAGTGAATCATCCATGGTCAGATGATTAGGCGCTTCTGCAATTTTTGTCGAAGACTGATTATGCGTAAAAATTGACGCGCAAAAATTCAGTCGGCTGCGACACGTCTCGCAAAATGGGCTTGCACCGCGCT
>CAYVQO010000030.1:0-14039 GCA_964452835.1 uncultured Sphingorhabdus sp. | reverse complement strand
GCGCAAAAATTCAGTCGGCTGCGACACGTCTCGCAAAATGGGCTTGCACCGCGCTCGAAACCGAGACGGCAACCTTTTGCCGACCGGCGCTGCTGCTCAAAAAGGCGGCATCTTCGGCATTGGACAAATAGCCGGTTTCGAAAAGCACTGACGGCGTATCAGGTGCCTTAAGCACGACAAAGGAGGCAAAGCGGTGCGCCGTACCGCGTAGCTTGATATTGGGTTCGGCCTCGCGCAACAACAGCTTGGCAAAGCTGGCGGAGACATTCATCGTTTCGCGCTGGGTCAGGTCGATCAGGATCGACGAGACATTTACATCAGCACCGCCCAAATTGACGCCATTGATGATATCCGCCTTATTCTCCCGCGATGCCAGCCGCTGAGCCTCGCGGTCAGAGGCGACCTCTGAAAGCGTATAGACACTGCCACCCCGCGCGGTCTGGTTCTCCGCGCTGTCAGCATGCACCGACATGAACAGGTCGGCCTTTAACCGACGAGCCAAGCCATAGCGGTCCTGCAGCACAATGAAGCTGTCACCATCACGGGTCAGCGCCACACGCACGCGCCCGCTTTTCAACAACTCGTCCCGGATGGCCCGCGCAATAGCCAGCGTCACGTCCTTCTCCCGCGCACCATTATGCGGGCTGATTGCGCCAGGATCATGTCCGCCATGGCCTGCGTCAATGACAACCAGCGGCAATCGGGCATCGGCCGGGCCGTAAATTCGGGGTAAACCCCGGGCAGATCCGGCTTTGCCAATTGGAGCGGAGACCTGATAACGGCTGGCCTTCGGCTGCGACCGCGCGCCTTCTGGCGGTGTCACATCCTTGCGTCCCAGCCCCAGCCATTCCAGAAAACCCGCGATTGTTGTGGGCATTATGGAAAGCGTCAGGCTTTTGCCATCGGCGGAAAAGCTGCCACCGGTTACTTTGACCGGGAAATCCAGGTCAAGCACCAACCGGGCAGTATTGGCGTCAAACTGCCCTTGGCGAACAGACTTGAACACACCTTCACCATCAAAACTTCCCCCCACTTTGCCGTCTGTTATGTCAATGGCTATGCGATTGGGGCCCGCCAGTCCGAAAAAGGATGCCTTGTTGACAACATCGTCAAAACGGATGGTGATGCTGTCGCTGGTTGCGCTGACCGACTGGATCGTCCCCGCCTCGGCCGGTTGACCGAACAGCAGGGATGCCAGAAAGAAAGCAGGCGCGATCATGCCGGTTTTATGCAACCGCTGCGCCGCCAAGGTCCAGATATTTTTCGTAACCAACGGAAACCACTCCACCTTCATGATGAAGCAGCGATTAAGGATATAATGGTAAACCGGCGTATCGAGACGCGGTTAATGGCGCATTAGGTATAGTTCTGAAAGACAGGCTGCGATAGCGATGACAGCTGGCGAAAATATGACAGTAGCGCACTTGCCGTTCGGTTGATGCAGTGCTAGCTGTGCCGATAGATGCTTGCTACAAATTTGGCATTGCGTCCTTTTGGCCGGATATTTTTGTTTTTCCGGCATTTATACAGGTTGATGTTGCATGAGGCATGAAATTCTCCCCACCACCGCCCGCAAAGGGTCCGGTGTGTTGGCGGCGAATAACGCCTGCGCGAAATGCGCCCGCGGTGCCATTGCAGCAGACACATTCGCATTTTTACCCATTGGCCGCACGATAGGCGCACTGCGCCGGGGCTCGTCTGGCCACCAACCCATTTTAACAGAAAATCGCGGCAGCACGCTGCTATTCGCAGTGCGGCCAGCCGCGCGGAGTATATCTAATGACCACGCGCATGCTTATCGACGCGCGGCACCGGGAGGAAACCCGGGTCGCCGTCGTCACAGGGAACCGGATCGAGGAGTTTGATTTCGAATCTGCCGAGCACAAACAGCTCAAAGGCAATATTTATCTCGCCAAAGTCACTCGTGTAGAACCGTCGCTGCAGGCGGCCTTTGTTGATTATGGCGGCAACCGCCACGGCTTTCTGGCCTTCAGCGAAATCCATCCTGACTATTATCAGATCCCCAAAGAGGATCGTGAGCGTCTGCTTGCCGAAGAAGCTGCCGCTGCTGCCGAAGAAGCTGCGCTGCGCGAGCAGGAAGAGGAAGAAGATGACGAACCTTCCGACATCATGCAGGGTTCGGAAGAACGCGAGGACGATGTTTCCGACCTGATCGAGGTGGAAAGCGACGACCGGGTCGACACGATTGACGTCAGCGAAGGCGAAGAGCCCGATCTTGACGCCAATGGTGATGAAGATGCCGACAATGATGCGGCTGCTGAAGACGAAGAAAATGGCGACAATGATGGGCGTGGCCGTCGCGGCAATCGCCGTCGCCGCGGCAAGGGCGGCGGGCGCGGCAATGCACCCAAGGCCAGCGACGAGGCACGCGCCAAGCGGATGAACATCCGCCGCCGTTACAAGATCCAGGACGTAATCCACCGCCGCCAGGTGCTGCTGGTGCAAGTGGTAAAGGAAGAGCGCGGCAATAAGGGTGCCGCACTGACCACTTATCTCAGCCTGGCTGGCCGCTATTGCGTGCTTATGCCCAACACTTCGCATGGCGGCGGAATCAGCCGGAAAATCCATAGCGCAGGTGACCGCAAGCGGCTGAAATCCATTGTCTCCGATCTTAATCTGCCCGCGACCATGGGCTGTATCATCCGCACCGCCGGGCTTGCCCGCACCAAGCCCGAAATCAAACGCGACTTTGATTATCTCGCCCGGCTTTGGGACGAAGTGCGCGAAAAGACGCTGAAGGGTTCAGCGCCAATGCTGATCCATACCGATAGCGACCTGATCAAGCGTGCGATCCGCGATATCTATAACAAGGATATCGATGAAGTGCTGGTCGAAGGTGCGGATGGGTATAAGGCGGCAAAGGATTTCATGAAGCTGCTGATGCCAAGCCACAGCAAGCGTGTTCAGCATTATGCCGATCCGGTATCGCTTTTCCAGCGCTATGGCGTGGAAGATCAGCTAAACGCCATGTATCATCCGGTCGTGCAGCTGAAATCGGGCGGTTATATCGTCATCAACCCGACCGAAGCGCTGGTCTCGATCGACATTAACTCAGGTCGCTCCACCAAGGAGCATGGCATTGAGCAGACCGCGCTTAGCACCAACCTGGAGGCTGCGCGTGAAATCGCCCGCCAGTTGCGCCTGCGCGACATGGCTGGTCTGGTCGTGATCGACTTCATCGACATGGATCACCATAGCAACGCCCGCAAGGTTGAGCGGGCGATGAAGGAAGCGCTGAAGCACGATCGTGCGCGCATTCAGGTGGGCCGTATCTCCAGCTTTGGCCTGATGGAAATGAGCCGTCAGCGGCTGCGCACTGGCGTGCTTGAGGCCTCAACGCGCCAGTGCCCGCATTGCGAAGGCACTGGGCTGGTGCGAACTGCCTCATCCTCTGCATTGTCGGCTCTGCGTCTTATTGAAGAAGAAGCAGCACGCGGCCATGGCAGCCAGATCACGCTGCAGGCCAGCCAGGAAGCAACAATCTATATCCTCAACAACAAGCGCGCCGAGATCACCGAGATTGAGGATCGCTACCATGTCGAGGTCGCGGTACTCCCCAATGGCGAAGTTGAAGGCGCGAAGATGACGGTCAGTGCCGCTGGTCCGCGCCCTGAACGCCCAGCGATGCTTGCCCCTATTGTCGAGATTGAGGAAGAGGATGAGATCGAAGAGGAGATCTTCGACGAGGACGATACCGACGAAGAGGCACGTGAGGCTCGTCCGCGCCGCGAACAGGGCGAAGAGCGTGACGGTCGCCGCAAGCGGCGGCGCCGGGGTCGCCGGGGTGGCCGTGGGCGCGACCGCGAAGACGGTCAGGACGCAGAGGCCGGTGCCGAAACCGAGTTACCGGAAAGCGAAGCGGCTGAACCTGCTGCCGCGTCTGACGAGGAAAAGCCCCGTCGGGGCCGCCGCTCGCGCCGGGGCGGCAAGAAGGACGAGGTTGTAGAAGCCGAAGTGGCCGCTGATACGCCGGAGCCGGTTGCAGCAGAAGAAGCCCCCGCCGAAAAGCCAAAGCGGCGCGGCAGGGCCAAGGCTGCTGAGGCGAAGCCTGTTGAAGCACCTGTCGTTGAGGTGCCTGTCGCTGAAGAGGCGCCTGCAGAAAAGCCAAAACGCAGCCGCGCCAAGGCAAAGCCTGCCGATGAACCTGCCGCAGATGCCGAAACGGTCGAGCCCTCAAAGCCCAAGGGACGCGCTAAAAAGGCGGCAGCCAAGACCGAAGAACCCGCCAATGACGGCGCGGCCGCAAAGCCCGTTGAAGCAGAAGCCGCCAGCGAAGGCCCTGCTCGTACGGGGTGGTGGTCACGCACCTTTGGTTGATATCCAATCGGGATAGCCCGCACTATGGGCTATCCCGCTTTGGGCCTGCCATAGGGTCCGCTTTGCGGGTTGCGACAATTTCTTCATTGCGCGTTCATCCACAAGCCGCCATGCCACAAACATGGCCATAAATGCTTTTGCAGGCGCGCTGCTGCGCCGTGTTGTCGCTGTCATCGCTGCAGTGGCGCTTATCACGCAACCGGCAATGGCGCAGTCCATATTGCGCGATGCGGAGACAGAGGCCTTTTTCAAGGAAATATCAGAGCCGCTGATCCGGGCGGCAAAGCTTGATCCGGCCAATGTCGAAATTGTGCTGATCAACGACAGGTCGATCAACGCCTTCGTTGCAGGCGGTCAGACGGTTTATCTGCACACTGGCCTGATCCAGGCCGCAGACACGGCGAATGAAGTGCAGGGCGTGATTGCGCATGAGCTTGGCCATATCGAAGGCGGGCATGTCATCCGCTATAGCGAAGGTGCCAATGCCGCCGGCAATATCTCGATCATCAGCCTGGTTCTGGCTGCAGCCGCCATTGCTGCTGGAGCAGGCGAAGCTGGCATGGGAATCATGGCGGCAGGCCAACAGGCTGCCCTTGGCCGGTTCCTTGCCTTTAGCCGGGTTCAGGAAAGCGTGGCCGACGCATCGGGCGCCCGCTATCTTTCCGAAGCGGGGATCACAGGCAAAGGCTCCATTACCTTTTTCAAGAAGCTACAGAATTTTGAATTCCGCCTCGGTATCCCCCAGACTGACAGCTATGACCGGACACACCCCTTATCGGGTGAGCGTATCACTGTACTGGAAGATACCTACAAAGCAGACCCCGCTTACAATAATCCGCTGAATCCCAAATGGGAGGCGGATTTCAAACGGGTGAAGGCAAAGCTTTTGGGCTTTATAGCCGAACCCAAAAATACCTTCCGCGACTATCCCGAAAGCGATCTTGGCATCCCTGCCCGCTATGCCCGTGCTTATGCCTGGCATAAGGCCGCCTATCCGCAAAAAGCGCTGGCAGAGGCTGATGCACTGGTCGCGAAAAATCCCGAGGATCCCTATTTTCTGGAGCTGCACGGCCAAATCCTGCTCGAATCCGGTCGCCCGGCAGATGCGCTGCAATCGCTGCGCAAAGCCGTAGACATTACCGGCAACCAGCCGTTGATCGCCGGCATCTTCGGCCATGCCCTGATTGCTACCGAAGACAAGAGCAATCTGGATGAGGCCGAACGCGTGTTGAAAGCCGCCGTGGCCAAGGACAACCGCAATCCCTTTGCCTGGTATCAGCTGGGTGTGGTCTATGCGGCAAAGGGCGATCAGCCACGCGCTGCGCTTGCCAGTGCAGAACGCTATTTGATGGAAGGGCTGCCGCAACTGGCGCTTCCCAATGCCGCAGAAGCCATGGCGGGCCTGCCCGAATATTCGCAGGACTGGATCCGTGCGCAGGATGTAAAGCTGGTGGCAGAAGCACAAATTGCAAAGCTGCGTGACAAACGGCGCTGACCGAGCCAAGAGCCGGGCATGACCGAAAGCTTTTCCAAAAACCGTATCCCGCTGTTCGCCGCGATGGCTGCGCTGACTTTGCTTGGTGCAGGTGGGGGCTATTTGTACAGCCAAAGCCGCGCCGCCAATGCGGGCAAAGACAGCGCCGCCAGCGCCTCCAGCGCTGCCGCAAACGCCGTTGCCCGGGCGGGGATGAGCGACGCTGAGCGGGAAGCAACCGAGGCTGTGGTGCGCGCCTATATCCTGGAAAACCCCGAGATATTGACCGAAGCCGCAGCTATCCTGCAGCAACGCGAAGTCACCAAGCGGCTTTCCGCCGCAGGCGGTGCGCTAACCCGGCCCTTTGCCGGGGCTGTGGCAGGCAATGCGAATGGCGATGTCACTTTGGTTGAATTCACCGACTATAGCTGCGGTTTTTGCAGGGCCAGCGTCGCCGATGTGCAAAAGCTGATCAATGCGGATAAGGGCTTGCGGGTGGTTTACCGCGAAGTGCCCATTCTGTCCCCGGCAAGCGAACAGGCCGCCAAATGGGCGCTGGCTGCCGCCAAACAGGGCAAGCACAAGGCCTTTCATGATGCAATGTTTGCCGGTGACAAGCCAAGCGACGCCTCCATCCGCGCCGCGGCGCGTGCCGCCGGTCTGGACATGGCGCTGGCCGAGCGTGATGCGAACAGCAATGATGTTGCCGCAGAGATAAAGGCCAATCTCGCCATGATGCAGCAAATCGGCTTTGGCGGCACGCCCACTTTCATTGTCGGTGACCAGATATTGGAAGGCGCGCTGGGCTATGACGCGCTGAAGGCCGCTATCGCCAAATCCCGCAAAAAGGGCTGATTTGCCTATCTAACCTTTTTTACCCTGCGCCACGACATACCATTCCACTGATCCTTTGCGGCTGGCAGGTGGCTTGGCATGTTTCACAGTCGCGAAATTGCTCTTCAGGATCGCGAGTAATTCGGGATCCGTGCCACCAGCAAAAACCTTTGCGACAAAATCGCCGCCCGGTTGCAGCACCTCAACAGCAAAATGCGCCGCAGCCTCGACCAGCCCCATGGTGCGCAAATGGTCCGTCTGTTTATGCCCCACAGTATTGGCCGCCATATCGGAAATGACGAGGTCAGGCGCACTTCCCAAGGCCTGAAGCAGCTTATCTGGCGCCGCATCGTCCATAAAGTCCATCTCAAACAGCGTCACGCCTTCCAGCGGATCGACGGGCAATAAGTCTATCCCGGCAACCTTTGCCCCGGGCAGGCGCTTTCGTACAACCTGCGCCCAACCGCCGGGTGCGACACCCAAATCGACGACGGCACGTTTGCCTTTCAGAAAACCAAATTTCTCATCCAGCTCGATCAGTTTGAAAGCCGCCCGGCTGCGATAACCCTCCGCCGCCGCACGCTTCACATAGGGATCGTTCAACTGCCGCTCCAGCCAGCGCGTCGATTGCGGCGAGCGTTTGCGCGCCGTTTTCACACGCTCCTTGCCGGTAACGCTGCGGCCAGAGCTTTTGCCAGTGAAGCCTGATTTACTCACCGCCGGTTCCGCCTCTTGGCATCGCTTGCCATCAGCGCCCGCAATATACCCTCACGAATGCCGCGATCGGCAACGCCGAGCCGCTCACCGGGCCACATATCGAATATGCTTTCCAATATCGCGCAACCGGCGACCACCAAATCGGAACGCTCCACGCCAATTGTCGGGAATTCCGCCCGGCCAGAGGGTGAGCGGCCAGCCAGTGTCTGGCAAATATCGCGCAGATCCTGCGACGGCAGGTGCAGGCCGTCAATTTTACGCCGGTCATAGCTTTGCAGCTTCAAATAGACGCTGGCGAGCGTGGTCACTGTACCGGACGTGCCAAGCAGGCGGTGATCGCCGCCATCTTTTGGCAGGCGTTTGGCAAAATCGGCAAAGGCTTTGGAAACTTTTGCACGCATTGCCGAATAGGCAGCGGCACGGGCCCCCTCATCCTCCTCATCATGCGGTTCGCTCTCGGTCAGCGAAACCACGCCCCAGGGGATACTCATCCAGTCGACAATTTCCGGCACCACGCCGTCGGTCGATACCAGCACCACTTCAGTCGAGCCGCCGCCTATATCGAATATCAAGGCTGGCCCCTGCCCCGGTTCCAGCAACGCATGGCAACCCATGACCGCCAGCCGCGCTTCTTCTTTCGGGCTAATCACATCAAGGACAATGCCGGTTTCATCCTTCACCCTTTGAATGAACTGCGCGCCGTTCACAGCCTGCCTGCAAGCTTCCGTGGCGACCGAACGGGCCAGCACCACGTTGCGCCGCTTCAACTTGTCTGCGCAGACACTAAGCGCCTCGATGGCGCGATCCATGGCCTCTTCGCTGATCCTGCCAGTGCTGTTCAGTCCCTCGCCAAGGCGAACCACCCGCGAGAAGGCATCGACCACGGTGAAGCCATCGCTTGCGGCGCGTGCAATTAACAGGCGGCAATTATTGGTGCCAAGGTCAAGCGCGGCATATGCTGTTTTGCCCAGCCAGCCGCTGCGCTGTGGTTGCGATTGTGGTTGGGATTCGCGCTGCTTGTCGCTCGCTGCGGTATCGCGCGAGGCCCCTGTTCCAGCCGCCCCGGTGGCGTCCTTGCGGCGGTTGGGCCCCTTGTTCCGGCCGCCCCTGCCTCCGCCTTTGCCACCTCGCTGCGGCGATGGTGCTGATGGAGCGCCCATGGCCGTGCTCTTGTCTCTTATTTTCTATCCGCAACGGGGTATACCGTGCGGTACCTGGCATCAGAGATAACGCGAACTGGTTAAGGATTCAACATAATAGGGCATTTCCCGACCTTGGTTGAATTAACGCCCTTCCCTGTTCTATGTGCGGCCACTGGAGGAATGTGTCTTGCGCCCATTATTTGCTTTTTCATTGTTTGGGCTTTCCTGGTCTGCAGCGCTCGCCGCGCCAGCCCAAAATGACACAGCAGCCAAGACTGAAACGTCGCTTGAAATCCAATTGGGGGCGTCTGTCGCTGTCCGTATCGGGCATGGCAAAAGCGCCAAAGAAACATCGGCGATTATCGACCTGAATACCAATAATGCTGTCGTCCTTTCTCATGCCGATGCCGAAAGGCTGGCTATGCGTGGTTCGGGTGTTGGAACCTTTGATTCGCACGATAAATCTATTCGGGAAACCAGCCTTGCGGCTAGCTATGCAGCGGAGGTGCTTGGTGTTGAGAGGCAAAGGATTTTCTACTGGCCGCGGTTGAAGCCGAAATATGATCTGCCAACACGGATAGGCCCCGAAGCACTTGGCCTTGATTACCTGCATGTAGCATTGGGGCCGCAACGCGGGGATGAAATAATCTTTGGACTTAAGCTCATTCGTTTCAGCACTGTTTTTAAGGGCTGGAACGGTGCGACGGGCACGTTAGCGCGGATCGGCGACCAGACCGTATCGGTCATGTTTGATCCATCAAGAGATGAAAGCTACACGTTGGGCACCGTAGGGCGCAGAATTGCCGTCACTTTTGGCGGATATTATACGGGTCAACCGGAAATCCCCCCTGAGTCCAATCGCCATGCCGAAGATCCGGACTATCGCATCCGCAAAATGGCATTTGGGACACCGGCCGTGTTGGGCAATTTGGCAATCGACAATGTTTTCATCCTCGACAGCAATGGCCCCGACGGCAAGATCATCCCCGAAGGACAGCGCGTCGATGATAAAGACCCAGCCTTCGCGATCATCGTCGAAGCTATGAAAAAGGAGCCGCGCCACCGCAGCTATCCGACCATGGTGATCGGTCGCGATCATCTCTCGCATTGTTCCAGCATTGCCTATGATTTCGCCAAAGAGCTGATTTATCTTTCCTGTTCTCCACCCGATGTGGCGAACCCGGTTCAGCTTTCTCCTGTCGGCGCCTATTTTCCTGCCAAAGCCAAATAGCGAAGCAATTGACAGCGCGGCAGAGCCCGCCTAATGGCCCGGCCACATTCCCCGGTCGTCTAACGGTAAGACTACGGACTCTGACTCCGTCTATTGAGGTTCGAATCCTTACCGGGGAACCATTTCTCTGTTTTAATGCGACAGCGTACAAGCCGCCGAAAAAATGGCTCGACTTGGTTTGCCATCTTCTGGAAAGGCAAAAGGCATGAAAGCAACAATCTGGCATAATCCCGACTGCGGCACCTCGCGAAAGACATTGGCCATATTGCAAGAGACGCCAGGCGTCGATCTGACGATCATTGAATATAAAAGGACACCCTTTAGCCGGGCCAAACTGGTGCAGCTTTTTGATGATGCAGGGCTGTCGGCGCGCGAGGCTTTGCGCACCCGCGGATCGCCAGCAGAGGCACTTGGGCTGATTGAGGGAGCCGATGCTGGCCGAATATTGGATGCGATGGCGGCAGATTCGATATTGGTCGAGCGTCCCTTTGTGGAAACAGAAAAAGGCGTGCGGCTGTGCCGGCCGCAGGACAAGGTCAGAGAGATTTTATGATCCGAAAGATTTTCAAATGGGCCGCCATCCTGCTGCTGGTCGCGGTGATCGGCATCGGCATTTGGGGTTATGCGCCTGATGTGCCCATGTCTGAATTACGCGCAAAATATGCCAATGCCGAAAGCGAATTTGTGAAGTTGGATAATGGCCTGACCGTGCATTTGCGTGACGAGGGTCCGAAGGATGCACCGGCAATCATCCTATTGCATGGCTCCAACGCATCACTCCACACATGGGATGAGTGGACCAAAAGGCTAAGCGGCCAATATCGCATCATCCGTTTTGACCAGATCGGTCATGGCCTGACCGGACCGGACCTTAAGGATTGTTACAGCCCCGCCTGCTTTGTCGATACGGTGAATCGCGTGGCGGCCAATCGGGGGCTCGGCCGTTTTTATCTGGGTGGCAATAGCATGGGCGGCGGGGTATCGAATGAATATGCCAAAAGGCATCCGGAAAGGCTACTCGGCCTTATTCTTGTCAATTCGGGCGGCGCGCCTGATCTGACCCCTGCCAAGCGCGATCTGCCGATAGGCTTCCGGATAATGGCAATGCCAGGGGTCAACCGGATCGCAACAGTCATCTCGCCGCGCAGTGTGATTGAGCGTTCTTTGCGGAGCAGTGTCAGCAAAGACGCCTTTATCGACGACCAGGAAATCGACCTTTATTGGGAAATGCTCCGGCGCCCCGGAAACCGTGATGCCACCTTGAAACGGTTCGGCTCACGCGATGCGCGTCGTTCGGCCGAAAGTGCGCCGATCCCTGACGCAGCGCGCCAGATCCCGACACTGATCATCTGGGGGGATGAAGACAAGTTGATCCCGGTTGCGGCAGCAGACTGGTTTGCCAAACAATATCCCGCCAACACGCTCCGCATTTTCAAGGGCGTCGGCCATATCCCGATGCAGGAAATTCCCGACGAAAGTGCGAATGCCGTGCGCGACTGGCTGGCCGCCCGGCAGGCTGGTCAAGCGACGTTACGCTGAGCCCGGCCAAACAGTGCTATGGTATCGGCAAAGATCATCGGGCGGCCAAAATAATAACCCTGAATTTTCTGGCAGCCCAATTGCTGGATCATTGTCAGCTCCGCTTCGGTCTCCACACCCTCGGCTGTGGTCGCGATATTCAGCGCGTCTGCCATGGCTACCACAGCACGGATGATGGCAATGCTTTCAGCCTTTGCCTTGGCTGCCCCTTGCACGAAGCTGCGGTCCACTTTGATCGTATCAAAGCGGATGTTGCGCAAATAACCGAGCGAAGAATATCCAGTCCCGAAATCATCTAGCGACAGCTTGATCCCCATCTTCCGCAAGCGATCGAGCAGCTGCACGGCGTGGCCGCCATCGCGCAGAAAAATGCTTTCGGTCACTTCAAGCTCAAGCCGCCACGCAGGCAAGCCGCTATCATGCAGCGCAGAGACTACCGTTTCCATGAATGACGGCGCTGTCAGCTGGTCCACCGAAATGTTAACCGCAACTTTGGTTGTTTCCGGCCAGTTCATCGCATCTTTGCACGCCTGACGCAGAACAAAGGTACCCATCGGCACAATCAGCCGCGCATCCTCGGCTACTGGCACAAATTTGGCCGGGGATACTGAACCGAATTTCGGGTTCTTCCAGCGCAGCAAAGCCTCGAAACCCAAAATGCCATGATCGCCATTGGCATCAACCACCGGCTGATATTCGACATGCAGCTGATTGCGTTCCAGCGCATGGCGCAGCTCAAATTCCAGAACGCGGCGTTCCTCGGCATGCGCATGCAGCTTGTGCTGATAGCTATGGTGGTTGTTCCCGCCCTCTTCCTTGGAGCGATAGAGCGCGAGATCGGCGCTGCGCATCAGCAATTCTACGGTGCGACCGTCAATCGGGCCAACCGCACTACCAATAGAAGCGCCGATAAACAGGGTATTTTGGTCAACCTCATAGGGTTTGGACAAGGTATCGATAATCTTGCGCGCCAGTTTTTCCACATAGGCGCTATCGCCGGCGTCTGTCAGGACAACCGCAAATTCATCACCGCCGAGCCGACCGCAAAGCTCATTCTCCGACATGATCATTTTCAGTCGCTTGGCAACTTGCGCCAGCAGCCGGTCACCCACTGGATGGCCCAGCGTATCATTTACCGCCTTGAACCGATCAAGGTCGATCATGAAGAAGCCGCAGCGACGGCGCCAGCGTTCGGCCTCGCTCAACGCGCGGCCCAACGTTTCGGTCAGCTGCAGGCGGTTGGGAAGTCCGGTTAACGTATCGAAACGTGCCAGATGCGAAATTTTTTCCGCCGATTCCCGCTGCTCTGTGACATCAGAACCGACGCCACGGAAACCCAGAAATGCGCCATCATCCGACTGGCGCGGCGATGCGGACAGTTCCCACCAACGGGTTTGGCCCTTTATGGTCACAGGCACAATCAGATTGGCGAACGCTTCGCGCCGCTTCAGCCGCTCGGCAAGATCGTGCAATGCTTCGGGATAGCGCCCGGTTTCCCAAGCGTCCCCGGCGATCAACTTTAGCAGCGGCTGCCCATCCAGCGCACGGGGATCCTCATCCAGGGCGTAGGCAAAGCGCGGACTGGCATGAGTCACGCATCGCGATGTATCGGTCTGCCACAACCAGTCCGCGCCGCTATCTTCAAATTCGCGCAAGAGCAGGCTGACGGTTTCGGATTTTTCCTGCAGCACATTGCTGGCAAATTGATACAGGATTTGGGATTGGGCCGTGCGGATAACGCCAATAATCAGCAGGGGTCCAAGCGCTGCGGCTGCAATTGCCAGATAATATTGACCGTTCAACAACCAGCCAATCACGCCACCAACCGAAACCGCCGCAATAAATGCCGTTCCGGCCAAAGGCAGGCTTGGCATCAAGAGCGAAGCATAAACCATCATCGCAAGGCAAACCGACCATACGCCAAGCAATTCGGTCATCCCGCCAAACCAGCCAAACAAGGGCATGCTTATGCCCCACAATGTCCCGCTGGTTGCGGCATCGCGGGCAATGCTGCGAAACTCGTCAATGCCGACAAGCGCCATATTGCTGCGCCGTTCTTTTCGCCGATTCGACAGTAGGAGCATGTTGAAACCGATCAACGGTACGCCCCATGCCACCATGGCCCATATCGGAACCACACCATATCCCATGGCAAGCACCAGAATGCAGCAAACCAGATTGGCGAGAAGCTGGATGGTGGGGCGCTGGCGAACGCCACGCGCCTGCACTTCGTGCAATTGCGCAGCACTGAAGCCTTGCGGGTCTTCAAAACCCATAAGGGCCTTAACCGAAACTTGGTTCGGCAAGTCGGAAATGGTCTGGTCTACGCTCACATAACCGCATTAGGCGGCGAAACTTACTTAATGGTAAGCGTGGGCGGCAGAAACCAAAGAAATTTCAAAATTTATATGCCGTGGCAAATTCTGTGGAACTGCGCCGTTCAAGCGGCCACTGCATAGGGCTGAATCTCACCGGAAAGATAGAGATTACGGGCCTTTGCACGGCTTAGCTTGCCAGAGCTGGTTCGCGGCAATGTGCGCGGCGGCACCAGTTCGACAACACAGTTCATCCCCGTCACAGAGCGAACCTTGTCCTTGATCTGCTCACGAAGCTTGGCGCGTTCGGCTTCATCAGAGGTGCGACACTGGACAAGCACCGCCGGAGCCTCCTCTCCGCCAACGGTCGTGATGGCAAATGCGGCAATGTCACCTGCCTTAAACCCGGGGAGCTGCTCGACAGCCCATTCAATATCCTGCGGCCAATG
>CAYVQO010000029.1:13339-21607 GCA_964452835.1 uncultured Sphingorhabdus sp. | reverse complement strand
CAGCATCGCCGACCATATGGTCGTCGCCAGCGGCCGTTCGAGCCGGCAGGTCGCGTCCATGGCGCAGAAACTGGCCGAACGGATCAAGCAGGCAGGCCGTGCCGCCCGGATCGAGGGGCTTCCCAGCGCTGACTGGGTGCTGATTGATGCCGAGGATGTGGTCGTGCACATTTTCCGTCCCGAAGTGCGCAGCTTCTACAATCTGGAGCGGATGTGGTCCTTTGGCGATGCGCCAGAGGTTGCGAACGGCTGACTTCGACCGGGGCTTTACGGCCCTTGTGAGCGATAAGGGGGACCGCGATGCGGCTGCATATTATTGCGCGCGGCAAGATTGGCCGATCCCCCGAAGCTGAGCTGGTTGACCGCTATCTAAAACGGATCAGCTGGCCGACAAAGATTACTGAATTGCCTGATCGCGGCGGCGCTATGCCTTCCGCTGAACGCAGCAGCCGCACGGTTTTGCTCGATGAAAAAGGCGAGCAGCTCTCTTCCACCCTGTTTGCCGAACTGCTGGGGCGGTGGCGCGATGATGGCGTGTCCGAGGTGCGGTTCTGCCTGGGCGCTGCCGATGGCTTTGATGATGCCGAACGGGCAGCTGCCGACAAGCTGGTAGCGTTCGGAAAGGCGACATGGCCCCATTTACTGGCCCGTGCTATGCTCGCCGAACAGCTTTACCGGGCCACATCCATCCTTGCCAACCACCCCTATCATCGTGAAGGATAGCATGATGAAACGCTGGTGGCAGATCTTGGTGGTAGCGACGGCGGCGTTGGGCATTGGCGCCGCGCTGTCCGCCCAATCCGACGTCGACGCCCTTCGCAATGCCAAGGACCGCGCAGCGGCGGCTGAGCGGCGCAGCGAGGCTCTGCGGCAGGAGGCCGCCAGCGCAGAAGGCGCGGCTGACCGGCTGCTGGCCCAGCGTGCAGCCCTGGGGGCTGAAATTGATGCTGCCAACGCACAGATTGCGGCTGCCCGCGCCCGCATTGCTATTATCGCGGCGGAACAGAAAAAGCAGGCAGCGGCAATGGGGGAGGCAAGCGAGCCTTTGTTACGCCTGAACGCGCTGCTCCAGAAAATGACGGCGCAGCCAACATCATTGATGCTGAGCCAGCCCGGCGACAGACGCGATTATATCCATTTGCGCGCCACCATGTCCGCAATCGAGCCGGCCATTGCCAGGCGGACTGAAGCTTTGCGGCGGCAGATTGCAGCGCAGCGGGAATTGCGGGCTCAGGAGCTGGTCGCTATCCGCTCGCTGGAAACGGCAACGAAGGAACTGGCGAAGCAGCGCACCGCGCTGGCCGCGCTGGAAAAGGACAATCGGGGCCGCGCCATCATGCTAAGCGCTGATGCCGCGCTGGAATATGAGCGCGCTATTGGGCAAGGCGAGCGCGCCCGCGATCTGGTCGAACGGATCGATGCCAACCGAGACAGTGCCCAAAATGCCGCCGCGCTTGCCGAACTCGATGTGCCCCAGCCCCGCAGCCCTCGACCTGACAGTGCCACAAGCCCAGCCAAAACAGGTGCCTATATCCTGCCTGCACGTGGGCGCATCCTATCTGGCTTTGGCGAACTCAACCCCACCGGCTACCGCGAACGCGGCATCCGCCTGTCCGTGGCCCCCAATGCCCGCATCATTGCACCGGCAGCAGGCAAAATCACCTATGCCGGGCGCTATCGCAGCTTTGGCAACATCATGATCATCGATCATGGAGGCGGCTGGACCACATTGGTCACCAACATTGATGAGCTTGGCGTTGCCCGCAATGCCAATGTACGCCAAGGCGATTTGCTTGGCCGTGCTGGTGCCGATTCCCCTGAAATCACGATCGAATTGCGCCGCTATGGCCGCGTGATTGATATCCTTGCGCTCATCTGAAAACGCGTCTTGTCGGCGGCAAATCCGCTTTCGTGGTAAACATGCTTTCACCATATCGGGCGGCGCACTATATCCTCTATTCTTGGAGTCTCGCTTAGAATTGGTGGTTGTCATGAAAAAGGCTTTTCTTTCCTCAGCAGTCGCAGCGTTTGCGCTGACCGCGATGGTCGCCACATCGGCAGGCGCGCAGTCGGCGGCCAAGGAAGACCCGCTGAAGGAAATGGACGAGTTTATCGCCGTCTATAAACGGGTGAAGGCGAGCTATGTCGATAAGGTCGATGACAAGCAGCTGATGGAAGGCGCAATTCAGGGCATGCTGAATACGCTGGATCCGCACAGCGCATTTCTCGACAAAAGCGATTTCCAAAGCCTGCAAACCCAGATTGACGGCGAATATGGCGGGCTGGGCCTGTCTGTGACGCAAGAAGATGGCGCAGTGAAGGTCATTGCTCCGACCATTGATACGCCCGCCGACAAGGCCGGGATCAAGGCAGGCGACTATATCACCCATCTGGATGGCGAGATGATTGTCGGCGGTTCGCTCGACGATGCGGTAAACCGCATGCGTGGAGAGCCGGGCACAGCTATCAAGCTGACCATTTTCCGCCCTGGCCGCGACGCCCCCTTTGATGTCAGCATCACTCGCGCCGTCATCGACCTGAAACCCGTCCGTTGGGAGGTGAAGGACAAGATTGGCGTTATCACCATTACCGGCTTCAGCGAAGAAACCGGCGAGGATGTGGTTGCTGCGGTCAAGAGCATTGAAAAGCAGATGGGAGCAAAGCCGCTGGGCTATATTGTCGATCTGCGCTCCAACCCCGGCGGGATATTGGATGAGGCGGTGAAGGTGTCCGATGCATTTCTGGACAAGGGCGAGATTGTCTCAGAGCGTGGCCGCAACAAGGTCGTGGTGCAGCGCTGGTTCGCCGAAAAAGCCGTGCCCGGCGATGTCACGGGCGGAAAGCCGGTAATTGTGCTGGTTGATGCAGGCTCAGCCTCAGCCTCTGAAATCGTGGCTGGCGCCTTGCAGGATCATCACCGTGCGCTGGTCATGGGCGAGCGTAGCTTTGGCAAAGGCAGCGTGCAGAATGTTCTGCCGCTTTCGCGCGAAACTGGCCTTCGCCTGACCGTTGCCCGCTACCATCTGCCCTCCGGCCGTTCGGTGCAGGAAGGCGGGATTAAGCCTGACATCAACGTACCCCAGATTTCTGACCCCGATTATAAAAAGCGCGTTGCCGTGCGCGAATCCGATCTGCGCCGCCATCTGGTCAATGATCTGGCGGTTGAGGATAAGGAGCTGGAAAGCGACCTGCAGGAAGATCCGCGCTTTGCCATGACCATGGAACAGCTTGAGGCCAAGGGCATCAAGGATTTCCAGCTGCATTATGCCATGGAAACGCTGCAGCGGCTGGGATCGAAAACCATGCGGATGGCCGACAAGCAGGCAAAGCCTAGCGCCCGGCCCTAAGCGCTGCTAAGCCGCGCTCTATGACCGGATTTCAACGCGCACATTGGCTTGCCCTGCTTCTGCCCGCCGGGCTTTTGGCAGGAGCCTATGGCTCTCAATATATTGGCGGGCTTTATCCGTGCGAAATGTGCTGGTGGCAGCGCTGGCCGCATTTTGCCGCCATGCCTTTAGCGATTCTGGCATTTTTCATGGGCAATCCTGGAATGAAGCGCGTGCTCGTCGCGCTTGCGGCACTGGCAATTTTGACCAGCGGGCTGATTGGCGGCTTCCACGCCGGTGTCGAATATCGCTGGTGGGAAGGGCTCAGCACATGCTCCACCGTCGCAACAGGATCGTCTGGAGACATTTTGGATGCGATCATGAAGGCACCGTTGATACGCTGCGACGTTGCGCCATGGACACTGTTCGGCATTTCGCTGGCGGGTTATAATTTCCTCTTGTCGGTGGGCGGCGCAATTGCCATTTTGGTCGGGCTATGGCGCGAGAAATCAGTGTGACGACCCAGCAGACAGCCCAGCGGCTGGCAAGCATGGTGCGCGTCAACCAGGCCGGTGAATTTGGCGCAAAGCGCATTTATGCAGGCCAGCTTGCGATCATGGGGGATCGCCACCCAGCCGCGCGCAGTATTGCGCATATGGCGGAGCAGGAACAAAAGCATCTTGATGCCTTTGACCGGATCATGGCCGAACGCGGCGTCCGCCCCACGCTATTGCAGCCGATGTGGAATGTGGCAGGCTTCGCGCTGGGCGCAGCAACGGCGGCTATCGGGCCAGAGGCAGCGATGGCCTGCACCGTGGCCGTCGAGACCGAAATTGACCGCCATTATCAGGAGCAGCTGGAGGAGTTGGGCGATAGCGATCCAGCACTGTCGGCGATGATCGCCGAATTTCAGGCCGAGGAGCTGGAGCATAAGGCAACGGCCCTTGCCGAAGGAGCGGAACGTGCGCCTGCCTATCCGCTGATGAGCGCGGCGATTCGCATGGGATGCCGGGCAGCAATAGCCATTTCAAAACGCATTTAACAGGTCCTGGCCCTTAGCTTTCATGCCGCATTCAGCTTCACCGGCGCAGGCAGCGACCAACGATTGGAGACCCAGACAATGATCCGTTTGACCGCTATGGCCGCAGCGCTGCTGATGTCTTCTACCGCCGCGCAGGCGCAGGAAGATACAGGGGCAGGAACCGCTGCTGATCCAAAGATCAATACCGTGATCATATTTGGCGATGATCAGTGCCCTGAAAGCACCGATGAGCAGATTAATGTCTGCGCGATATTGGTCGAAGGTGACCGCTACCGCATTCCGCCAGCGCTGCGCGCCGATCCCAATGATCCCAAGAATGAAAGCTGGACCAACCGGGTGATTGGCTATCAATATGTCGGGCGCGATGGCACGATGAGCTGTTCTTCCTCTGGCGCAGGCGGCTTTACCGGCTGCGGTCTGAAGGAAATTGACCGGGCCTATGCCGAAAAGGATAAAGACCCCGGCCTCGCTTTTGGCCGGATGATTGCCGAGGAACGCAAGAAACGCCTCGCCGGAATCGATGCTGAGGCAGAAGCCGTTGAACAACGCGTCGTTCAATTTGAAAAGGAACGCGCCGAACGTGAGGAGCGCGAGGCCAATGCGGGCGCGCCTCCACCAGAGGATGACGCGGCTTTACCTGAACCAAAGTGACAAGACTTCCCCTCCCGCAAGCGGGAGGGGAGGATAACGATCAATTTCCCAGCAAATTCTGCTTCCAGAACATCAGCGACGTCCAGAATTGATAATCGATATTTTCCTTCTTGGCGAAACCATGGCCTTCATTGGTGCCTAGCAAATGCCATGCAGTGCCGCCCTTTTCGCGGATGGCCTTGATAATCTGATCAGCTTCTGAGGCCGGAACACGCGGGTCATTGGCCCCGGTTACCACCATCATCGGCTTGGTGATTTCATTGACACGCGTCAGCGGGGAAATGGCAATCAGCTTTTCCCGCTGTTCAGGAATACGCTCATCACCATATTCCACGCGGCGCAAATCCCTCCGGTAGCTTTGGGTGTTTTCAAGGAAAGTGACAAAGTTGGAAATCGCGACAATGCAGTTGGTCGCCCGCAACTTATCGCCAAATTGCACGGCGGCGGCATAGCACATATAGCCGCCATAAGAGCCGCCGGTAAGGCCGAAACGGCTGGCATCGAGCGCCGGGTCCTTGGCCAGCGCATCCAGAAATGCGCCCATATCCTTGACTGAATCCTCGCGCTTGAACGGACCATTGTCCAGACTGACAAAGGTCTTTCCATAGCCGGTCGAACCACGGACATTGGGATAGAAAATGGCAACGCCTTCCTCATTCAGCAGATAGTTGCTGCGCCCCTGAAAACCTGGCCGTGATTGCGCTTCGGGCCCACCATGCACGCTCATGATCATCGGCCGCTTGCCGGGGAATTTTGCCGGATCGGGACGATAGAGGAAGCCGGAAACTTCCAGCCCGTCAAAGCTCTTTATCTTCACCAGCTCTGGCTCTGAATTTTTGGTAACATCCAGCCCACCCGTCTCGCTTTCGGTCCAGCGCGTGACTTTCAGCGTTTTGGGATCGACTGAATAGGCATCGGCTGCACTGCGTGCTGAGGTAAAGGTCAGGCCAATTTCGCCCCAGGGCGCTATTTCAAGGCCGCCGATGATACCCGCTGGCAAGCCGTCCACCACACGCACCTTCCCACTTTTGGGATCAAGCAGCTTCAGCTTGGCAAGGCCCGCCTCATTGGTCACATAGGCAATGAAACTGCCATCGGGGGCAATATCGAATGTATCGACATCCCATTTTTCCGCAGGCCCCTTGGGCGTAAATGCACCGCTCTTTGGATCGAGTGTGCCGAGCCGCTGAAAATCCGAACCCTCATCCGATGTGACCCATAGCGAGCCGTCAGGCGCAAATTCCGCGCCGCCATAAGCGATATCCTTCGCATTATCGCCAATCGGTGTCATCTGCCCGCTAGCAAGATCAAGCACATACATGTCGACATTGGTGACCGAATTATAGCTTGCCACAATCGCGCTTTTCTTGTCCGGCGCGAAGGCCTGAATGCCCCAGCCGCCACCCTTCACCTCAGCCACCATCCGTGCTGTGGAAGGATCGCGCGGGTTCATGACATAAAGATCATTGTCAGTGCCGTTGCGCTTGGTTGAGCTATAGGCAATCAGCTCGCCATCATCGCTCCATGTGCCAAATCCGTTACGGCTCTTGCCATCAGTCAACATGGTCAGCTTGCCATCTTTCAGCGTGTAGAGCTGATAAAATTCATTGCCGCCAATATCCTTGCCAGTCACAAAGACATCGCCCTTTTTCGGCGCCCAGCCGCCACCGCCGACAGGTTCCGCCTCGAAAGTCACTTGCTTGCGCGCACCCATTGGCTGGGCAACACGGTGCAGCTGCGCGGTATTGCCAAAGCGAGTGGCAATCACCATCGACTTGTCGGTCGGATGCCAGCCGACAAAGCCAGCGGTGCGGAACTCCATATAGGGCCGGGTTTCAGCGGCCAGCGCAGCCGGAACCGCTGGAATGCCATCGGCAACCAGTGCCGCGGGCTTGGGGACGACATTGGGGTCCGCCGCTTCCTGAGCAAAGGCCGGAACAGCAGGCAAAGCCATGGCAGCAACAAGGGCGAGATAACGCATGTGGAATGTTCCTCCTGTAAATTGCAAGCCACGCTAACGGCACAATCATGGTGCGGCAACGGCCTGCTTCGACAAAGCGCCATCGGCCTTCGATGATTGCCTATGGCCGCATCCTGTGCAAACGCTGCGGCTAAGAGAGGAAACCCGTCAATGCCTGATTTTGGCCCGCATAAGGGCATGAGCGCCGCAGAGATTGACGCCGCTATCGACGCCATTCTTGCTGAAGCGACGCCGGAGGAAAAAGTCGGCATGCTGTCTGGCAAGGGTTTTTTCAAAGCCTTTGTCGAGGATGGCCGCGTCTGGGCGGCGCGGCCCTATCGTGCAGGTGGCGGGATAGAGCGGCTGGGGGTTCCGGCGCTTTGGTTCACTGATGGGCCGCGCGGGGTGGCACGCGGCAACTCCACCTGCTTCCCCTGCTCTATGGCGCGGGGCGCAAGCTTTGACCCTGATCTGGAACGGCGCATTGGCGAAGTGATGGGGATTGAGGCACGGGCGCAAGGGTGCAACCTGTCAGGTGCGGTCTGTTTCAACCTGCTGCGCCATCCAGCCTGGGGCCGGGCGCAGGAAACCTATGGCGAGGATCCGCACCATCTGGGCGAAATGGGCACCGCGTTGGCAATGGGCATCCAAACCCATAATGTAATCGCCACGGTCAAGCATTTCGCCCTCAACAGCATGGAAAATGCTCGCTTCTATGTCGATGTGCAGATCGACGAGCGAGCGCTGCACGAAGTCTATCTGCCGCATTTCAAACGCGCCATCGATGCCGGCTGTGCCAGCGTGATGAGCGCCTATAACAAGATGAACGGCACCTATTGCGGGCAAAATCCGGAGCTTTTGACGGAAATATTGCGTGATGAATGGGGCTTTGACGGCTTTGTCCATTCGGATTGGGTAAAGGGCGTTTATGACGTGTCGGGCGTCGAGGCGGGTCTGGACATTGAAAATCCCGAACCTTTGGTCTGGGGCGAGAAGCTGGTCGCCGCGGTTGAGGCAGGCGACGTGTCCCGCGCAGCCATTGACCGCGCCTGCCGCCGCATCCTGACGACGCTGTACCGCTTCGCCGCCGCCGAAGACCCGCTGCCTGACTATCCCGAAACGCTGGTGGCGCGGCCCGAACATAGTGCCATTGCGCTGGAGGCAGCGGAGAAATCAGCCGTGCTGCTGAAGAATGACAAACTGCTGCCACTGCGCAAGGGGCTGGGCACGCTGGCTGTGCTGGGCAAGCTGGCGCAGATGGAAAATACCGGCGACAATGGCTCCAGCCG
>CAYVQO010000029.1:0-13239 GCA_964452835.1 uncultured Sphingorhabdus sp. | reverse complement strand
ACAATGGCTCCAGCCGTGTCCGCCCGCCCTATGTCGTGACTGCGCTGCAGGGGCTGGAGCGGGCCCGCAACGCCTATGGTATTGGCCGCATCGTTACCGGCGACGAGAGCGATTTGGCTGAGGCCACCACCGCCGCCGCATCCGCCGACGCCATTGTCGTGATTGCAGGCTACACTGCGCGCGAAGAGGGTGAGTATATCCCAGGCGACATCAACCTCGGCCAGGGCGCGTCCGAAGCGGTCCGTGAAGCAGCGCAACCTGTTGCCATCGGGGGTGACCGCGACGATCTTGGTTTGCCTGCGGACCAACTTGCCCTGATCGACACAGCGATTGCTTCAGGCAAGCCGGTGGTCGTTGTGCTTGTGGCGGGTTCGGCGGTCATGGTTGAAGGCTGGGACGCACAAGTGGGTGCGATACTGCAAAGTTTCTACAGCGGCATGGAAGGCGGCACTGCGCTTGCCAAATTGCTGTTTGGGGATATTTCCCCGTCCGCAAAGCTGCCCTTCACCGTTGCCCGCGATGCCGCGCACTATCCCTTTTTTGACAAGGATGCGGCAGCGATCACCTATGGCCTTTGGCATGGCTATTCCAAATTTGACCGGGACGGCACCGGGCCACGCTATGCCTTTGGCCATGGGCTGAGCTACACGCAGTTCGAGCATCACAGCCTGTCCGCATCAGTGGAAGGCGCAATGATGATTGTCGAAACGTCAGTGCGCAATATCGGCAGTGTTGCCGGTGACGAGATCGTCCAGATCTATATCGGTACGCCGGGCGAAGCCGTGGAACGCCAAGCAAAATTGCTGAAGGGCTTCCGCCGCGTCTCGCTTGCCCCGGGCGAAGACAAACGCCTGACCTTTGCCATTGCGCTCAATGACCTACGCTGGCGCAATGCAGAAACGCATGACTGGGAGCTAGAACGGGGAACCTACCGCGTCATGGCGGGTGGTGCGTCGGACCGGTTGATTGAAACCACGATCAGCCTTTAGCCTTCTCCACCGCAATCCAATCCTTCACCATCGCCTCTAGCACATCCAGCGGGACCGCGCCTTGCCCCAGCACGGTATCATGGAAGGCGGCGAGATCGAATTTCGCGCCCAATTCCTTCGTCGCAAGTTCGCGCAGCTCACGGATCTTCAGTTCGCCAATCTTATAAGCCAGCGCCTGTCCCGGCCAGCTGATATAGCGGTTCACCTCCGCCTCGATATTCGCCGCCGACAGCGCGGTGTTATCGGTCATGAAAGCAATCGCCTGCTGCTTTGACCAGCCCTTGGCATGGATGCCCGTATCGACCACCAGCCGCGTCGCCCGCCACATTTCATAGGACAGCCGCCCCATATCCTTGGCCGGCGTGTCATACAGCCCCATCTCGATCCCGAGCCGCTCCGAATATAGCCCCCAGCCTTCGACAAAGGCCGTGAAGAAGGCGCCATTTTTGCGGAAATCGGACAGCTCCAATTCCTGCTGCAAGGCAATTTGGTGATGGTGGCCGGGAACTGCCTCATGCACTGACAGCGCGGGGATTTCCCACAAAGGCCGCTGATCAAGCTTTGACGTGTTCACATAGTAAAAGCCAGCAATGCCAATCGCTGGCGAGCCGGGCGAATAAAAGGCGGTCGTTGTGCCTTCCGCAATCTCTGCCGGGATTTCCTTCAGGCCATAGGGCAGGCGCGGCAGCCGTTTGAACAGGCTGGGCATTTTGCCATCAATGGTCTTGGTCACACGTGCGACCTTTTCCATCAGCTCTTCGGGCGTCTTCGCATAATGTTGCGGGTCAGTCCGCAAATGCTGAATGAAAGCCTCTCGGCTTTCATAGCCCGCCTTTTTGGCCACCTCGACCATTTCAGCACGGATGCGGGCGACTTCTTGCAGGCCCAGTTGGTGGATCGCCTCGGCATTCATAGTGGTGGTGGTTTGCTGGCGAATGCGGAAATTATAATAATCCATTCCGCCGGGCTGCGCCGAAATGCCCGGGGTCTTGGCGCAGGCAGGCTTGTAGCTTTTTGCATACCAGTCGAGATGCTTTTTGAAGGCCGGATTGACGATCGTGCTGATCGTCATGATTGCCTGCGACGACAGCGCGTTCCAATCCTCTTCGCTGATCGTATCGGGACGCTTTGCCGCATAGGGTTTGAACAGGCGCGATTCGCGTTCATCCTCCGTGATCAGGCCCGTGATGCTCTTTTCATAGCCGCCCAATATCTCGCACGGCAGCACATATTTGCCCTTGATTGCGGCGTCGGCGACGGCAATTGCCTGATCATTGGCGCGGGCATATTGTTTTAGCCGGGCGTTGTAGCTTTCATAATCGCCCTTAGTCCGAAAAGGCAGGTTGTCTGCCATCCCGGCAAATTGCTGATGCCATCCCGAATAGGTTGAGAAATTCATCGTGCGCTGGCCAAAGCTGTTGGCCTCGACACTCTCCGCCAGCGTGCGTCTCAATATGCCATATTCGATCCGGTCGGCCGCGCTGAGTTCCGCCAGCGATATGGCATTCAGCCGGTTCAGATAATCAGCACCGGCCTTTGCAAAACGGTCTTGCCCAGCCAGGCTAAAGTCACCCAATTCATTGGCATAAGTGTCAACACCCAGCGAGCTGGCTAGGGTCGGCGATTCCTTAAGCACCAGCGCCCAATAGTCATCGACGAGTTTTTTCAGCTCCGTGCCGGCATCAGCATGGGCCGTGGTTGGAGCCAGCATAAGCGCCAGCGCAATGATTGATGTCCGCATCAAATTCTGATCCCCTTGCTCATCAACTAACCTTTGTGGCGTCGCGCCTTATCTCATATGTGGCCTTGCCTCAGCGCCACCGCTTAGACCAAAAGCCTAACCCCGCATCAAGTGCGGGGTGACGAAATAGAAAAGCTTTGTTCGTCTATTGCGGGCAGGGCCGAAAAATTCGCTGTCCTACACAGCGTTGGTTTGTCATCATGACGGCATGGCCAATTCCATCATTTCTCATCGCAATATCGCCCCGAAAGGTCGGCAGTCGCACCCCCAACAAAGGGGGGGTGTTGGCTTCTACTTTCTGAGATTTGCGCCACTTTTGATGCTTTCTGCTTGCGCGACCACACCGACTGTCACAACCGAATCACCCATGGCTTCAGCCAGCGCGCAAGAGGCCCTTCGTCCCTATTATGCCAGCCTGACGGCCAAGCTGCCCGTCGCCCCGCCCAATGCGGCGCTGGCGCTCGACACCGTCCTTACCCGCTTTGCCTTTGGTTCCTGCGTCAATGAAAACCGCAGCATGGCCTTTTGGGATGTGATTGCCGCGCAAAATCCGCAGGCCTTTCTGCTGATCGGTGACAATGTCTATGGCGATACACGGGCCAGCTGGAGCGCGGATATCCCCACGCTTGCCGCAAGCTATCGCAAATTATCTGCACGGCAGGAGTTTGACCGGTTCCGCCGATCAGTGCCTATGATGACGACATGGGATGACCATGATTATGGCGCCAATGACGCAGGCGGCAGCTTTGCCTTTAAGGAGCAGGCAGAGCGGATGTATGAGAGTTATTGGGCCGCATCGGCAGAGGTCAAGGCGCGCCCCGGCGTCTATGAAAGCCGCATCGTCGGGCCAGAGGGCAAGCGGGTGCAGTTCATTCTGCTCGACAGCCGCTTTTTCCGGTCAGACCTTGTCTCCATGCCCTATCGCGATCCCGGCCCGCCACGCGGCTGGTATCTGCCCAACGACGATGCAAAGGCGACCATGCTGGGCGACGCGCAGTGGCAATGGCTGGAACGCGAATTGGAAAAGCCGGCTGAGCTGCGCTTCATCATCTCATCGGTGCAAGTGATAACCAGCGCCCATCAGTTTGAAAGCTGGGCGGCCTTCCCAAGGGAGCGGGAACGGCTTTATGCCCTTCTCAACCGCAAGGGCGCGAACAATGCCATATTGCTAACCGGCGATCGGCATGCTGGTGGCTTTTACAAGCGTGCCGTGCCGGGCAACGACAAGGTGCAATGGGAGCTGACCTCAAGCTCGCTGAATTTCGCCTTTGGCAAGGGCGATGAAAAAGAACGCGAGCCAGACCCGATGCGCACTGGCGGCTTTTGGGCGATCCCCAATTTCGGGCAGATTGATATTGATTGGGAAGGCAGGACCGTGACGCTAAGCTTGCGCAAGGATGATGGCAGCCTGCTGGAGGAGCAGATTATTCGTCCCTTTGATTAAGCTGTGAAAAATCCACCGGCGCTACCTTTGCCATGACGGCATCGCGGAGCGCCCGCGCCTGATCCAGCGGCAAGGCTGCAAAGGCAAGCGTGCCGCCAGCTATGCCGAAATGGAGCGTCGAAAGGCCTAGCATTCGGGCAATTGGCCCCTGGACAATCTCCGCGCTTTGCACATTGACCTGTCGCGCAATCGCCAGCCGCTGCCGCCACCAGCCTTCGCGGACATAAAGCTGCCGAGCATCGGCCAGATCGCCATAATGCCGCCACTCCAGCCAGACCAAAGGCAGGAAAAACAGCGGCACGGCAAGCATCCATATAGCCTTTGCAAAAGGCGCATCGGCGAAGATGATAGTCGCCAGCATCGCCGCCACCATCCCGATGGAAAGGCCAATCAGCCCGGTTGCCCACCATGCAAAGCGGCTGGTGCGGAACATCGCCTCGGCATCGGGTGGTTGCAGGCCCGTCTCTGCCGCAATCGGCCAGATCTCATCAAGCTTGGCCAGTGGTGCCGCCACAAAATCGCTTTCTTCCTTGCTGTCCTGCGCCAGACTGACAAATTTCAGCGCATACCAACCGCGCCGCTTGCGGATCGGGCCGGTGACAATAACAGCGGCCTGCACGCGGTTTACTGGCATCACCACATCGGTCTTTGTCAGCAATCCCCGACGGCGGCGATAGCCGCGTTCATTGCGGTCCAGCCGAAATCCATATTGCTGCAGGAAAGTGCGGACTATCCCGGTTGCGAAGCCAATGGCAACCAGCGCCAGAAGCGCAAATATGGCACCAGCAATCCCTGCCCCGGTACCGATCCCATTGACATCGACGCCCCGTTCTTCGGCAAGGCCAATCCAGTGTTTGAAATCCCACCAGTCATAGGGGAGCAGGAAATCAAATTGCTGCGCCAGACCGCCAAGTACCGCAAAGATCACAAGGCTGAACGAGTAGAGTCCCAGGGTAACAAGCCGGCCATTGTCCATGGCAAAGACTGGCGGGCGCTCCTCAACGTCCGAAGCGGTTGCAGCGACAGCGCCACCTTCTGCCTTGCGCTCCCGTACCGTTGCGCGCAGCGCCTCTGCCCGGTCCATGCTGACGAAGCTCAGCTTGGCGTCCTCGCCTTCACCCCCGCCGGTTTCAAACTTAACCTCACCCAGATCGAATAGGCGTGCCAGCGGCTTTTGTTCAATACTGACGTCCTGGATACGGTCATAGGGGATGGAGCGAACCGTGCGGTTCACTATGCCCTGCTGTATGCGAATATCATCCTCGTCCAGATGAAAGCGAAAACGCAGCCACGCAAACCAGCGGAACAGCAGGCTGATCAGTAATACGGCCAGAATCACAAGCGGGATCCATTGCGGATTGTTCCTGCTGCCCGTGCCGAATATCGCTGCGATTATCGGGAAGAAAAGCTGTGGCAGGCCTGTAATGAAGCTGACGAACAACCCCAAAATATGGGTCCGTTCGCCTTCGGTGTGCGGCTCTTCGGCGACAGCTTCTGCAGTCACCTTTGGGCCTGCTTGATATGATCCCGGATCCGTTCGCGCAGGGCCAGCGCGTCGGCATGTTTCAGGCCGGGAAGCGTAATGGTGCTGCCATGTGTGCCTGCTGTATGCGCAGAGAAAGTCGCCAGATCATAGCGCCGTTCAATTGGTCCCTGATCGACATCCATATGCTGGATCCGGCCAAAGGGCACCACTGTGTCGCTGTAAAACAGATAGCCGCGCGCAATCCGTAACCGGTCGGCGCCGGCATCATAACCCCAGCGATCATAGCGCCGCTTTGGCACCACCCAGACCCAGTAAAGCAGCAAGAACAGCAGCGGGATGATGATGCTTCCCCGCGGTACTAGTTCCGCAATCTCCAGCACCGCTGCGCCTGCCAGCGGCACAAGCGCCATGATGCCGCCAACAATGCGCATCACTTTGATATAAGAGGGATCAAGCGGCGTGAGGGCTTCGGGGTCATCCATGCGCCGGATATGCGGCGGCTGTGTTGCTTTGGCAAGACAGTTTGCGCGCTACCGCGCCAGGGCTTCCTCCGCCTCACGTACCAGCTTGGCAATAATGTCCGCCACCGGTCGCTCAACATGCACCATGCCGACCGATTGCCCGGCCATGACCGAGCCATATTCGACATCGCCGTCGATCACCGCACGCCGCAACGCGCCAGCCCAATAATGTTCAATTTCCAGCTGCGCAGCCTCCATATCGATTTCGCCCCGGTCGAGCTTTGCCGCCACTTCGATCTGCTTTCGCGTGAACTCTTCAGTCCCCTTATTCTTGAGCGCACGAACGGGGATCACGGGCAGGCGCGGGTCAATTTGTACGCTTGCGACGGCATCGCGAGCATTGGCGCGCAGAAAGGCGGCTTTGAAATTGGGGTGAGCAATGCTTTCGTGCGCACAGACAAAGCGCGTGCCCAGCTGCACGCCAGCCGCACCCATTTCCAGATAGCTTGCCACCAAGCCACCGCGCCCTATTCCGCCCGCGACAAAAATCGGCAACTGCTCTCCCAGTTCAGGCAATATTTCCTGCGCCAACACACTCGTTGAGACCGGCCCGATGTGACCGCCGGCCTCGCTGCCTTCGATAATCAGCGCGTCGACGCCAGAGCGGGCAAATTTCTTGGCCAGCGTCAGCGCCGGGGCAAAGCACAGGACCCTGGCCCCGCTTTCCTTGATGGCATCCAGCGACCCCTTGGGCGGCAAGCCACCCGCCAGCACCACATGGCCGACTTTATGCTTAGCGCAGATGGCGATCAGATCGAACAGCATCGGGTGCATTGTGATAAGGTTCACGCCAAAGGGTTTGGTCGTCATCGCCTTGGTCGCGGCAATTTCAGCATCCAGCAATTCGGGCGTCATCGCCCCACAGGCAATCACGCCAAAGCCGCCCGCATTGGAAATGGCAGAGACCAGATTGCGCTCCGAAACCCAGGACATCGCCCCGCACATGATCGCGGTTTCGCAGCCGAGAAATTCGGTGCCGCGTTTCATGAGGTGCGTTAGTTTGGTCATGAGTTATTCCGCATCCAGCCCATAGGCTGTGTGCAACACGCGCACCGCAAGCTCGGTCTCATCTTCATCAATCAGCACCGAAACCTTGATTTCCGAGGTTGAGATCGCCTGGATATTGATCTTGCGGTCGGCAAGCGACGTGAACATCGTCGATGCCACCCCCGCATGGCTCTTCATACCCACGCCGACGACCGAAATCTTGGCGACCTTTGTATCGGGGATAAGCCGGTTATAACCAATAGCCTCACGCTGGTTTTGCAGCACGTCGGTACAGCGTGCGAGGTCTGCCTGCGGGCAAGTGAAGGTTACGTCGGTCTCGCCCTTGTCGCGGCCGACATTCTGGATGATCATGTCGACATTGATATTGGCCTCGGCCAGCGGCGCGAAAATGTGGCTGACGGCACCTGGACGATCAGGCACGCGGGTCAGAGTGATCTTCGCCTCATTCTTGTCGGCGGCAATGCCGGTGATCAGCTGGCGTTCCACGTCATATTTCTCCAATTCTTCATCGGTCACAATCATCGTACCGGGAATGCTATCGGCGTCAGGTGCATTTTCATCAACGAAGGAGCTGAGCACTTGCACCCGCACCCCTTCCTTCATGGCCAGGCCTACAGAGCGGGTTTGCAAGACCTTGGAGCCGACCGAAGCGAGCTCCAACATTTCCTCATAGGTGACTGCCTTCAGCTTGCGGGCGCGCGCAACGATGCGCGGGTCGGTGGTGTAGACCCCGTCAACATCGGTATAAATGTCGCAGCGATCGGCCTTGACCGCCGCTGCCACCGCAACCGCCGAAGTATCCGATCCGCCACGGCCCAGCGTGGTGACGCGGTTTTCGTCGGTCAGGCCCTGAAACCCCGGAATAACGGCGATGGTGCCGCCCGCCATGGAAGCAAGCAGCTCTTCGCTATCGATGCTGCCGATGCGCGCCTTGGCATGGGCGGCATCGGTATGGATGGGCATTTGCCAACCCAACCAGCTGCGCGCCTTGCAGCCCAAGGCCTGCAAGGTGATTGCCAGCAAGCCAGACGTTACCTGCTCGCCCGACGCCACCACCACATCATATTCGGCCGGATCATAAAGCGCATTAGCCTCTCGGCAAAAATTGACCAGCCGGTCAGTTTCTCCGGCCATTGCGGAGACGACCACCGCGACTTCATCGCCGCGTTCCGCCTGACGTTTCACCAGCTGCGCCACGCGCCGGATACGCTCGGTCCCGGCCATTGACGTGCCGCCAAATTTCATCACGATACGGGCCATAGTTTCCCTGCGTTTATGGCTTTGTTACAAACAGCCGCGCTGATAGGGACAGGATATGACAAAGACAAGTGCACCGCAGACAATAAAGCCGCAGGAAGCAGCCCATTTTGGTGCGCTGGCCGATGACTGGTGGGACCCCAAAGGCTCATCGGCAATGCTGCACAAGCTGAACCCGGTGCGGCTGGGCTTTATTCGGGCTGCACTCGACAGGCATTTGGACGGCGACCGGACCGGGTTAAAGCCGCTGTCGGGCCGGACCGCACTGGATGTCGGCTGCGGCGCGGGATTGCTGTGCGAGCCATTGGCGCGGCTCGGCGCAGCAGTGACCGGCGTGGATGCGGCACCGGAAAATATACAGGCCGCAAAGGCCCATGCAGCGCAGGCGGGGCTGGCGATTGATTATCGTTCCGGTGAATTGGCTGCACAGGGTCTCGGTCAGTTCGATCTGGTCACATCCATGGAAGTGATTGAGCATGTTGCCGATCCGTCCGCCTTTGTCGCTGAGCTTGCCGGGCATCTGAAACCCGACGGCCTGATGATCCTATCCACCCCCAACCGCACCATGGCATCAAGGCTGTTTCTGGTTGAGGCAGCCGAACGAATGGGCCAGGTGCCGCGTGGGACGCATGACTGGGACCAGTTTTTGACACCGGAAGAGCTGGAGGCCTTGCTGGCTGCTGCGGGGCTGGAAATTGTCGAGATGCGTGGGATAGCTTTCTCGCCATTAAAGGGGCTGCATTTAAGCGAGAATAAGGCGCTGAATTATATTTTGGCGGCGCGGTTCAAATTATAACTCTCCGCGCCGGAGAGGAGGGTCAGTCGTACCCCTGATCATAGCTGTCATCGGCCAAATCGCTGAACCGCGTAATCTTTGCCTCAAACTTCATGCGCACCTTGCCGGTCGAGCCGTGGCGCTGCTTGGCAACAATCAGTTCGGCGATACCAAACACGCGCTCCATTTCCTGCCGCCATTTTTCATATTCCTCGGTCGCTTTCGCGTCACCCTCTGCGCCATGCTTGGGTTCCTTGGCAGCGACATAATAATCCTCGCGGAAGACAAACCATACCATATCCGCATCCTGCTCGATTGAGCCTGATTCGCGCAGGTCGGAGAGTTGCGGGCGTTTGTCTTCACGCTGTTCGACCGCACGGCTCAGCTGCGACAGCGCAATGACGGGAACCTGCAATTCCTTCGCCAACGTCTTCAGGCCGCGGCTGATTTCGGAGATTTCATTGACCCGGTTGTCGTTTGATCCACGGCCGGACCCTTGCAGCAGCTGCAGATAGTCAACGACGATTAGCCCGATACCATGCTTCCTTTGCAAGCGGCGTGCACGGGTGCGCAAAGCCGCGATAGTCAGCGCCGGAGTATCATCAATATAAAGCGGCAGCTCCTGCAACTCCCGACTGGCGCGAGACAGCTCGCGGAAATCATCGCGGCTGATCTTGCCCATGCGCAGCGCTTCGGAACTGATCCCTGACTGTTCTGCCAATATACGCGTCGCCAGCTGGTCGGCTGACATTTCAAGGCTGAAGAAAGCAGTCTTTGCCCCCGCCCCCTTGGCCTCCTCTATCCCGTCCTCCCGATCGCGCAGCCAGCGTTGGGCCGCGTTAAAGGCAATGTTGGTGGCAAGCGAGGTTTTGCCCATGCCGGGCCGTCCTGCCAGAATAACCAGATCCGAATTATGCAGGCCACCGCATTTGGCGTTGATGCTATCGAGGCCCGTTGTCACCCCCGACAGATGCCCGCCGCTATTGAGCGCCTTTTCAACATTGCGGATCGCCTCAGTCGACGCGGCTAGGAAGCTTTTCATGCTCCCCTGCTCACCTTCCCCTTCAGCGACTTTGTACAGCGCGCTTTCCGCTTGTTCGATCTGCGCCTTGGGATCAACGGCTTCACTGGTATCAAGCGCATTGTCGACCAGCGTACGGCCA
Source organism: uncultured Sphingorhabdus sp. (assembly GCA_964452835.1). GTDB lineage: Bacteria > Pseudomonadota > Alphaproteobacteria > Sphingomonadales > Sphingomonadaceae > Sphingorhabdus_B. Next base: position 2,855 of record CAYVQO010000029.1, on the reverse strand, counting down.
ACGGTGACCAGTTCTCGCAGCAAGGCAAGATCATAAATCTGCTGGGCAAAATCGCGCGCACCGATCAATCCCGAACCGTCGGCGGTCAGCTTCACCAGATAGCCGGGCCCACCCAACTCCTTCATCGCCTCGTCCGACTCGAACAGTGGTTTCAGCGTTACCGGTGTCACCAGCATATTGCGATCAATAAGCTTCAGAATTTGCTCATAAATCCGGCCATGCAACGGCTCAAAAAAATGGTCCGGAGTGAGCTTGATCGAAACATCCTCAATAATCCGGTTATCGATCAGCAACGCGCCCAAAAAGGCCGCTTCCGCCTCCACATTGCGCGGCAGGCGAGCTTCTTCGCCATCATTAGAGGCGGCAAGGCGGACGATTTCGGCCATAAATGCAGTCCCTATCTGTTACCACAAGGCCGCTGACAAGGCCCGCAGAAAAATAGATGTGGGGACAGGGCTGTGGAGAATTTCGGGACGACACTTGCTCCAAAATTTTCAGCAGCTAACAGAAGGCTATGGCGGACCCGCGCATCATTTCTGTTGAACTGGACGAAGCAACGATCCTGCGGCGCAATGCCGACATTGAACAGGAGCGGCGCGTCGCCATTTTCGACCTGATCGAGGAAAACCGTTTCAAGCCGCTGCGCGATCTGGGCGATGGCTATGCCGGGCCGTACCGGCTGAAGCTGAGTGTAACCGAAGGGCGGCTGATCTGGGAAATCACGCGTGAAGATGGCAGCCCGCACGAAACGCTTATTCTGGGCCTTGGCCGGTTTCAGCGGCCAGTGCGCGAATATTTTGCCATCTGCGACAGCTATTATCAGGCCATTCGAAAGGCGACGGCAGCTGAGATTGAAACCATCGACATGGCGCGGCGCGGCGTCCATAACAGCGCGGCAGAATTGCTGATGGAGCGGTTGGAGGGGAAGATCGAAGTCGATTTCCCCACCGCAAGACGGCTATTCACGCTGATCTGCGTGCTGCATATCAAGCAATAAATTGGGGGCAAAACGAGTCAGCTCTATGGCTGAAGGGAAATTCAAACGATACCGGCTGGGTGCGATATTGCTCGCGCTTTTGCTCATTGGCTTTGTGCTCTGGCGCGTGGTCCTTGGCTGGGTTCCATCGCGTGACGACTATCCCGAACAGGGCATAGTCGTTGATGCAAGCAACGGCACGCCAGATTGGCCGATGCTGGGCGCAACCGGCGTGGATTTCGCCTATCTGACCGCAACCAGGGGCGACAAGACACGCGACCCACGCTTTGCGATCAATCTGGAAGGGGTGCGTGATGCCGGGGTGCGCTATGGCGCGCTCCATGTCTTTGATATTTGCCGTCTGGCGAGTGACCAGGCGACGCTGTTTATTACGACAGTACCGCGCTCGCCCGATGCGCTGCCGCCTGCTGTGGCGCTGGATTACTCAGACACCTGTTCCAGCAAGCCTGACCGGGCGTTGATTTTGTCCGAAGTGGTAACGTTCCTCTCGCAGATCGAAGCCCATAGCGGAAAGCCGGCCTTGCTCTTGTTAAGTCAGGATTTTGAGGAACAATATCGGATCAGTGCCGCGATTGACCGCAACGTCTGGCTGGAGCGCAGCTGGCTGCTACCCGATTATGGCGCACGGCCATGGGTGATGTGGACGGCCAACAACAGCCGTCCTATGGATGGGATCGAGGGACGGGTGCGCTGGGTTGTTGTGCGAGGTGAGTGAAATGAGCGAAGCATTGGTAAAGGCAGCAATCGACGCGGCGCGCAACGCCTATGCACCCTATTCGCACTTCCATGTGGGTGCTGCATTATTGCTGGATGACGGCAGGATCGTGACCGGGGCCAATTTTGAAAATGCAAGCTATGGCATGACATTATGTGCGGAAACGGTCGCCATATCCAAGGCCAATAGCGACGGGCAATTGCGGCAGATTGTAGCAATTGCCGTCGCCGGTGGGCCAGCAAGTACCGATGGTGGCGCGCAGATCGGCGCGGAGCCCATTAGCCCCTGTGGCCGTTGCCGCCAAATCATCAAGGAAGTTGCCGATCTCACCCGCATCGACCTGCCTGTGCATTGCGCCCATCAAGGCGGATATGTGACCTATAGCCTATCAGAATTGCTGCCACACGGCTTTGGCCCAGCCAGTTTGGAAGGCTGATCAGCCACAGAAGGCAGTTGCGCATTGAAGCCAGACACCCCCATTAATGCGGGGATAACATCGTGGTGACCTGATGTTAGCTATTGGCGCAAAGACCCGTTTGCTGGAACCATGATCAGCTTTTTCGCCTTTCACGGCAACGCCGACCTGAAACGCACCGTAGTGGACGATTTGGTCCGCGACATGGCAAATGGTCATTTGGCAAATGGTAGTGAGAGCGGGCGGGGGCGCCTGCGCTTGATCAGCCTGCTAGCGGGCGGGGGCTATGACCTGGCAGCGGCGCACCGCAGATGCGGATTTCCGGCACCGCTTCTTCTGGTTGCTGAAGCCGTTTTTGAGGGGCTGGCACCTGAAGAGGCAGCGCATTTCATACTTGCTGCGATGAACGCTGCGGCCATCGATCACGATCTGGCCGATATAGCCACGACTTTTGCCGAATGGATGTTTGCGGAAGCAGTGACCGAGCTCGGTCCGTCAAGAGTAAGGCGCGCAGCGCGGGAAGCGCCGCCGGCTTTCAGGATGTTGGCCGATGATAACAAGCTGTCACCTGCCCAGCGGCAAAAGGCAAAGGCACTAGTAAAAAAGGCACGCCGACGTGCGCTACAAACACCAACGCCCGAAGAGCGGTTGGTGGCGAGCGCAATGGGTGTTTTGTTTGACAATGAAATGGAGCTTATTGGCCCGGCCATTCACTGGCTCGCCCAATT
>CAYVQO010000028.1:14475-21917 GCA_964452835.1 uncultured Sphingorhabdus sp. | reverse complement strand
TGGCTTGCGAGAAGTTCAATCCCTGGCAGCTCCCCAAAAAGCTGCCATAATACCAGCGACGCTGCTGATCCTCTAACCAGATGCCTTTGTCGCCATCAGCTTCATAATTTCGGATCGCGCCATAGTTGGGAAAAGTGATCGAGGCTTCGACACCCAGTTCAGGCCATTTGTGCGGGGTTGGCTTCCCAGCCACGACGGGGGCGGCAGCGGCCGTCACCAACGCTATCAAGATTGCAAATTGCTTCATGACAACCTCCTTATTTGCAACCTCTATCCCTCCGCCGCGATGAACGCTTGCTGACGCGCTGCAGAAGCGTTGCGCGCTTCCACAAAATGTTTGCGGCACATGGCGACATAGCGGTCATTGCCGCCAATTTCGGTCTGTGCGCCGTCAATCACTGCCCTGCCTGCCTCATCCACACGCAAGTTCATTGTGGCTTTTCGTCCACAATCGCAGACACCCTTTAGCTCAACAAGGCTGTCGGCAATTCCCAACAGCGCGGCCGAACCGGGAAAAAGCTCTCCCTGAAAATCGGTACGCAGGCCGTAACATACTACGGGAATCCCCGCCCTGTCAGCCAGTCTGGAACATTGCCAGACCTGTTCTGTGGAAAGAAACTGTGCCTCGTCGATCAGCACACAGGCCAACGGCGTCTCCTGATGCTGGCGCAGAACCGCTGCTTCAATATCCGTTGCGCCTTCAAAACGGCTTGCATCTCCGGCAAGCCCGATCCGCGAACTGATCGCTCCGAACCCCGGCCGGTCATCCAGCGCGGCGGTCCACAGCATCACCTTCATTCCCCGCTCACCATAGTTGAACGCCGCCTGCAGCAAGGTGGAGGATTTGCCGGCATTCATCGACGCGTAATAGAAATAGAGTTTGGCCATTTACCCCTCTTGATCGAGGTCTTGCGCCACCTTGGGGTCGGAAAGCAAGCGTTCGATATGGCTGGCTTCGTCAAAGCTTTCATCTGCGAGGAACTTCAGCTTTGCGGCATATTTCAGGCGCACGCGGCTAGCCACTTCTTTTTGCAGGAAAGCGGTATTGGTGCGCAGCGCCTTCAATACATCGGCCTCATCCGCGCCGAGCAGCGATTTTACGAACACCGTCGCATGGCGCAGATCTGGCGACATGCGGACTTCGGTGATACTAACGCTATGGCTGGTCAGCACGTCATCATGCACCTCGCCGCGGGCCAGCAGTTCTGACAGGATATGACGGACCTGCTCGCCCACACGAAGCAAGCGTACTGAGCGCCCTTCGGGTGTTTCATTATGGCGTGCCATAGGCTCGCTCCCTCAAACTGGCGCGGACGCCATCACAACGTCCGCTCGCGCTCCTCAATCTCAAAGATTTCCAGCTGGTCGCCGGGCTTGACATCATTGGTATCCTGCAACACCACACCGCACTCGAGCCCCGCACGGACTTCGTCCACATCGTCCTTAAACCGGCGCAGCGAAGCAATGACAGTTTTGGAAACAATGACATCCTCACGCGTAAGGCGCGTATGGAAGCCCTTGCGGATATAGCCTTCCAGCACAAGAAGACCAGCAGCCTTGTCCTTCTTGCCCGCGTTAAAGACTTCCTGAACCTTCGCACGACCGACAACGGTTTCAATGATTTCAGGGCCAAGGATACCGGCCATTTCCTTGGCGACATCTTCGGTCAGGTGATAGATCACATCGAAATATTTGAACCGTGTCTTTTCCCGCTGGGCAATTTCGCGTGCCTTGGGATTGGGGCGAACATTGAAACCAATGATCGGTGCCTTTGAGGCATTGGCAAGGTTGACATCGCTTTCAGTGATAGCACCGACGCCCGATTGCAACACGCGAACCTTGATTTCGTCGGTCGAAAGCTTGTGCAGCGCGTTGACGATTGCCTCAACACTGCCCTGCACATCGGCTTTGACGACGACCGGATATTCCTTCGCCCGGTCGGCCGCCAGCGCAGAGAACATGGTGTCTAGCGAAGCCGGAGCTTGTGTCGTCCGTTTCAGCTTGGCCTGTTCCTTGCGGAACGCCGCCACTTCGCGTGCACGCGCCTCATTTTCCACGACGGTCAATATGTCGCCCGCGCCGGGAACGCCAGTCAGGCCAAGCACTTCAACGGGCATCGAGGGTTCAGCAGTTTTGACCTGCTGCCCCTTATCATTAACCAGCGCACGCACCTTGCCAGATTCTTCACCCACGACGAAGATGTCGCCGGTTTTCAGCGTGCCGCGACGGATAAGCACAGTTGCAACAGCACCGCGCCCCTTGTCGAGCTGCGCTTCAATTACCACTGCTTCGGCAGCGCGATCAGGATTGGCTTTCAATTCCATCAGCTCGGCCTGCAGCGCGATTTTTTCAAGCAAGTCGTCAAGACCAGTCTGCTTCAAAGCAGATACTTCAACATCCTGCACTTCGCCGCCCATTTTCTCTACAATCACTTCATGTTCGAGCAGGCGTTCGCGAACCTTTTGCGGATTCGCGCCGTCCTTATCGACCTTGTTGATTGCAATGATCATCGGCACACCAGCGGCCTTTGAATGGTTGATTGCCTCAATCGTCTGCGGCATCAAACCGTCATCTGCGGCGACAACCAATATGACAATATCCGTCACCATCGCACCGCGCTGGCGCATTTCGGTAAAGGCCTCATGCCCCGGCGTATCAAGGAAGGTGATCGCCTGGCCGTCCTTTGTCTTTACCTGATAGGCCCCGATGTGCTGGGTAATTCCGCCAGCCTCGCCCGCCTGAACCTTTGCACCGCGCAACGCATCTAGCAGCGATGTTTTGCCATGATCGACATGGCCCATCACGGTTACAACCGGCGGGCGTGGTTTCAGCGTGTCGGCGGCATCAACATCATCATCATGCGCAATATCGACGTCCGAGTCAGAAACGCGGGTGATATTATGACCAAATTCAGTGACCAATAGCTCTGCTGTATCCTGATCAATTGTCTGGGTCAGCGTTACCGGCATGCCCATCTTGAACAGCGCTTTCACCAGATCGCTGCCCTTTTCGGCCATACGAATGGCGAGTTCCTGCACAGTGATGGCTTCCGGAACAACCACGTCACGCGCCTGTTTGGGCTGTGCATCGCGCTGGCCACCACCAAAGTGCAGGCGCTTTTCCTTTTCACGGGCACGTTTCAGCGCAGCAAGCGAGCGGGCACGCGCCCCTTCATCCCCGTCAAGCGCCCGCGTTACCGTGAGTTTGCCTGACTGGCGGCGATTGTCACCAGCCCGATCACGGCTGGGTTTGTGCGGGGCTTTTTTGGCTTCCTCCCGCTCCCGCTCCACCGGCGCTGGCGCCGGGCGCTTAGGCGCTTCAACGGGGGTAAAGCGGCGTGCCGGGGGTGGTGCCGCCTCGGCAACCGGCTCCTCAGGGACGGGAGTTTCGGCAACCTCAACCTTTGGTGGTGATGCTGCTTCAGCCTTGCGGTTTTCTTCGGCTCTGCGCCGCTCTTCCTCAGCGGCGCGTGCACGCTCCTCCTGCTCGCGGCGATTGGCTTCCTCAGCAAGCCGCAAACGGGCCTCCTCAGCCTCGCGCTGCATGCGGGCGACACGTTCCTGCGGCGTTTCTCCCGCCGGTGCTGAAGGGCGCGGCGCGACCGGCGGTGGTGGTGGCGGCGGGGGAGGTGGAGGTGGAGCAGCCACTTCGGGCTCCGGTGCATAGCCAGGTTTGCCGACCAGCTTCTTGCGCTTTACCTCGACCACAACCTTGTTGGTGCGGCCATGGCTGAAGGTCTGCTTTACCTCGCCCGATTCAAGTCGCGGCTTCAGCCCCAAAGGCTTGCGACCCAATGTCGGTTTATTTTCAGTTTCGTCACTCATTTGAACAGACCTTGCCCTTAACTATCCGTACTTGTCGATGCGATATATGCACGGACGTCTGCTTTCGCAGCGCCGGGCGCGTTACTGCATCCAATGAAATAAAGCCAGCGATCCAGATGATGCCTCACCCGTTCCGCTGCACGATCGTCGGTTATCGCGACATGCACGGCATTTCCGCGCCCCAATGCGGCGGAAAGGGCATCGCGGTCAACCGGAAGTTTGATACCGGTTTTGCCACTGCCCTCTTGCTCCATGCCAACACGCCAACTCTGGTCCCGTTTGCCTGCACCATCGTCGCTGGCATCAGCAGCGTGTAGCAGAAGGGATACCGCCCCTGCCCTTGCTGCCTGATCGACCTTTTCCGCGCCAGTGACAAGATTCGAAGCTCGCGCCTCAAGACCGAGCCGATCCAAGGTCGCTTTTTCGAGATTGACCCTGATGCGCTCGGCGATATCCAGAGGGACTTCCAGTCGCTCAGCCTTGAAGGCACGTTTTAGCAGGCCCGCAAGCTTCCCCTTGGCGTGCGCTTTTTCCAGTTCATCGTGCGGCACGCCAATCCAAGCGCCCCGACCCGGTGCCTTGCCCAACACATCGGGAGCGATGCTACCATCCGGTCCAAGTGCAAGCCGAATGAGCAGACGTTGTTCCGCCCGCTCACCTGACAATATGCACTTCCTTACTGGACTATGTGCAGTCTCATTGGGAGGTTTCCGCGGCAACGGCGTCCTCCTCTTCGGTTACCGGTTCATCGTCGAACCAGTGGGCGCGAGCGGCCATGATGATTTCATTGCCCTGCTCTTCGCTGAGACCATAGACCGCCAGCACGCCGGGTTTATCCTCCACCCGGTTGCGGCGATTGTCGCTGCGGCGCTGCTCGTTGCGCGGCTTCTGGATCAGCTCATCAGTGGCAAGATCTGCCAGATCATCAAGCGTCTTAATGCCTGCCTTGCCCAGCGTCACCAGCATGGCTTCGGTCAGATGCGGCAGTTCAGCCAGCGCATCCTCAACGCCAAGTTCGCGGCGTTCGGTACGGTTGGCTTCTTCCTTGCGCTCCAGCGCCTCAACGGCGCGACTTTGCAGCTCTTCGGCCAGCTCATCATCCAGCCCTTCGATCGCTGCGATTTCTTCCAGCGCGACATAGGCGACTTCTTCCAGCTCGCTAAAGCCTTCAGCGACAAGCAACTGCGCCAGTGTTTCGTCAACGTCGAGTTCCTGCTGAAACATTTCTGAACGCTCGACAAATTCCTTCTGCCGCTTCTCGCTCGATTCGGCCTCGGTCATGATGTCGATGGCACGCCCGGTAAGCTGTGAAGCCAGACGGACATTTTGCCCGCGACGACCAATGGCAAGGCTCAGCTGGTCGTCGGGAACGACAACCTCGATCCGTGCCTCATCCTCATCAAGGACAACGCGACTGACCGTAGCGGGCTGCAACGCATTGACGATGAAGGTCGCGGCATCTTCCGACCACGGAATGATGTCGATTTTTTCGCCCTGCATTTCCTGGACCACAGCCTGCACACGGCTGCCCTTCATACCGACGCAGGCGCCGACAGGGTCGATGCTGCTGTCATAGCTGATCACGCCAATCTTGGCGCGACTGCCGGGATCGCGGGCAGCGGCTTTGATTTCGATAATCCCGTCGTAAATTTCGGGCACTTCCTGCGCGAACAGCTTTTTCATGAAATCGGGATGAGCGCGGCTCAAAAGGATTTGCGGCCCACGATTTTCGCGTACGACTTTCATAATCAACGCACGGACACGGTCACCATTGCGGACAACTTCGCGCGGGATTTGCTGATCGCGGCGGATGACGCCTTCGGCACGGCCCAGGTCGACAACAACATGGCCGAATTCTACTGACTTGACGACGCCTGTGATGATCTCACCTGCCCGGTCCTTAAATTCTTCATATTGCCGCTCACGCTCTGCATCGCGAACCTTTTGGAAGATCACCTGCTTGGCCGATTGGGCATCGATACGCCCCAAATCAACCGGCGGCAGCGGGTCGACAATGAAGTCGCCAATGGCCGCGCCTTTTTGCAGCTTCTCGGCCTGCTTCAGGTCAACCTGCTTGAAATAATCCTCAACCTCTTCAACCACCTCAACAACGCGCCACAGGCGAAGGTCGCCAGTCTGCGTGTCCAGCTTGGCGCGGATGTCGTTTTCGGCACCATAACGGGCACGGGCAGCGCGCTGGATCGCTTCTTCAAGCGCTTCCACGACAATCGCCTTGTCGATCATTTTTTCACTTGCCACTGCATTGGCAATTGCCAGCAATTCGGCCTTATTCGCGGCTATGGGAGTTGCCATGGCTTAATCTTCCTGTTCTTCGTCGAGGGGTGTTTCTTCGATTTCATCGACCCCGGCGCTTTCGAGCGGCGCAGTCGACGCAATCAGCCGGTCTGTCAAGACCAGCTTAGCGGATTGGATGTTGGAAAAAGCGATATTATGGGTGGCACCGGTGCGATCAGTGATTGAAACCACCTCGCCGTCAACGGCCAACAGGTCGCCGCGGAACCGTTTCTGGTTCGCTATGGCCTCATGCACCTCAACCTTTGCCTCATGCCCTGCCCAATCCGCAAAATCCTTTAGCCGGGTCAGCGGACGGTCGATGCCCGGAGAACTCACTTCAAGGCGGTAGGCTTCTTCAATCGGATCAAGCGCATCAAACTTATCGGAAATGCGGTGCGACAGGGCAGCACAGTCATCAATGACCAACTGCCGTGTATCAGGCCGCTCAGCCATCACTTGCAATGTTGGTTCGTCCGAACCTTCGCCGCCTTTGTCAAACCAGGCGACGCGCACAAGATCAAAGCCCAAAGCCTTGGCTTCAGGTTCGATAATCGCGGCAAGTTTGGTCAGGTCAGGCATCAAATCTCAATAAACGCATGGGCGAAAAGCCGATTGTGCCGGCCCCTTGCGGCGCCAGCCCCTTCAGTGTTTCGCAATGTCGGGATGAGTTGCATTTAAAGCGGAGAGTACGGGATTGCAACCCCCTTGCGAAATGCAGCCTGCGCTATCATCTGGGCGGCAACGACTAGAGGAGCCCCATATGCCGAAACAAGCCCTGATTGCCGCCGCCAGCCTGCTGGCGATGGCCTGCAGCCCTGCTTCCGTTGATGCAAAGACGAGCGCCAAGCCGTTCGATACCGCCGTCATCGCCGATTTCGATGAACCCTGGGCGATGGCATTCTTGCCGGGTAGCGGGGTCGAGCTGACACATATGGCGCTGGTGAGCGACAAGAAGGGCAAGCTGTTTCTGGTCGATACCAAGGATAGCAAGAGCACTGAGGTATCGGGTGTTCCTGCAGTGGACTATGGCGGCCAAGGCGGTTTTGGCGATGTCATCGTCGGCCCGCAATTTGCCGCCGACCGGATGATTTACATGAGCTGGGTCGAGGCAGGTGACAATGACACCCGCGGCGCAGTGGTCGGCACGGCAAAGCTGAACATGACCGGCGGTGCACCATCGCTGTCCGATGTCAAAATCATCTGGAAGCAGAACCCGAAAGTTACCGGACGGGGCCATTATGGCCATAGGCTGGCTTTCTCCCCCGATGGCAAATATCTCTACATTGCCTCTGGCGAGCGGCAGAAATTCGATCCGGCGCAGGA
>CAYVQO010000028.1:6772-14375 GCA_964452835.1 uncultured Sphingorhabdus sp. | reverse complement strand
GCAAATATCTCTACATTGCCTCTGGCGAGCGGCAGAAATTCGATCCGGCGCAGGACATGAATGGCAATCTTGGCAAGGTGTTGCGCCTGTTCCCCGACGGCAGCACGCCAAAGGACAATCCATTTTATGATGCCAGCAATCCGGTAAAATCGGAAATCTGGTCGCTGGGTCATCGCAACCCGCTGGGCCTGACGTTTGATGACAAAGGCAATTTGTGGAACCAGGAAATGGGGCCAGAGCACGGCGATGAAGTCAATCTGGTGAAGCGCGGTGCCAATTATGGCTACCCCAAAGTTTCCAACGGCAGCCATTATGGCGGCGCAGACATCCCCGATCACAAACCCGGCGATGGTTTTGAAGCACCCTCAGTCTTCTGGAACCCGGCCATTTCTCCAGGCGGACTGATGTTTTACAATGGCAAGCTATTCCCCAAATGGAAAAATTCGTTGTTCATTGGCGGGCTTGGAGCGAAATCGCTGGTCCGGGTACAGCTTGACGGAACAAAGGCCAGCAAGGCCGATGAATGGGATATGGGCGCACGTATCCGCGAAGTCGAGCAAGGCCCGGATGGTGCCATCTGGGTGCTTGAGGACGGTATTCGCGGTTCAGAGGGCCGCCTGCTAAAACTGACGCCAAAGGGTTAAAGGTCAACCCGCCGGGTTAGTCCCTGCCATATCGGCCAGGAAACTGCGCACCCGCTTGGCATTGACCCCAAGGTCGCTGACACCGACGCGGCTGATGGAGCGCATATCGATAATGCTGCCCGTTCCGTCTTCTGTAGGACGGACGCGCAGCACAACATCATCTTTGAAGCGGAAGAAGCGCGTTGTGTCGGTTGCCTCCAATCGGCCCTCTATGGGATCGGATACCGCGATTTCCCAGCCACGCTCTTTTGCGATCCGTTCAGCCTTGGCAATTGCCTCTGCCACCGGCATCCCAATCCGTACCGATCGGATATCGCCATAGGATTTGGCATGCACAGCCGCCCAGCGCTGCAACGGGTTCATGCCGCGCATTTCGGGATCATCCTTGCCCGGAATATTGTCGAGATAATCTTCCCTCAGCGCCAATGTCTTGAACTGCGGCGGATCGGCAAGATCGGTCGAAACGTCATGGATCGCAGGCACAGTGCGTGCGGTGTAAACCATGCCGAGCAAATAAAGCGCAAAGGCAGCGCCCAGTGCCATGCCAAGCCAGCGGAGCGGCCGAGGCGACGCCTTTCCTTTCCGCTTTGCCCACCAGCCAAGCCCTGCCCCCAACAGCACAGCAAGAATAGCGGCGGCAAAGGCGCCCATCAGAAGCCGGAATCCGAAGGAGAAATGCCACATGCCCCAGCCCGAACCAAGAGCCGCAACCAGCGCCAGCAATATGGACCCGGCACCGAGGGCGAAGACCAACTTCCCGCCAGCGCCAGAGGGTTTGGCCGGCGCGACGGCGCTTTCGCTTTCGTTCGGCGCTTCAACCTGCGCTGCAGTCCCGGCTTCGGTTTCAGTTACCGGTTCATTGCCAGTTGTTTCATTGGACATGGTTCGCTCCTTCCCCAGTTTAGAAGGGCTTAGCGCAAGCTGGCAAAGCTTTGCAATAAACATGGACAAAGCTTTACACCGCTGACACAGCGCCGGATATGACTGCTGCCGCTGCCCTCGATGCCCTGACCAAACAACGCGCACAGCGCTTTGTGTTGCTGACGGTGTTCATCTACTCGGTCGGTTTCGGCATCATCATGCCGGTTTTGCCCAAACTGATCATGGAGCTGGAAGGCGTTAGCCTTTCAGAAGCCACCGCACTGGGCGCATGGGTGGGCGCATCCTACGCCATCTTCCAGTTTCTGCTGGGGCCAATGATTGGCAATTTGGGGGATCGTTTCGGGCGGCGTCCGGTCTTTCTCTTTTCGCTAGCTGGCTTTGGCCTTGATTTCCTGCTGATGGGCCTCGCTCCTTCGATCCTCTGGCTGTTTATTGGCCGGTCGATTGCAGGGGGGCTGGGCGCGATTTTTGGTCCGGCCAATGCAGCCATGGCCGATATGTCGGAGGCAACGGACCGTGCGGCTAGCTTTGGCAAGGTGAATGCAGCTTTTGGCCTGGGCTTCATCTTGGGGCCTGCGATAGGTGGGCTGATCGCCGATTATGGCACGCGCCTGCCCTTTTTCATTGCAGGTGGACTTGCGCTTGCAAACTGCCTCTATGGCTATTTCGCCTTCCCAGAAACCATGGCAGCAGAGCGGCGCAGGCCGTTCCAGCCCAGACGTGCCAACCCATTTGGCGCACTGGCTAGCCTGGGCAAAATCCAAGGCATATTGCCCATCGCGCTCATCTATTTTCTCTGGGTGACTGCAACCAACGTCTACCCCGCTAGCTGGTCCTTCTTTGCCCCGGCGCAATATGGCTGGGACAGCAAGATGGTGGGTATTTCGCTGACGGTTGTCGGCATATCCATCGCGCTGTTCCAATCCTTAGTAATTGGTCGTGCGGTCAAGAAATTTGGTGAACGGATGACGGCAATTATTGGCATTGTGGCTGGCGGCACCATGTTCGTCATCTATGCTTTTTTGACCAATGGCACCGTTGCGATTTTCCTGACGCTGTTCAACGGCCTGTCAGGCATGGCCATGCCGGCGATCAATGCCATGATGTCCATGCGCACCCCGCCCGATCAGCAGGGTGAGCTGCAAGGGATGAATGGCAGTCTGTCGGCACTTGCCTTTCTGGTGGCTCAGCTCGTTTACAATAATGTGCTGTCGATATTCACGCAAAATGACGCGCCGGTGCATTTCCCCGGTGCACCGTTCATCATTGCCGCCGCAATTGCACTCACGGCACTGGTCAGCCTGATCATGCTGGCAAAGCGGCGTCCGGTAGCGGCCTGAGACAATGGCGGAGTTGCTGCCTTTATCCGGCATCGCGCCGGAGCGGATCGAAACGCTGCTTGATGCAGCCTTTGGTACGGATAGGCATTTGAGGACTGCCTATCGGTTGCGCCATGGAGGCCGCGTGATTGATGCCTTGTCCTTTGCTTTGGTGGAAGGCGAAGATCTGATCGCCACGATCCAGTGCTGGCCGGTACAGATTAACGGAACACAGCTAGTGCTGGTCGGCCCGGTAGCAGTTGATCCCGAGCGTCAAAATGCGGGACATGGCCGTCGGCTGATGCATATGATGCTTGAAGCAGCGGCAAAGATGGGCAATCCACCCTTGGTAATGATCGGCGATCCCGAATATTATGGCCGCTTTGGCTTTGACGCAGCCTTGACGGCAAACTGGCAACTTCCCGGGCCATGGGAGCCCCGCCGCTTGCTTGCGCGCAATGTCGCCGGTCATATTCTGCCTCCATCCGGCATGCTGGAGCGCGCCGATGCCCTATGATCCGGCGCCCGAGCTTGCGCGCCTGAGCCTGGAGCAGCTGGCCAAGCTGATCGCTGAACGCAAATTGCCTCCTGTCGAGCAATGGAGCCCCCAAAAAGCAGGCGACAGCGAAATGCGCATCGCTACCGATGGACGCTGGTATCATCAGGGCGGAGAGATCACCCGCCCGGCCATGATGCGCGCATTTTCTACTTTACTGCGGCTGGACGCCGATGGCAGCTATTGGTTGGTCACTCCGCAGGAAAAGCTGTCCATCAAAGTCGACGACGTGCCTTTCATCGCCGTTGACGTACAACGCAAGGGCGATGGCAAGGATGCAAGCCTGGCCTTTCGCATGAACACTGATGACATTGTTATCGCCGGACCAGACAATAATATCATGTTACGCAATTATGATGGCGTCGACATACCTTATTTGCATGTCAGAAACGGCCTTTGGGCGCGCGCCTCACGGCCGCTTCACTATGAGTTGATCGAAATGGGCCTTTTGGAAAATGGCGATAGGCCGCAGCTTTGGAGCAACGGCATTTGCTTTCCGATGGTGGCGCTCCGATGAACTGGAAAAGCCAGTTTCAGGCGGCGCTTGATCCAAGCCGCACCGTAGCTATCGAGGATGAACGCGGCCTGTCGCGCTTCGATGGCGACTATCGTGCCGCAGCTGTACTTGTGCCAATTACCGACCGCCCCGAACCGGGCGTTATCCTGACGAGACGCCCTGCCTGGCTGCGGAGCCATGCCGGGCAAGTTGCCTTTCCGGGTGGAAAGATCGACGACAATGACGAAAATGCAATTGCTGCCGCACTGCGTGAGGCGGAGGAGGAAATTGCCCTGCCCCGGCAAGCAGTCAATGTTTTGGGTGCTGCCGACGAATATCATTCGGGCAGCGGCTATCGCATCACACCGGTCGTCGGCATCATCGCGCCCGATTTGCCCCTTGTTGCACACCCGGGCGAGGTTGAGGAATGGTTTGAAGTGCCGCTTGCCATTTTATTTGATCGGGCCAATTACGCGGTGAAGCAGGTTGAATGGCAGGGACAGATGCGCAGCTATTATGACATGGACTGGCAGGGTCGCCGCATTTGGGGGGTGACTGCCGGGATCATTGCCAATCTGTCGCGGCGTCTGTTGGGCTCGGCATGATTCTGTTGCCCGATTCAGATTGGCTGCACGATGGCGCGCTGGCACGGGTTGTTTCAGCATTGAACACCGGTGGGCAACCGCCCCGCATCGTTGGCGGTGCGGTGCGCGATGCTTTGCTTGGGGTAACGGTTGCCGACGTCGATCTGGCAACTCCGCTGCTTCCAGAAGAAGTGACTGCACGGTTGGAAGCGAGCCGGATAAAGGCCGTTCCCACAGGTATAGACCATGGAACCATTACCGCAGTTGCCGATGGTCGCACGTTTGAAATCACCACGCTGCGCCGCGATGTCTCGACCGATGGCAGGCGGGCCACAGTTGCGTTCTCGACCGACTGGCAGGAGGATGCGGCGCGGCGCGATTTCACCATCAATGCGCTCTATGCCGATCCACTGAGCGGGGAGATTTTCGACTATTTCGGCGGGCTGGGCGATCTAAAGCACCGTAAAGTGCGTTTCATCGGCGATGCCGGACAGCGCATTGCCGAGGACCATTTGCGTATCCTGCGCTTCTTCCGATTCCATGCCCGCTTTGGCACAGGCGAGCTCGATACTGCTGCGCTGGCGGCCTGCGAAGCAGCGGCCAAAAGCCTGATGGCGCTGTCACGCGAGCGCATTGCCGATGAAATGCTGAAATTGCTGGCCTTACCCGACCCCAGCGGCAGTGTTTCGCTAATGCTGAAGCACGGAATTTTCGCAGCCTTTTTGCCGGAAATTGCCGAGGATGGGCTGGAGCAGCTAAAGCGGCTGCTGGATCGCGAACAGATGACTGGTGCTTCGATCGCTGCCGGGCGGCGGCTGAATGCGCTGTTGCCCCATGATCCCGCCATCGTCGAATTGGTGGCCGCCCGGTTGAAGCTATCCAACCGGATCAGAGGCGAACTCACGGCCCGGCTGGCAGATCGCAGCCCCGTATCAGATCAGGCCCGAGCCTTGGCCTACCGTCTGGGCACTGCAATTGCGGCCGATCTGTTCCTACTGCACGGCAGCGATGAAGACTGGCAGGCAGGCGTTGATGCCCTGTCGGGCTGGACGCCGCCGATCTTCCCGATCAAGGGCGGTGATCTTGTGGCGCGCGGGCTGGGCGCAGGTCCGCTGGTTGCGAAAACATTGCAGGCAGCCGAGCGGCAATGGATAGCCGAAGGCTTCCCCGATGCGGCGCGAGCCAGTGCCATTGCCGATCAATGTGTTGCCGAAACGCCGTCTGACAGGAAAGAATAGGCCGCGTCGAAGGTCAGAGGCTTGGCGAAATAATAGCCCTGGCCATTGGTGCATCCCAGCTTTCTGAGCGCTGCCGAGATGGCCGCTGTTTCAATACCCTCAGCCGTGGTCTTCATGCCGAGCGCATTGGCCAGAGACAATATCGTGCTGACAATAGCCGCATTATCCTTGTTCGCGTCCATATCCGTCACAAAGCTGCGATCAATTTTCAGCACATCAATTGGCAGTTTCTGCAGATAGGCCAGGTTTGAATAGCCCGTACCAAAATCATCCATCGCCAGATTGGCATCAAGCGCCTTTAGCGATTCGAGTACTGCACGCGCACCCTGCGGATCATCGACAAAGGCGCTTTCTGTCAGTTCCAGCGTCAGCCGGTTACCGGAAATTTGCGCACCGCGGATTGCGTCTTCCACTGCAACCGCAATATCGTCGCGCTGAATTTGGACCGCAGAGAGATTCACCGAAATACGGATCGGCAATACCTTGCCAGCCTTTTTATCCCAATCAGCAATGGTCTGCGCTGCGCGGTCCAGCGCCCAGCGACCCAACGGAACAATCAGCCCGCTTTCCTCAGCCACTGGAATGAACTCGACCGGCGAGATCCATCCGCGATCGGGATGCTCCCAACGCGCCAGCGCCTCAAACCCGCTAAGCTGTCCACTCTCCAGATCAATCAACGGCTGATAGTGCAAATCCAGCGCGCCAGACGCAATGGCGCGGCGCAAATCCGTTTCAATGGCAAAGCGATTGGTTGCGCGGTGAAGCTTGTCTTCAGAGAACAGTTCAAGCTGCCGCGTCCGCTTGGCACGCTTCATCGCAATTTGCGCATGGCGTAGCGTATCCATCGGATCATCTTGGCCGACTGTCCCAATCGCCGCCGAGGTCGCACATTCGATCTGGATTTCCAGATTGGATAGCTTGCACGGATCGGCAAAGGCCTGAGTAATGCGGTTGGCGATTGATGTGACGGCTACTTCGTCTTCTATTCTGGCAAACAGGGCAAATTCGTTGCCATTCAAGCGGGCCAGCTGCTCATTTGAACGAATGCGTGAGTTCAGCCGGTGCGCGACAGTGATGATCAGTTCATCGCCCGCAATCACTCCTACCGATTCATTGATGCGGCTAAAGCGGGCAAGATCGAAGATAATGATCGCATAGCGCGAATCCTTATCCATTGCCTGCACCAGCTCCTCTACCCGCTCTTCAAAGCCGGTGCGGTTGCAAAAGCCAGTCAGGCTATCATTGAGCATTTCCCGGCGCAGGTTGATGCGGCTTACGGTTTCGGCAGTGCGATCCAGCACGGAAACCAGAAACTGGTCCCGTCCTTCACCAAAACAGGCAATGCTGATTTCCAACTCACACCGGTTTACCTTGTCTGCCGACTGCCAGAAGGCAAAATGCGTGTCGCGGCCTTCGGCAGCCATCTCGCTGACACATTCGGTAAAGTCGGACAATTCAAGACCAAGCGGGCGACCTGCCCCCTGTAACAGCGCGTCGAAACGGCTGTTGGCCGCCAGCTTGGTCGCCCGCCTGTTGCTCATGGGTTCACCCTGCAGGCGGAAAATCGCAGCCGCGATCGGCAATGTCATCAACCAGCTATGGTCGGGAATGGTCGTATCGCCATGCGAACGCGCAACCAGCCTCGCGGAAAGGCTGGCAGGCTCTGCTTGCGAAAATTCGGAGCGACCATATTGCTTCATTCTGCCCCGGGTAGGAGACAGCGGTAAAATTTTGTCGCAACATTTGTGTAAAACGAAAGGTTAACGCACTTGGCGCATCGCATTAAGCAAAGCAGCTAGTCGAAACGGTTGTTCCGTGGGAATCCCTGCGGTGGCAACCGACCAGCAGCGCCGCGCGCGACACGCCACTGCGTCAAATCGGTTT
>CAYVQO010000028.1:0-6672 GCA_964452835.1 uncultured Sphingorhabdus sp. | reverse complement strand
GGTGGCAACCGACCAGCAGCGCCGCGCGCGACACGCCACTGCGTCAAATCGGTTTCGGTACGGGTGCGATTGCCTTCGCCGCCCATCGCCCAGCTCAGCCCTTCGCTGAGGCGGAAGCAAATGGCATCGGACAAGCCCCCATCCTTATAGCGTTGCAGCGTGACGCCTTGCCCCTTGGCCAGTTCCTGCACTTCATCGAGCGGGAACACGACCAGTTTGCGGTTGTCACCGACAACGGCAACATAATGGTCTTTGCGCAGCGCATCATCTTCCGTCGCTGCCGGTGCCATGCGGACAACCTTTAGCCGGGCACCAGGTTTCAGCGTCACCACCCCGCGCCCTTTGCGCGTTTCCGCAACGACGTCCTCTTGCTTGCAGATAAAGCCTTTACCGGTTGATGCAGCCAACAACATGCGGCCGCCGGGAATGACCGGTAATAACGTCACGACGTCATTACCTGCCTCTATATCGATCATTGTGCCCAGCGGTTCGCCAAAACCCCGCGCACCGGGCAATTTGTCCGCACCCACAGTGTAGAAGCGGCCATTGGCGGTGGCGATCAATATCTTGTCCGTCGTCTGGCAATGGAAGACCTGCGCCAGCGCATCGCCTTCCTTGAACTTATAGTCGGCCTTTGCGCTCAGGTCCGCATGGCCCTTCATCGCCTTTATCCAGCCGCGTTTGGACAGGATGACTGTTACAGGCTCGCGCTCGATAAAGGCCTCCAGCGCGATTTCGCGGGCAGGCGCGGCTTCGACCAATGCCGTACGCCTGCGCCCCAATTCGGTATCCTCTGCATAGCCGCTGCGCAGCTTGGTCAGGTCTTTCTTCAGCCTCGTACGCTGCCTGGCTGGGCTTTCGATCAGCTTGACCAGTTCCTCACGCTCGGCAACCAGGTCGTCGCGTTCGCGGCGCAGCTCCATTTCCTCAAGCCGGCGCAAGCTGCGCAGCCGCATATTCAGGATCGCCTCAGCCTGCCGATCAGTCAGCTGAAATTCAGCCATCATGACAGGTTTGGGCTCATCCTCGGTCCGAATGATCTCAATAATCCGGTCGAGATTGAGATAGGCAATAATATAGCCATCAAGCAGTTCCAGCCGCGCATCGATCTTTTCCAGTCGATGCTGCGACCGGCGGACAAGCACATATATCTGATGCGCCAGCCATTCGCGAAGCACTTCGCCAAGACCCATAACCTTGGGCACGCGATTGGCATCGAGCACGTTCATGTTCAGGCCGAAACGCGTCTCAAGGTCAGTCAGCCGGAATAGCGCGTTCTTCAA
This sequence comes from uncultured Sphingorhabdus sp., assembly GCA_964452835.1. Taxonomy (GTDB): domain Bacteria; phylum Pseudomonadota; class Alphaproteobacteria; order Sphingomonadales; family Sphingomonadaceae; genus Sphingorhabdus_B. The sequence goes on along the minus strand of CAYVQO010000028.1, from coordinate 5,389 downwards.
ATCTTCAGGGTCAACATTGCGGCTCTTCGGTACCAGCACGATACGGATATCGGCGTCCGATTCATCGCGCACATCGTCAAGGATCGGCAGTTTCTTGTCGGCAATCAGCTGGGCGATCTGCTCGATTAGCTTGCCCTTTTGCACCTGATAGGGAATTTCGGTGATAACCAGCTGCCAGGTGCCGCCCGAAAGCCGCTCGATCCCGGCGTCGCGGTCCGTCGCGTCCTTGGCATCCGCGGCATGGAAACGCGCCCGCACACGAAGCGCGCCCCGCCCTGTTTCATAGGCCGCAGAAATCGTCTCCCGGCTGTCAACAAGCACGCCACCCGTGGCAAAATCCGGCCCCTGCACAATCTGCATCAACTGCTCATGCGTCGCCTTGGGCTCATCGATCAGCAGCATTGCGGCATCGATGACCTCTGCCGCATTGTGCGACGGAATGCTGGTCGCCATACCTACCGCGATCCCGCTTGCGCCATTGGCCAGCAAATTGGGGAAGAGGCCAGGCATAACCTCCGGCTCTTCATCCTCACCATTATAGGTGGGTTTGAAATCGGTAGCATTCTCATCAAGCCCGGCCATTAATTCGATGGCTGTCTTGGTCAGCTTCGCCTCGGTATAACGATAGGCAGCGGCATTATCGCCGTCGATATTGCCGAAATTGCCCTGCCCGTCGACCAGCGGATAGCGCAGCGAAAAAGTCTGCGCCAGCCGAACCATGGCGTCATAGACTGATTGGTCGCCGTGGGGGTGATATTTACCGATAACGTCGCCGACGACACGGGCGCATTTCTTGTACCCGCTTGCCGGATCGAGCTTCAGCTGTCGCATGGCCCATAACAGGCGGCGGTGCACCGGTTTCAGGCCGTCGCGCAGATCCGGAAGCGAACGCGCCGTGATCGTCGACATCGCATAAATCAGATAACGCTCTGAAATCGCCGCATCGAATGGCGCGTTGACCACTGCGTCAAAGGGATCTTCGGGTGGAGTATCGGTTTCGGTAATGTCAGACATCGCTGGCGTCGATAATCCCGCCGATTCCCGCCGCCAAGAGGCAATGCGGAGTTATCCCCCGTTATTGCTTGCCTTCCGGCATCATCCCCTTAGTCTGGGACTGCTTAATCAGAGGGAGAATAACATGAAGACCCATTTGCTTTTGGTCGCTGGCCTTGGCGCTATACTGGTTGCGGGGTGCAGCGCCGCCGATGAAAAGCCGCGTAAAGGCAAGTATAAACCCGAAGTCACACTGACCGCATTGGAGATGCCCGGTATCACCCCCGCCGTCAAGGCGCAGGCGGAGAGCCAGATGAAGGCTGGCTTTGCATCGCACGTCGGTGGCGAACAATGCCTGGGTGCCACAGACAAGGGCGAATGGAAAAAGGTATCCGAAGAAATCAGCAAAAGCATGGGCGGGCAATGCACCACCATTAAAGATGCCAGCACCGATACATCAGTCGATGTGCAGGTGAAATGCACCGGCACGCAAATGGGCGATGTTACCGCCACAATCAAAGGTGCGGCAGAAACCGAGAGCTTTGGCATGGACATCAACCTTGGCCTCGACAAATTGCCGACCGGCGGCACCGGCAAGCTGGGGATGCGGATCGACGCAAAACGCACGGGCGATTGCTGAGCCAGCAACTGTCTTTCAGTATTTTTGACGGTTCGCGGCGCGTCTGCTAGGCGCGCCGCGACTCTATTCAGCCAACAGGAAACTTCATGGTCCCCCGCTACGCCCGCCCCGATATGACCGCGATCTGGGAGCCAGAAAATCGGCTGAAAATCTGGTTTGAGATTGAGGCGCATGCGACTGACGCTTTGGCGGATCTGGGCGTTGTGCCGAAATCTGCGGCAGAGGCGTTGTGGGCCTGGTGGGCTACGAACCCGGCAATTGATGTCGCCGCGATTGACGCTATCGAGGCCGTAACCAAGCATGACGTTATTGCCTTCCTGACTTGGGTTGCCGAGCAAGTAGGCGATGAGGCCCGCTTCATGCACCAGGGAATGACAAGCTCTGACGTTTTGGACACTTGTCTTGCCGTGCAGCTGGATCAGGCAGCCGCGATTTTGCTCGCTGATCTGGATGCGCTGCTAGAGGCGCTAAAGCGCCGTGCCTTTGAGCATAAAATGACGCCGTGCATCGGCCGCAGCCACGGCATCCATGCCGAACCCGTTACCTTTGGCTTGAAAATGGCCGAGGCCTATGCCGAATTTTCACGCTGCAAGGATCGTCTGATCGCAGCGCGGAAGGATATTGCAACCTGTGCTATTTCAGGTGCGGTTGGCACCTTTGCCAATATCGACCCCCGCGTTGAGGATCATGTTGCGGCAAAGCTTGGCCTGTCGGTCGAGCCGGTGTCAACGCAGGTCATCCCGCGTGATCGGCATGCCATGTTTTTTGCTACGCTTGGCGTGATTGCTTCATCAATCGAACGGCTGGCAGTTGAAATCCGCCATTTGCAGCGCACCGAAGTGCTGGAGGCGGAAGAATATTTCTCACCCGGTCAAAAAGGCAGCTCTGCCATGCCGCACAAGCGCAATCCGGTGTTGACCGAAAATCTGACTGGCCTGGCGCGCATGGTGCGCAGCTATGCCACGCCGGCGATGGAAAATGTCGCACTCTGGCATGAACGCGATATCAGCCATAGCTCGGTCGAGCGCTATATCGGCCCGGATGCCACTATCACGCTCGATTTTGCGCTCGCCCGCCTCACCGGCGTTGTCGACAAGCTACTCGTCTATCCCGAGCGGATGCAAAAGAATTTGGACAAGATGGGTGGCCTTGTCCACTCGCAACGCGTTCTTCTGGCACTGACCCAGGCAGGGGCTAGCCGCGAAGACAGCTATGTTCTGGTTCAGCGCAATGCCATGAAGGTGTGGGAGTCGGATGGCCAATTGTCGCTGTTGGAACTGCTGAAAGCAGACCCTGAGGTTGCCACATATCTGACTGCTCAGCAGATCGAGGAAAAATTCGATCTTGGCTATCATCTGAAACATGTCGACACGATTTTCGCCCGCGTCTTTGGCTAAAGGCTGCTGAACGGGGCTGGAAACTGGGCGCAGCTTGCCCTAGGCTCTCTTTGTAACAAGCCAAGGAGAAGCCGTGATGTCCTTTTTGAAAACGCTATTCTGGGTCATCTTTCTTCTGGGCTTCACCATATTTGCGATTAACAACTGGCAGCCGGTTTCAATCAAGCTTTGGGGTGGCCTGTGGCTGGATACCAAATTACCGGCATTAATTGGCATTGCCTTCCTTGCTGGGTTTCTGCCACTTTATGTTTGGTATCGGACACAAGGTTTCAGACTTAAGCGCCGCATAGCAACACTTGAAACTTCGGTGCGCACAACGCCGCTTGATCTGAGCCAAACGCGCATCGATGCAGGGGCGACAGCATGAGCAACCCGCTTTATGTCGCAATCGACACACCCTATCTGGACGACGCGCTTACCCTTGCCAAACGTGTTAAGGCCCATGTTGGCGGAGTTAAACTCGGCTTGGAGTTTTTCTGCGCCAATGGTCACCACGGCGTGCACGAGGTGCAAAAGCTTGGGCTGCCCATTTTCCTCGACCTTAAACTGCATGATATTCCCAACACCGTGGCAAAGGCGATGCAGGCCATCAACGCGCTGGAACCTGCCATCGTGACCGTCCATGCCGCCGGAGGCCGTGCGATGATGGAGGATGCAAAGGCTGCAGCTGGAACGCATACCAAGGTGGTGGGTGTCACGGTGCTGACCAGCCTGGACGATCATGACCTGAGCCGGGTTGGCGTACCGGATTCGCCCGATGCGCAAGTCGCGCGGCTGGCGGCGCTTGCCCAGGAGGCGGGGCTGGACGGCATTGTTTGCTCAGGCCATGAAGTGAAAGCCGTGAAAAAGAGCTGGAAGGACGGCTTTTTTGTCGTCCCCGGCCTGCGCCCAGCTGGCGGCAATAGCGGCGACCAGAAACGCACGGTAACGCCCAGGCAAGCTCGCGACGACGGCGCTTCGGTGTTGGTGGTGGGAAGGCCGATCACCAAGGCCGATGATCCCGATGCCGCCGCACGGGCGATCGTGGGGACGCTGTGAGCAAACGTCGCAAAACTGTATGAAAATTCCAATCCTACTACTTACGCTGACCGCCACAATTGCGCTTTCGGGTGCAACTGCTGCTGTGCCGATCACAGGAGATGCGGCTCAATCTGCAACTGACAAATCCAAACTTGCAGTGTTGGAACAGGCGATTTTCGACAAGATCGAAAAAGATGGTATCGAGCAGTTTTTTCGAATGTTTAGAGAGGCACTGACGTCAGCAGACGCTGATCAGGCAGGCCAAGCTGATGCGTTGTGCGGTCAGTTGACTGAGGTGCAGATGGCTCGAGAAGAACCACTTGGTTCGCACTTCACACGACGGTGGTATGTCGCGATCCATGATAGCTGCATTTTGCACTGGCGCATCGCTTACAAACGTCATCAGGGTGAATGGATCACAGATACTCTGTTTTTCAACACAGATTATAATAAGCTGAACGATTGAGATCAAATCTTGCAGTGCCAAATCAAAATCTGCGGCCTCTCCACTCAGGCGACCATAGAAGCAGCCGCCAGACATGGCGCGACCCATATTGGCCTTGTCCATTTCGAAAAAAGCCCGCGGCATGTAAGCCTTGAGCAAGCAGCCGCCTTGCGCGCACAAACGCCGCCTTCGCTGAAGGTCGTGCTGCTGCTCGTTAATGCCTCGCCCGAACTGACCGCAAAGGCGTTTGAACAGGTCCGCCCGGACGTGATCCAGTTTCATGGCACCGAAACGGTGGAGTGGCTGGCACTGGTGCAGCAGCATATCCGTGTCGAGATTTGGAAAGCCATTGGACTGAGGGACCACCAGACATTGGCTAATGCGGCACGCTATGACGATGTGGTTGATCGGCTGCTGTTCGATGCCCCGGCGCAGGCACTGCCCGGTGGCACGGGTACGCGCCTCGACTGGAGCCTGCTGCGCGATTATGATCAGCGCATACCCTGGGGGCTGGCAGGCGGATTGACGCCGGACAATGTAGCAGATGCCTTGCGCGAAACGCGAGCGCCGCTCGTGGACGTTTCGTCGGGTGTAGAATGCGCGCCGGGAATCAAGGATGTGGACAAGATTGCGGCCTTCTGCCAAGCGGTCCGCGCCTATGAACAAGCCTGATTCCTCGCTAAACTCCTTCCGCAACCAGCCTGACGACCGAGGCCATTTCGGGCAATTTGGCGGGCGTTATGTTGCCGAAACGCTGATGCCGCTGGTGCTCGATCTGGAGCGCGAATATCGTGCGGCACAAGCGGACCCAGCTTTTCAGGCGCAGTTTGATGATTTGCTGGAGCATTATGTCGGTCGCCCTTCTCCGCTATATTATGCCGAACGGCTGACCGA
>CAYVQO010000027.1:0-21967 GCA_964452835.1 uncultured Sphingorhabdus sp. | reverse complement strand
CTATGGCTTTTGCAAAGGAAGGGCGAATCATGGCAACGGCATATGCGGGGGGAGATGGTGCAGCGAGCGTCGCACGAGGCGTAAGCAGGCTTTTCCTGCGCAATCAGATCATGGTCCAGTCAGAGGTGTCCTTGCGAAACCATCGCCGTGCTGACCTTATGGGCGTTAATGCCAAGGGCGAAATCGTGATCGTCGAGATCAAATGCGCACGTGGCGACCTGTTGGGCGATCAGAAATGGCCCGAATATCTGGATTTTTGTGACCGGTTTTTCTGGGCGGTTCCGGCGGGCTTCGATGCCTCGCCAATAGAGGGGGAGGCTTTCCTGCCCGAACGCACCGGCCTGATCATTGCTGATGCCTATGATGCAGAGATTGTCCGCCCCGCAGCTTTGGTGCCGTTGGCAGCGGCCCGGCGCAAGGTAGAGGTGCAGCGTCTGGCGCGCCTCGCCATGCGAAGGCTGATGGGCATTGCCGACCCCGATATGGGGCTGGATGAAGGGTGGTGGGAATAGCCGGCGCATGGACGCGAGCAGCAAATCCGATCGATTCCTCCTCTAACCCTTCGGATTATACCAGATTGGCGAGCTATAGGCCCGTTCCTGCGATTTCAGCTCGGCATCCTTGGGCAATTTTGCACCGTAGCGCAGCGCATCAAATAACACCCAGCGCGGCGTCGGGATTTCCAGCACACGAACATAGTAGAAGGCGCGCTGTGCGGCATTGAATTCGGGATCGCTCCATACGGTCCGCAATTCCGGCGCACCAATGCTGTTGCTATAGCTTGCCTTGGCAATATCGACCGTGTCGCCCACTGGCGTCAGCTTCCCGCCGGTCAGGCTGCGCTTGTCGGGCGAAGACCACACAACGTCGAAAACCTTCTCCTGCAATTTGCCCGAGGCATCGACCCAGCCCTTTACCACCTGCACCCTGTCCAGATTGGCCCCTTCGGGGTCTTTCAGCGCAGAGATAAGGAAGCTGGGCCGTCCGCTGCCGGGCTTCAGATCAGCGCCCATGGGAACCCCCCGGGCATAGCCCGCTTTCACCCAATCGCCTGCCCAATCCTGATCGCTGAAATCCCAGCCGCCAAAGATACGCAGCTGCATGCGCGGGCCCGTGGTTGCATAAACCTCTCGCCGCATCATGGCGTCAAAGATCGCGGCGCGGGTGTTTGCCGTCGCCCAGACTGCGGCGTAACCGCCGGCCAAATAATGCCAGCCAAAACGCCCTTCGCGCGTGCCCAGATTTTGCGGCTCGGAGGCGCGTTTGGCATTGGGTTCGCCGCCCGAATGCTTGCCAAAGAAATTGTCCTCATCACCCGTTGCCAGCGCGGTATGGCTATCGGTGGAACCAATCATTCCCATTTTATAGGGATTCACACCGGTCCGCGCCTCTATCGCCAATCCGCGCTTCAACGCCTCTCGCACATGATTTCCGCCCTGCATGTCCGGCGTTGTTTTGCCCTGCATGGTCAAATTGCCGATTTCCCAACCCGCCTTACCAAAGCCTGCAAATTCATCATTGGGGGAGAGGAAGGGATGCGTTTCGCTGTCGCCCTTAATCTGTGTCACCTCGACGATCGGCTCACGCGCCGCCCGCCGCCGGGCATAATCTGCAGTCATTGGTCCGCCGTCGGGGCCAACCAGTTGGAACATCAGGCCACCGGAAATATTGCTGTTATGCGGAATAGCCAGCGCCTTCCCGCCCGTTTTTTTCTCATAGCCATCCATATAGTCCCACAATTTGTCGACCGTTTCGGTGCGTTCAGTGGTGGGATCATAGGGCAGCACCTGGTCCGCCCGCAGCTTTCCATCGCGGAACATGACCACACGGTGCAGATTGTCGCCATTGGGCATCAACGTATATTCAAAGCCCATGAAAGCGGTGAATTTGCCCGGCTCATTATAGCGTTCGACAATCGCTGTGTGGCCGTTCCAGATTTTCATCGTATTCTTGCGCGATTGTTCGCGCGGGAAAATTTCCGCAAGCTTTCCCTCGCCTGCCATGGTGATCAGTTCAGCGGTCACGCGCTGCATGCCCTGATCGCCTTCGTGCATCATGTCATGCCAGCGCCGAAGCGTCGGGTCCTTGATCAGGAAACGCGGGGCATCATAAAGCGCCTTGGTCGCGCCAAGGCCGCCCGAATGGTCAGCAATCACAAGGAAATCGAGCGGGCGTTCCAGCTTTGCCTTCAACCCCCAGGTTGAGGTGACTTCTTCACCCCGGGCAAAACGCAGCGCCTCTTCCGGCCCCAGCTTTACGCCAAAGCCAAAGGCATCAATCGAATTGGCCGTGTGCAAATGCGTGTCGCCCCAAAGCAGCTTGGTAGCGATCCCGCTGGTGACTTCCTTGTCACCGGCTTCCTGCGCCTCGGCAGCGCGGCTTGCCAATCGGCTATCCTGAAATTTGCCCCAGCCCCAATAAAGCCCTGCGCCCATAGCCACAGTTGCTACCGTGACCAGCGCCATTTTGCGCCATGATGCCATAATCCCTCTCCCTGACGCGAAAGCTGCCTGTTCCGTAAGGCCGCGTCAATATGCTTCGGCCTGCCGCTACGTCAGCGGCAATTTGGCGCTCCACAGAAATTGGCCGGGAAGGCGATGCTGGGCCTCGGCCAGTCCAACGGCTTGGGCTTCGCGGCCCTGTGCTGATTCGGGAACATAGGTGCCGAACATCCTGTCCCATATGGTCAGGGCAAAGCCGTAATTGCTTTGCTGCTCACCAATATCGGTGCTGTGGTGGACAAGGTGCATATCGGGCGTGACCAGAAATGGCCTGACGATCCGGTCGAGCCAATGCGGCAAATTGACATTGCTGTGGTTGAACAGCGCATTGGCGCCCAGCCAAGCCTCAAAGGCCACAAAAACCGCCGCAGGAATGCCGAGCAAGGCAACGCACAGCGTCTTCCACAGCGTGGAGACGATGATCTCAAACGGGTGGAAACGGATCGCCGTCGTCACGTCAAGATCGCGGTCGGCATGGTGAACCTTGTGCATTCGCCAGAGGATCGGGATTTTGTGTGTGGCGAGATGTTGCAGCCACATGGCAAAATCGAGCAGGATGAAAGCCGTCAGTGCCTCGGCCCAAAGCGGCCAATCAAGCTGATTGAACAAGCCAAAGCCTGCTTGCCCCGCCCAATTGGCCGCAGCCGGTACGGCAATGATCCACGCCAACGCGGCAATCGTCGCCCGGTTTGCCGCGAAGAACAGCGCATGCGTCAACCAGCGTGGGTAGCGGCCAAGAACAAGTTCCCTGCGCGGGCGCAGCCATTCGGCAAGCGCCATGATCGCGAACAAAATGATCGGGAGCGCGGCAAGCGCAATGCCAAGCCCGCGCTCCATCGATCAGGCTGCCTCAGCCTCCAGCGCCGGATAATCGGTATAGCCTTCGGGGCCGGGCGAATACCATGTCTTGAAATTATCAGGCGCAATTTCTGCGCCGGTCCGCAGCCGCTGCACCAGATCAGGGTTGGAAATGAAGGGACGGCCAAAGCTGATCGCATCGGCAAGACCGCTGGCAATATCCTCTTGCGCGCTATCCAGCCGATATTCCTGATTAAGGACCAGCGGATTGGTGAACACTTTACGGATGTCCGGGGACACACGTGGCACATCGCTGGTGCCGAAATTGCCAAAGGTTTTTTGTTCGCGCAGCTCAAGAAAGGCGATGCCAATGTCCTGCAAGGCCGCAGCAGCCGCGGTAAACAGCGCCACAGGGTCACTGTCATCGCAGCCCTGCGTTTCCCCATTGGGTGAGAGGCGAACCGACGTGCGATCCGCGCCCACTTCAGCCGCAACAGCCGTCGCCACTTGGCGCAACAGGCGGATGCGGTTTTCGATAGAGCCGCCATAATCATCGTCGCGGAAATTGGCATTGTCGCGCAGGAATTGATCGAGCAAATAGCCATTGGCGCTGTGAATCTGGACGCCATCAAAGCCTGCCGCCATCGCATTGCGCGCGGCATCGGCATAGTCACCAATCAACCGCGGAATTTCATCAAGGCCAAGCGCACGAGCCTCAACATAAGGCTTCTTGCCTTCATAAGTATGCGCAAAGCCCGGTGCGGTCGTGGCCGAAGAGGACACTGGCTGCGCGCCATCCAGAAAGTCGGAATGCACCAAACGGCCCATATGCCAAAGCTGCAGGATGATGCGGCCATCGGCCCTGTGCACAGCTTCGGTCACTGGCTTCCACGCCTCAACCTGTTCAGCAGACCATATTCCCGGAGCCGAAGGCCAGCCCGATCCTTCCTGCGAGATGCCTGTGGCCTCGGCAATGATGAGACCGGCACTTGCCCGCTGCGCATAATATTCGGCCTTCAGTGCTGAGATGGGCACATGCACGCCTTCGCTGCGTCCGCGGGTTAGCGGTGCCATCAGGACGCGATTGGGCGCGTGGATCGCGCCAAGCTGGATAGGATCAAAAAGGCTGGTAGTCATACAGAGTCGCTTTCCCTAGTATTTGCTTTGGCAGCCAACATGCGGATACGGGTTGCAAATTGCAACGGGGGTTTATGACGGACAAGCAAATCTATCGCCAGGCTGCGCAGAAAGTTTCGGCGCTTGTCCTGCTGGCTTTGCTGGGCGGCAATCTTGCACTGGCTTTTGGACCATGGCTGGTGCGCACTGCCGATGTTGGCCCCAGCGCGTCGGCCTTTTGGCGCATGGCGCTTGCCATTCCGTTTCTGTTCCTGATTGCACGGCAAGCCAAGCAACCATTGATGCTGCCGCAAAATGCACTTTACTGGACCATGATCCTTTCTGGTGCTTTCTTCGCGGCGGATCTGGCCGCCTGGCATATTGGCATTTTGAAAACCAAGCTTGCCAATGCCACGCTGTTTGCCAATGCGGCCAGCCTGCTTTTCCCGATCTGGGGCTTTCTAATTGCACGCAGCCTGCCAACGCGAATGCAGGGCCTGGCCTTTGCACTGGCAACGATCGGGACGCTGTTGCTGCTTGGGCGCTCGGCGGAATTGTCCCGGGAAACGCTGATCGGCGACTTGCTCTGTCTGGCCGCAGGGGTTTTTTATACGGGCTATCTGATCGTGGTGATGCGTGCCCGCGAAGCACTGGGCAGCTGGACGCTGCTGGCATGGTCAACGCTTGCAACGGCCCCGCCTCTGTTCCTTATCGCCGTCATACTTGGCGAGCAAATCATGCCCGAAAACTGGACGCCGGTTATATTGCTGGCTGTGGTCAGCCAATTGATCGGCCAGGGGCTGATGGTCTATGTGCTTGGGAAGGTCAGCCCGCTGCTGTTCGGCCTTGCACTTCTAACGCAACCGATAATTTCGGCAACCATTGGCTGGCAAGTCTATGGTGAGCGGTTGGGGTCGGCGGACTGGGTTGGGGCAACGTTGATTGCAGCAGCACTTGTGATGGTCCGGCTTGCAGAAGCGCCGCGGGAGGCATAGATGGCAAGCATGGCTTCCAAACCACTTCCTTCCGATCCGACGCTGGACGAAATCCGTGAGGCGCTTGCCCCTCGGCTCGCCGCCAATGCCGCCTTTGACGGCTGGAGCGATGTTGCGGTTGAAGCGGCGGCATTTGAAATGGGCGTTGATCCTGACATCGCCAAGCTTGCTTTCAAGGGCGGCGCCATGGTGCTGATCGATGCCTGGATTGCGAGCGTGGATGCCGAAATGGCCCGCCGTCTGCCGCCCGAAAAGCTGGGCGCGATGAAAATCCGTGACCGGATCACGGCATTGATCGCCACAAGGCTGGAAATAGCCGCCCCTGACAAGGAAGGGCAGCGCCGGGCATTGGCGATCATGGCCATGCCGCAAAATCTGGCTTTGGCTACACGCATATGCTGGCGCAGTGCAGACCGTATGTGGCGGCTGGCAGGCGACACTGCGACTGATTTCAACCATTATACCAAGCGCATGACGTTGTCTGCGGTCTATGCCTCCACACTGGCCGTGTTCGTGAATGATGAAAGCGAGGATTTTGCCGAAACCCGCGCTTTCCTTGACCGGCGGATCGATAATGTGATGCAGTTTGAAAAGGTAAAGGCGCAAGCGAAATCGCGGCAGGATATGATGCCCAGCCTTTCGCGCTTTGTTGGCCGGCTGCGCTACCCGCCCCGCTAAATTCCCTACTTGCTTATATTGCGAATGATTTGCAAAAGGGTGGCGTGAATCTCGATACTCTCCCCATCGGCACCATTGCGCGCATTGCTGCCATCGACTGGACTGCCATTCCCGAAAGCGAAGGGCACAGGCTGCGTTCGCTTGGCCTTGACACGGGAGCAACGGTTGAGCCCTTGCACAAGGGCATATTCATCTGGCGCGATCCGATTGCCGTGCGTGTCGGTCGCATGACCGTGGCGTTACGGCGGAAGGTTGCCGTTGCAATAAATTGTGAGCCGGTCGCATGACCGAAGCCGTGCCATTGGTTGCGTTGGTTGGGAACCCCAATGCCGGAAAGAGCGCATTGTTCAATGCATTGACGGGCGCACGGCAGAAAATTGCCAACTATCCCGGCGTCACGGTTGAGCGCAAGTCCGGGCGTATTGCGTTGTCCGATGGCCGCCCAGTCGAGCTGCTTGACCTGCCCGGCGCCTACAGCCTTGAACCCGATAGTCTTGATGAAGCAGTCACACGCGACGTCGTTCTCGGCCGTTTGGCGGGGCAGCGCCGCCCCGATGCGCTTGTTATTGTGGTCGATGCAGGCAATTTGGATAATCACCTACGCTTTGCATTGGAACTGATCGGTCAGGGACTGCCTGTCGTGCTGGCACTCAATATGGTCGATCTGGCCGAGCGCGATGGACTGCAGCTTGATCCCGCCAAGCTTGCGTCTGAGCTTGGTGTGCCTGTGGTGTCTACTGTTGCAGTGCGCAAGCGTGGGCTGGATGGGTTGCTGGCTGAGCTGGAAAAGCAGCTCGCATCCTCGCAAACAGCGGGGACTGGAGCAATTGATGCCAGGTCCGGCGGCGATGTCACACGGCGCGCCCATGCCATTGCTCGCGCAGCGGTGGTCAGCGAAACCCAGACCCGGCAATGGACAAGGCGGCTGGACAGCGTGCTGCTGCACCCGGTCGGCGGCGTTCTGATCCTGCTTGGCCTGCTGTTCGTGATGTTCCAGGCCGTCTATGCCTGGTCAGAAGCGCCGATTGGCTGGATCGAAGCTGGCTTTGCGCTGCTGACCGAAGCCATAAACGGCGCTCTGCCGGAAGGGCTGTTCCGATCCTTTCTGACCGATGGCGTGATTGCGGGCGTGGGTGCAGTGGTCGTCTTTCTGCCGCAGATATTGATCCTCTTCCTCTTCATCCTGCTGCTTGAGGCGTCGGGCTATATGACCCGTGCAGCCTTTGTGATGGACCGGATGATGGCGGCTGTCGGCCTTTCGGGCCATAGCTTCATTCCGCTGCTATCCTCCTTTGCCTGCGCCATTCCGGGCATCATGGCGACACGTACCATCATGGATCAGAAGGAGCGGCTGGCGACGATATTAATTGCGCCGCTGATGACCTGTTCGGCCCGATTGCCAGTCTATACGCTGATCATTGGCGCCTTCATTCCGGCGCAAAGCATTGCCCCGGGCATCGGCTTGCAGGGCTTTGTACTGTTCGTGCTTTATCTGGCAGGCATCGTGGGGGCCATGCTGGCAGCCGCAATCATTCAGCGCTTTGTTACGCTTAGCCGGGGCGGAAGTTTCCTCATCGAAATGCCGCGCTATCAGCTGCCACGCATCCGCGACATTGCCATTGGTCTATGGCAGCGGGCCTGGGTCTTTCTGCGCCGCGCTGGCACGATCATCTTTTTTGCAACAATCATTCTGTGGGCCTTGTTGAGTTTTCCCAAAGTGCCGGTGGGCAGTGCGGAAAGCCAGGTTGAATATTCGGCTGCCGGCCGGATTGCTTCAGTTATTGAACCGGCCGTGGAGCCAATCGGCTTCAACCACGACATTGCCCTTGCCATCATTCCGGCGATGGCGGCACGCGAAGTGGCAGTGGCGGCGCTGGGAACTGCCTATGCCATTGACGCCGCCGATGAAGAGCAGGCGGCAACCAATTTAGGACCGAAGCTTTCAGCCAATTGGAGCCTTGCGACGGCACTGGCCTTCCTTGCATGGTTCGTCTTTGCCCCGCAATGTATCTCCACCATTGCAGTAACACGTCGTGAAACCAATGGCTGGAAATGGCCGATCTTCATGGTGACTTACCTCTTTGCGCTAGCCTATGTGGCGGCAGGCATAACCTATTGGACAGCCCGCGCCTTCGGCCTATAGCAATTGCCAAGACTCCAATTTCAATCAGGTGAGGGACAGCATGGCGGGCAGCGTCAACAAGGTAATTTTGGTCGGCAATCTGGGCGCGGACCCGGAAGTGAAGAGTTTCCAGAATGGGGGCCGCATCTGCAATTTGCGCATTGCGACGTCCGAGGACTGGAAGGACCGCACCACCGGTGAGAAGAAAGAGCGTACCGAGTGGCACAGCGTTGTCCTGCAATCGGATGGCCTTGTCAGCGTTGCCGAGCGCTTCCTGCGCAAGGGTAGCAAAGTCTATCTGGAAGGCCAGCTGCGCACACGCAAATGGCAGGACCAGTCCGGCAATGATCGCTACACGACGGAAGTGTCCATTGGCGGCTATGACGGCAAGCTGGTCATGCTGGATGGCGCCAAGGGCGGACAAGGTGGCGGTTCGGGCGGTGGCGGCTGGACCGGTGGCGGAGCACCTTCCGGCGGCGGTGGCGGCGGCCAGTCAGGCGGCGGCTGGCAAAGCGGCTCGTCCGGCTTTGGCGGGGGCGACTTTGGCGGGGATGACCTTGACGACGATGTGCCATTTTGATCATCGCCGACGCTGAGATCCGGAAGCAGCTGCTGTGACCAGAAAAATTCTGCTCATTCTGTGTGTGGCAGCGGCCATCGGCGCCTATTTCGCCTTTGATCTGGGCCAATATCTGACGCTGGAGAATTTCAAGGCGCAGCAGGCGGAAATTGTCGCGGCAAAGGATGCGAACCCGTTGCTTTATATAGCAGGTTTCTTCCTGCTCTATGTGGTGGTCACGGGGCTTTCGATCCCCGGGGCGGCGATCATGACGCTGATTGCTGGCGCTTTATTCGGGCTGGTAACGGGGACGCTGATTGTTTCCTTTGCCTCCAGCATCGGCGCGACGCTGGCCTTTCTGGGATCACGCTATTTGCTGCATGATTGGGTGCAGGCTAAATTTGGCGAGCGGCTGAAGCCAATCAACGATGGCGTCGAAAAAGATGGGGCCTTTTATCTCTTTACGCTGCGGATGATTCCGCTTTTTCCCTTCTTTGTCGTCAACCTATTGATGGGGCTGACCAAAATCCGCACCTGGACCTATTATTGGGTCAGCCAAGTTGGCATGCTGCTGGCAACCATCGTCTTCGTCAATGCAGGCACGCAGATCAGCAAAATTGAAAGCACCAAAGGGCTGTTGTCGCCGATGCTGATCGGATCCTTTGCCGCGCTTGGCATCTTGCCATTGGTGACAAAATGGCTGGTCGGTTTGTTGCGCAAAGGCCGCGCCACGCCATGAGGCCGCGCAAATTTGACCGCAACCTGATTGTTATCGGCGCAGGATCGGCGGGGCTGGTATCCTCCTATATCGCTGCCATCGCCAAGGCAAAGGTCACGCTGATCGAGGCGCATCAGATGGGCGGCGACTGTCTGAATACAGGCTGCGTACCCAGCAAAGCGCTGCTGCAAAGCGCACGGGTGGCCCAAAATGCCCGCGACGCGGCCCGTTATGGCGTAAATATCGGCGAAGTCAGCATCGATTTCCCCACTGTCATGCAGCGCTTGCGGCAAGTGATCACCGACATTGAACCGCATGACAGTGTGGAACGCTTTACCGGGCTGGGCGTCGATTGTGTGCAGGGTTATGCCCGCTTTATCGATCCGTGGACGGTAGAGATAGATGGTGAACGACGGCTGACGGCCAAGGCCTTTGTCATTGCTACCGGTGCCGCGCCAGTGGTGCCGCCGCTGCCGGGCGTTGAGGACAGCGGCTATTTGACCAGCGAAACGCTGTGGGAAGCCATGGCCAGCCGGGCCAAGGTGCCGGACAGGCTAACGATATTGGGCGGCGGCCCCATTGGCTGCGAACTTGCACAGGCATTTCAGCGGCTGGGGTCACGCGTCACCCTGGTCGAAATGGCGGATCGGTTGTTGCTGAAGGAGGACGCCGATGCCGCAGAATTGGTGACTGAAAGCCTGCGCCGCGAAGGCGTAGATATTCGCACAGGTCACAAAGCCATGCGTTTTGAGGGCAAAGGGCGGCTGGTCATCGCCACTGCTGATACCGAAACAACCATCGATTATGACGACATAATTATCGCCGTTGGCCGCAAGGCACGTGTCTCTGGCTTTGGGCTTGAGGAACTGGGCCTGGTCGAAAATGGTCGCATCGCCGTCAATGAACGGCTCGCGACGAGGCTACCACATATCTATGTTGCAGGCGATGTTGCGGGGAACCAGCAGCTAACCCACGGTGCCAGCCATGAAGCCTGGTATGCCACTGTTAACGCACTGGCCCGGCCGTTCAAAAGCTATAAGGCCGATTACCGCGTATTGCCGCGTGTGACCTATACCGACCCCGAAGTGGCAAGCGTTGGCCTGACCGAAGCCGATGCTCAGGCACAAGGGGTGGCCTATGAGATTACGCGCTATGATCTGGACGATCTGGACCGCGCCATCGCCGATGGCGACGCGCATGGTTCTGTCAAAATACTGACAGTGCCGGGCAAGGACCGCATATTGGGCGCTACCATCGTCGCCACCCATGCAGGCGAGATGATCGCCGAGCTCGTGCTGGCAATGAAACACAATATGGGCCTGAGGAAAATCATGCAGGCCGTCCACAGCTACCCGACATGGAATGAGGCGAACAAATATACCGCCGGCCAATGGGGCCTTGCGCGGCAGCCCGAACGGTTGCAACGGCTGGCAAAATGGTGGTTTGACCGCATGCGCGGCTAAATTTTTGGAGCCGTCCAGATGCCGCGTGTGTCGATGATTGGGGCCGTCGTATTGGGCTTAAGCGCGCGGAAATATTTGTGATCGACCAGCAGCAGGTGCAGGTCTGCATCAGAGGCACCCAGCATGTCCACAAGCTGCGCGCCTTTTAGCGAGGCGGGAAGCGTCTCTATATTCGGTTCGACCACCAGCACCTTGCCCTTATGCGATGCAATCAGGCCTTTTGCGATTTCCAGCGCCGGGCTGTCGCGCAGATCATCAATATCGGGTTTAAAGGCCACGCCGTAACAGGCGACGACGATATCTTCGGTTGAGCGTGACGGGTTCTTTGCCAGAATCGCAGCAATCGCCGCCTCAGCCTTTGCCAGCACCCAATGCGGCTTGGCATCATTCACTTCGCGTGCGGTTCGGATCAGCCGCGCCTCGTCGGGTGCCGATGACACGATGAACCATGGATCGCAGGCAATGCAGTGCCCGCCGACCCCGGCGCCGGGTTGCAGCACATTGACGCGTGGGTGGCGGTTGGCGAGCCGGATCAGCTCCCAGACATCAATGCCAAGCTTGTCGCAGATCACTGACAGTTCATTGGCAAAAGCGATGTTCACGTCGCGAAAGCTGTTTTCAGTCAGCTTCGCCATTTCGGCAACACGTGGGCTGGTGGCAATGATGCACTCACCCGACACAAAGGCCGCATAAAGCTCTGCCGCCATTTTGGAGCAGCGCGGCGTCATGCCGCCAATTACCCGGTCATTGGTGATCAATTCCTGCATCACCTTGCCGGGCAGCACCCGCTCCGGACAATGGGCAATGCGGATGTCGGACAGTTCGCCTACCTGCTGCGGGAACGTCAGATCCGGGCGTGCCTTTGCCAGCCACCCGGCCATAGCCTCAGTCGCGCCTACCGGCGAAGTCGATTCAAGCACAACCAGATTGCCTGCCTCCAGCACCGGGGCAATCGCCTTACAAGCTGCCTCAATATATTTCAGGTCCGGCTCATGATTGTCGCCCTTAAACGGCGTCGGCACCGCAATCAGAAAGGCTTGCGCCGGTTCGGGCTGCGTCGTCGCCCGCAAATAGCCTTGGGCAACGGCGGCATGGACCACCATATCCAGATCAGGTTCCACGATATGGATTTCGCCGCGATTAATTGTATCTACGGCGGCTTGGTTCACATCGACGCCAATCACCCGGATTTTGCGCGAGGCAAACATCGCTGCCGTCGGCAGGCCGATATAGCCCAGGCCGATGATCGATATGGTTTTGAAATCATGCTGTTTCATTGCCGTTACCCAGAAAAATTTTCCGCAGCATATGCGCGAATTGCATTGAGAATTCGTGTGCTTGCCTTGCCATCGCCATAGGGGTTGTGCGCGACACTCATGGCTTCATAGGCTTCGGGATCATCCAGCAGGCGGCTGACCTCTGCCACGATCAATGCGCTGTCCGTGCCAACAAGCTTCACCGTTCCAGCATCGACTGCCTCAGGCCGCTCAGTCGTATCACGCATTACCAAAACCGGCTTGCCAAGCGACGGAGCCTCTTCCTGCACACCCCCTGAATCGGTCAGAATCACATCCGCCCGGCTCATCAAATAGACAAAGGGCAGATAATCCTGCGGCGCGATGAGATGCACATTGGCAAAACCACTTAGCCGTTCTTCGACGGGCCCCTTCACATTGGGGTTCAGGTGGACCGGATAGACAATCTGCAGATCGGCGCGCTCCGCCAATAAGGCCAGCGCATCGCAAATGCGCAGAAAACCGTCGCCAAAACTTTCCCGCCTGTGACCAGTAACGAGCAGCATCCGCTTTGCCGGATCAAGGCCAAACTGCGCTTCGAACGCTGCCTTTTGACTGCTATCTGCGTCTAGCCGGGAAACCACATCCAGCAAGGCATCAATCACGGTGTTGCCAGTGACAATAATGTGGCCAGCGGGCACTGCTTCCGCGAGCAAATTTCCCTCCGACTGCCGGGTAGGGGCAAAATGAAGGCGCGATACCGCCCCCGCCACCTTGCGGTTTACTTCTTCGGGCCAGGGAGACCAGATATTGCCTGTGCGCAAACCCGCCTCAACATGCCCCACTGGAATCTTCCGATAATAGGCGGCAAGCGAGGCGGCAAGCGTCGTGGTGGTATCGCCGTGGACCAGCACCAGCTGCGGCCGAAATTCATCCAGCACCGGAGCCAGCGCCTGCAATACACCTGCAGTAATATCCTCAAGCCCCTGCCCTGGCCGCATCAGGTTCAGGTCATAATCCGGTGAAATATCGAACAGCGCCAGCACCTGATCCAGCATTTCGCGGTGCTGGGCCGTAACACAGACCCGTCCATCCATATCGTCTGCCATCGCCAGCGCACGAACCACAGGCGCCATCTTGATCGCCTCGGGCCGGGTTCCAAAGATGCTCAATATGCGGAACGGCTCGCTTTGCTTCACCCTGTAACCCCAATAGCTATCGCACGGCGCGCAACAACGCGGCCTTGCCAGAAAAATCTTGTCTGCCAAACATATAAAGCGCAGGCGTTTCGGAATGGTTGATAGCCCATTAGCCTATTTGGCAGGCGAAGCGGCCTGCCGGGCGTCAGGCGATAGGTAACTCGGCCAGAATTGCTGTTTTTACCCGAAAATGATGGACCTGCGGGTTTTGCTGGGCTAGTCGCCTGACTTCTTGAACGTTATGAATTCATATGGGCTTGAGCATGTCAGAACGGTTCAACCCGCGATAAAGTACCAAAGGCAATTCCCCGATGAATATAGTTTCCAACAGTCTGACGAACAATGAAGGACGCGGGGCAAGCGCCTATGATTCGGGACTGACACAGTTTGCCGGTGGCGGAGAGGCAAACCTGCCGCCCCCGACCAGCTTTGACATTGGCGGATATATTCGCACCATCATAAAGTGGCGCAATTTTGTGATTGCAACGATCGTGCTGGCTGTGCTGGCAGCGTTGCTTTATTCCTACACGCGCACGCCGCTCTACGCATCAACCGTGCAGTTGATCATGAATGATTCAGCGCAGCTGCTGCCCAAGCGGGGTGGCACGGCGCCGCCGATCTTGGTCAATAATACCCAATTTATCGCGACACAGCTGGGGCTGATCAAAAGCGATACGCAGGCAAAACGTGTGGTTACGCGTGCGCGGCTCGCCCAGAATCCTGCCTATGCCAATCAGGGCGGCAACGCCAAGGACCGCGCCGATCAGGCAGCAAAGGTCGTACGGTCGCAATTGGCGGTCGAAAATGTTCGCGATAGCCGTCTCATCAACATCACAATAACATCGCCATCGGCTGCAATGTCGGCCAATATCGCCAATGCCTATGCCGAAGAATTTATCGCCAGCAATTTGGAGCGCGGGTTTGAATCCACCCGTTATACCCGCGAATTTCTGGAAAAGCAGCTGGAAGAAACGCGTGAAAAGCTGGCCGAGTCAGAGCGCAAGGCCGTTGCCTATGCTTCTGACCAACGGATTATCGAGCTGGGTGTCGACAAGGAAGGCAATGCCAGCCGGTCGCTGGATGCCAATAATCTTGTCCGCCTGAATGACGCGCTTGCCGATGCGCGGGTGGAGCGGATTGCTGCGGCGCAGGATATGCGGGCGGGTAATGCCGGGATGCAAAATGCGATGGAAGGCCCCTCGGTGCAGGCGCTGAGGACCCAGCGTGCCCAGCTGGAGGCAGAATATCAGCAGAAAAGCGCGATATTCCTGCCAGAATATCCCGAAATGAACGCGCTTCGCGAACGCATCAATTCGTTGGATCGGGCAATCAACGGCGAAAAGCGCTCGTCCAAGTCGACACAGGCCGATGCGCTGAATGCCGCCTACCGGGCTGCGGTGCAAAAGGAGAATGAGCTGGTCAGCAAGGTCGATGCGTTGAAAGGCCAGTTGCTTGAACTGCGCAACCGCAGCATCGACTATAACATCCTGCAGCGCGATGTGGATACAAACCGCGTCATTTATGAAGGATTGCTGCAACAATATAAGGAAGTTGGCGTAACCGACGGCGTCGGTGAAAATGACGTTGCCATTGTTGACAAGGCGCAGGTGCCCGACGGCCCGGTTTCGCCGAATATCCCACTGAATTTGATCATGGGGCTGCTGGCCGGCGTGGTGTTTGGCATTGGCGGTGCTTTCCTGATTGAGTTTGTCGGAGACTCTGTAAATCTGCCCGAAGATATACAGCGCAAGCTTAGCCTGACGCTGCTGGGCGTTATGCCAAGTGCCGAAAAGGGTGAACGGATTAGCGAAGAAGCCATTGACCCCAAATCGGCAATTGCAGAAGCTGCCTATTCGCTGCGCACTGCGTTGCAATTCACAACCTCGCATGGCGCACCCAAATCGGTCCTGTTGACCAGTTCGCGCCCGGCAGAGGGCAAGAGCAGCGTCTCCTTTGCGCTGGCGCTTGCCTTTGCGCGTCAGGGCAAAAAAGTATTGCTTGTCGACGCCGACATGCGCCGTCCGACTTTTTACCCCGGATTGGACTCGCGAGAGGATGAGGCTGGCCTGTCCAATGTGCTGACCGGGCAGTTGAACGGCGAATTGCCAGTTCGTAAAACACAAATTGCCAACCTCTGGCTGATGACTGCCGGGCCGACCGTTCCTAATCCTGCAGATCTGCTGTCGACCAACGCCTATACGGAAATGCTGTCCCGGGCGCTGGCCAAATATGACCATGTCATTGCGGATGGCCCGCCGGTGCTGGGCCTGGCCGACGCGCTGCTGTTGGGCGCACAAAGCGAAGCGGTGATCATGGTGGTCGAGGCAAGTGCGATCCGCCGGACGCAGGTGCTGAACGCATTGAACCGGCTGCGGTCTGCCAATCTCCATATCGTCGGCGCAGTGCTGAACAAGTTTAATCGCAAGAGCAGCGGTTACGGCTATGGCTATGGCTATGGCTACAGCTATGATGATGCCAGCAAGTCGACAGACTTGGGGGATGACGACCGCAAGATTGTGCTCACCCCAAGGGACTGAGCATGATCAAATCCCGCATCCCGTTCCGCCTGATCGCGGCTATATGCCTGTTTGCCATAGTTGCCACCGGTGCGCTGGTTGTGGCGCAACGGGAAAGCCTCGCCGCGCAATCGCCACGGTCGCGTTCCGATTTGGCGTTACGGCAGGCGGTTGCGGCCGAAATGGACACAAAAGAGTTGCGCCGGTTTGCGCATAGAATTGCCCGTCATGATCCCTTGCATGCCATAGGCTTTTTTCTGGAAGTGATGGCGCTGGACCAGGAAAAGCAGGCGCTATCCCCGCGGCATCGTGCCCTGATTGCTCAGGCATCGCGGCGCCAGCCCGCCTTTGCCGCGCCGCGCATCTGGTTGACTGCGGACAATATCCGTAACCGGCGCTATGCCGAAGCGATTCAGGGCGCAGATGCCGTCATGCGACTGAACAGTGAATTCAGGCAGTTGCTGGTTCCGTTGCTTGTGCCATTGCTCGACGAGCCCAAGGCACAGCCGCTCCTTGACGCTCAATTGCGGACCTTCCCCATCTGGCGGTCAGAATTTCTGGCCGAGGCGATAAAGGTCGGCGGCTATGATAGCCAGGTTGAAAATCTGCTGCGCCATCCCATCCCGAAGGCAGGTGCAGCGACCATGGCTGCAGATCGGTCCGCCTATTTGAACAAGCTGGTAAATGATGGAGAAGCCGACCGGGCCTATGCGCTATGGCGCAGCTTTGCTGTCGGCGCTGCCAAAGGCGGGGTTTTCGACGGCGATTTCACCGCGCCCAATCCAGTCCGGCCCTTCGCTTGGCAATATGCCGCTGACGATTATAGTTATGCCGAAAAGGTTCGGCCTGCTGAAGGCGGTTCCGCTTTGGTCCGTGCCCATCATGGGGGAGACGGAAAGGCGCAATTGCTGTCCCAACTCGTCGCCCTGAAACCCGGGAGGCAATCGCTGCTCTTTACAATGCGCGATGGCGGATTGGCCGAGCCAAAGAAACTGTTCTGGCGCGTCCGCTGCCTTGGAAGCTCAGATATTCTCGCCAGCCGTTCGCTGGCGAAGCTGGCACCCGATTGGCAAAAGCTTCGCCTGCAAGTCGATATTCCCGCCAGCGGCTGCGCCCTGCAGCAGCTCACCCTGGAAGCCGAAGATAATGACAATGATGCAGCAGAGATTGAACTGCGACTGGTGGAGGCTGGCTGATGCGCCGATTCATCGCCATTGATCGCGATCTGCGCGCGGCTGCTCTGCCATTTTGGTTATGGCTTTGCCTGCTTTTGGGTGGCGCCAGCCAAGGCGGAATATTGGCCAATCTGGCATTGCAACTGGGCGCGGCTGGTGCTGCGGCATTTTGGATCTGGCGCGGTCGGCCGCTGCACCTGACCGATCAGGAACGCCTGCCCTTTTATCTGTTGCTGGCGGCAGCGGCATGGATAGGCCTGATGTTCATACCATTGCCGCCCGCAATCTGGCAGCTGCTACCTGGTCGCGATTTCGTGGCCGAGGGTTACCATCTTCTTGATATGCAACTGCCATGGCTGTCCATGGCCTTGACCCCGGACCGTGCGCTGCGCAGTGTTTTTGCCCTGCTTGCGCCGCTGGTCGCCTGGTATATCGCAAGGCGGCTCGATCCTTATTACACCAGACGGTTGTTGGCAGGCATTGTCATCATTGCAGGGGCATCCGCCGCGCTGGGCTTGATGCAGATGTCAACTGGCCCTGAATCGGTTTTGCGCCTCTATTCTCCGACAAATAAAGATTCACCGGTCGGCTTTTTTGCCAATGCCAACCATTTTTCAGTCTTTCTTGCCTGCAGCTTGCCGCTGGCCGCAGCGTGGATTGCCACAGCGAAGCCCCAGCGAAAGCCTGCACGCAACCATATTATCGGCCTGGCAATCTATTCCGGCCTGATTGCGCTTGCGCTTATAATCGGCCGATCGCTGGCAGGGCTGGCGTTTCTGTTCCTTGCCCTTATCGCGTCATCGCAACTGCTATGGGGTCGATTTGTCGCCAGCCGCACCCAGAAACTGGCCTTGTTCGGCGCAATCGCGGCGTTGCTTGTGACAATCCTATCTCTCGCCGCTATTGGCTCAGGCGCGATTGGAGCCAAGTTTGAGGATGCTCCAAACAGCCGGGCAAATCTGACCCCAGTCACATTGGCCGCAGGCACGGACATGGCACCAACCGGATCCGGTCTGGGCAGCTTCACGCAAATTTATGCAATGAACCAACCCGATCGCCACACCAGCACCACTTGGGTCAATCACGCCCATAATGATTATGCGGAGATTTATCTCGAACTGGGTCTTCCCGGTATCCTGATCGTGATCGCGTTTCTGTTCTGGTTTCTGCGGCAGGGAGTGCGGCTCTGGACACAACGGGATGACGCCGACATGCTGGTCGCGCAAGCGGCATGGGTTTCCGCCGCTTTTCTGTTGATGCACAGCCTGGTCGATTATCCATTGCGCACGGCGGCACTTGCTGCGCTTTTCGCAACAACGATTGCGTTGATGTGCAAGCCATCGACTGCCAACCGCGCCTGAATCGCGCACAGCATATTGGGACACGAAAATGGTTATGGGTGGAATAGAAAAATATCTCACCAGCGCTGCTGAACAGCAGCATGGCAACACATTGCTGTTCAAGCCCGCGGGCGAATTTTCTGAGAGCTGGAAGCGTCAACAAGCCGAATCTATCGAGCGCTATGAAGATGACAGCTATGAAGCCGATGGCACACTTGGCGAGCTTTTTGGCGGCTTCATCGCCACCTCACTTGATCGCAACGGGCTGGTGCTGGATATCGGCTGCGGCCTGCATCCAATTTTGCCGCACTATGTGAAGCATTTGGGGCTGAAGCAGTTCGTCGGAATTGAGCCGCTGCCCGTTCTGGTTGAGCGCGATTTTCCCTGCCTGACCGGAGTCGCCGCTGAAGCCATCCCGCTGCAATCGGGCTGTGCCAATGCCGCAATTTTTTCCACATCGCTGGATCATATCGAGGATGCCAAAGCCGCTATATCCGAAGTGCTGCGGGTGCTGAAACCCGGCGCCCCGCTCTATTTCTGGCTGGGTGTGCATGACCCGGAAATTCTTGCCGAAAGCAAGACTTTCGCTGTCGTGCATATGCATAGCAAAGGTCTGAAGAAACTGGCCCGGATCATGTTGGCGCCACTGGAGCATGGCTATTTGCTATGGCAAATGCGCAAGCGCAAAAGCGATCTTGCCAATGGTGTGCCGCTCGACAGCGCCCATGTCCGCTACCACACGGTGAAGGGTATCGATGCCGAAATGGAAAGCTATGGCCTGAAAATTGTCCGCCGCGTTGTCGTGCCGGGATCGGCTTCCGCCTTTGTCGAGGCAGTCGCCCGCTAATTGGGGGCCGATTCATGCGCACCGGTGATGCGATCCCGATATTGGCGCCGTGCGGCCATGGTGATCGCGGCAAAAAATAACAGCAATTCTACCGCCTGAAGCACCGCCAATAGCATAAGGAAATCTTCAAGGCTGGCCTCTGTTAGCCAGGCAAAGGCAAAGGCAGCGGCAATGGCAAGCACGCCCCCAATATTGTGATAGAGCAGCCAGGCCGGGCGTTTCAGCACGAATACCGTAGTGGCAAGCGACATGGTCACGCTGCGGATAGCGAGCATCGGAGCCATGATGATCAGGATCGTTGCTGCCATATCCCAGCCCGGCCCCAGATAAATGGCAAGCACCGGCCGGGCGAGGAATAGCATGCCAATCAGCATGGCAAGGCTGATCGCCCCCGATGCCAGCAGAGTGAAGCGATATTCCTGCCAGAACTCGCCGCGCTCTTCCTGTGCACGGGCCGCACGCTGAAAAAACACCTGCGCCAGCGAATCGTTGAACAGCTGCAGCGGAAGCATCGCAATACGCTGTCCAACTGCATAATAGCCGACAGCGCGGACCCCATAGAGAAATTGCAGGAAGAAAGGCAGCAGGTTAAGCGACAATGCGGCAAGAAGCGTGCCCGGCAAGTCGACACTGACCTGTCCCTTGAACCGGCGCATCATGGCGCGCATTTGCCCCTTATGCGGTCGTCCCAGCCCCTGCGACTGGCTGGAAACCCGCAAACCCAAAAGCGCCTGTGCCGCAAGCCCAAGGCAGAAGCCAACAATCAAGCCAAGCGGCGATGGCCAGAACCACGCAAAGCCCAGTTGAAACAACACGGTGGTCGCCGTCCGCAAAACAACCCCGACCGAGGCAAAACGAAAATTATCATGCCGCATCAGGAACATGGTGGTCGCGTTGGTGACGCCCGTCAGCAAGACGGCAAGGAACAGCATGGGCGCAAGGACCGGAACATTCGGAACAGCGGCATACCACCACCACAGCGACACAAGCAGCGTCGCAAGAAGCGAAACGCCCAATGCTATGGTAAAGCACAGCCACAGCATTGCCCGGCGGCCGGCATGCGGTGCTGTCGTAATCGCCAGTTCAAAGCGGCCACAGGCGATGGCACCGGGTATGGCAGCGGCTGCAATGAAAGTTCCAAACAGACCAAAATCCGTCGGCGTATAGAGCCGCGACAAGATCGGATAGCTTGCAAGATTGAAAATCTGCGCAAGCACGGTGCCAGAGAAAAGGGCAAGAAACTGCCGTGAAAACTGCCCCCGGTTCATGATTTGCTTAGCGCCTCAAGCAGCCGGAACGGCTTTGCCAAACCGCGAGGCAGCGGGATTCGAAGCCTGGCGACGTAGCCGCACCACCAGCCAGATGGTCGAAACGATGATCAACAGCGCTGGCGTAGCCATTTCGCGCTGCCGCAACCCCAGGCCAACATTATAATACATGAAGGCAAGCATGAAGAAGAGCGCAGCCATCTGGATTGTGGCAAAACGGATTGCCAGCGATCCGCCGAACAGCTCTTTCCAAATCCTGAAATTGCGCAACAAAAAGATCGTAAAGACGATCATCAGCGTATTTTGGACCGAGGCAATCAAACCGAAAAGGCCGCCTGCATCGATAAATAAGGGGCGATACAGCAGGCTGAAAAGCTTTACCGGGAACGAGGCATTGGCAAGGCTGTCATCAACACCCCGCGTCGCTGCCTCGGTCTGCTGCTCGACAAAAGTCGCAATGGAGCCCACGCTGGACAAATCGACCCGCAATTCAGCCTGCAGCGTGCCAAACAGGAAAACGCCGCTAACGGCCGCAGCAGCCACAAGCAGAATGCGGGCTATGGTAGGGACGCCGCGACCTGCGACCAGCGCCAACGCCAGCGACGCCACCGTCAATAGGCCGACATGCGCACGCACCAGCACCATGATCCCTAGGGCAAAAGCGAACCAGAACCACCGCCGGGAAATGTTGAAACTGCTCCAGATCGCAAGGGCGCATGCAAAAAAAAGCGGCGCGTCTTTACCAATGGCAGAGGTCCAGAAATACATGCCCGGCAGAAACATCAGGGTGAGCATTGCGGGCGTGAGTTCAGTATCGAGCGCGCTGGATGCCTCCTCTATCGTCCGCATCACCAGCGCAAGGCCCCAGACACCAAGCGCCTGATAAAGAAAGAAATAGTCAAGATAGGTGCCGCCAATGGCCTCTTTCAGCCATTGGGTGGCGAAAACGACTGCCAATGTCCCCAGACCAAATCCGTCTTCGTAAAAACCGTAGACATCGTAATAATACAGCTTTGTATCGGCATCGGAGGTTTGCACGAAGACATAATAGATATAGGCCGATACGATGTGCAGCAGCGTGATAATCAGGAACAGCGCCAGGCGGCTGTTGTCCTTGCGCGTGCTGAACCAGGCGAAAGCCAGAAAGCTGAGGGCAATGCCAAGGAAGCCGACAAAGGTCATGCGCGCTGCCTAACAGCCGGTGCGCAGAAACGCCAGCGTCCGAACGCAGCTAGATAATGATAAAATCGGCGGCGGTTATGGCGGTTTGCGGCGCAAGGCTCGCAAATTTTATCTGGGCAAGTGGTCCATCGCCATCGGCATCATAAAAGAGCGAGCCCGTATTGGCGTCATAGATGATCCTTTGACCCGCATTTTGCGCCTGCGTGCCATAACCAAAGGCTGTTGCCGACAGTCCGCCCGGGGCAAGCGCCCCAA
>CAYVQO010000026.1:0-22083 GCA_964452835.1 uncultured Sphingorhabdus sp. | reverse complement strand
CCCAACCCCTTCCCCAAATCCATCTATGAAAATGTCGCCTATGGCCCGCGCATCCACGGCCTGGCCCCGACCAAGGCGGATATGGATGCCATCGTTGAAAAATCGCTACGTCGCGCCGGGCTGTGGGAAGAAGTGAAGGACCGGCTGACCGATGCCGGAACCGCATTGTCCGGCGGGCAGCAGCAGCGGCTGTGCATTGCACGCGCCATTGCGGTCAGCCCCGAAGTCATCCTGATGGATGAACCATGCTCCGCGCTGGACCCAATCGCCACTGCGCGCATTGAGGAACTGATTGACGAGCTGAAAGGCCGCTACGCCATCGTTATCGTGACCCACTCCATGCAGCAGGCTGCCCGCGTGTCGCAGCGAACTGCCTTTTTCCATTTGGGTACGATGGTGGAATATGGCGAGACATCCGACATTTTCACCAATCCGCGCGAAGAACGTACCAAGGATTATATTACGGGCCGTTACGGCTAGGAGCATTAGAGATGGCCGAGAACCACACCGTCAAGGCATTTGACAATGAGATCACCCAGCTGCGCGGCCTGATCGCGGAGATGGGCGGGCTTGCCGAAACCGCCATTGCCAATGCCATTGAGGCGCTTGTTCGCCATGATGAAGAGCTGGGCCAACGGGTTGTGGCAGGCGACGCCAAACTGGATGCGCTGGAGGCAGAGGTTGACCAATTGGCGGTTCGCATCATTGCCCTGCGTGCCCCGATGGCGGACGATTTGCGCGACGTAATCGCTGCGCTGAAGATTTCCGGCGTGGTTGAGCGCATCGGCGACTATGCCAAAAATATTGCCAAGCGCGTAGGCGAGATTGAACGGCAGAAGAATTTTGAACCGCTGACGCTGATCCCCACCATGGCGGAAATTGCCCAAGGCATGGTCCGCGATGTCCTCAACGCTTTTGCCGCACGCGACCAGCATCTGGCGGTCAATGTCATTGAGCGCGATGAAAAGCTCGACAATTTCTACAACTCCATCTTCCGCAATCTGGTGGCGCATATGATGGAGAATCCCGCGACGATCAGCAGCGCTGCGCAATTGCTGTTTGTTGCCCGCAACCTTGAACGGATCGGCGACCATGCGACCAATGTCGCAGAAATGGTCTATTATGCCGAAACCGGCGCCTATCTGACCGACCGAACCACAATGGACTAGGGCCAGAAGCCACTATGAAACCAAATCTGCTGATTGTTGAGGACGATGCTGCCCTTTCAGAGCTGCTGGTCTGGCAGTTTGAAAATGCAGGCTTTGCTGTCGATCATACGCCCGATGGCGAAGAAGCGTTGCTGCGCGCAGCCGAAGTGCCACCCGATGTCATCATCCTTGACTGGATGATTGAGCAAGTGCCTGGCATTGAAGTGTGCCGCCGCCTTCGCCGGGGGCAGGAAACCGCACAGATCCCGATTATCATGCTGACAGCGCGCAGTGCCGAGGAGGATCGCATCCGCGGCCTTGATACCGGTGCCGATGATTATGTCACCAAACCCTTTTCCCCGCGTGAGCTGGTGGCCCGGGTGCAAGCACTCCTGCGTCGCTCCAAACCCTCTGCGACTGGCCAGATATTAAGCTTTGAGGGCGTGGAGCTTGACCCCGTCGCGCACCGGGTGACCTCTGGTGGCAAGCCAGTTGATATGGGGCCGACCGAATTCCGCCTGCTCCGCTATTTTCTGGAACGTCCACGGCGGGTGCTGTCGCGGGCGCAACTGATCGATGGCGTATGGAGCCGCGAAGCGGAAATCGACGAACGCACCGTCGATGTGCATGTCGGCCGCCTGCGTAAGGCGCTAAAAGCGGGCCTTGCCGGCGATCCCATCCGCACCATCCGCTCAGAGGGCTATTCGCTCGACAAGAAATAAGCGGCAGCCCCAAGCGATGCTTCAAAACTCCAGCTGCATCCGTGCTGCAACAACATCGACGCTGTAGCTGCGCTCATCCACCGGAACCGTGGAGAGCGGCAGCACTTGCGCCGCCAGCGGCCCGCCTTCAATGGCGACATGGCTGTAATTCAGCATGAAGCGGATATAGTCGATGGGCTGCCAGTTCAGCCCCAGCAAATAGCTGGTCTGGGTGCCACCGCGGCCCAGGCGGCTGTTGAGCGCGGCCAGCGTTGTTGCTCCGGTGGTGAAATTGTTGGTGAGACCGTTCTTCAGTGCAGGATCATCCAGATCCAGATAGTCAAAGCGAGCAGCAATCTGGATCGCGCCTACGCCGCCGGATCCCACCGGGTTTTTCACCTTGGTCCGGCTCCAAATGCCTTCGCCATGTTTATAGCCGCGTGTTTCGCCGGTCAGGAAATAGCCAATCTCTCCATAAGCGCCGAAAAAGCCGGGATTTTCGGTCGCGGTGACAGCGCTGTTGCCGCCACTGAAGACATCCAGACCCGTCGCAATATCGCCTGCATCATAGCCCCGCGCCTTCAGCCATTGCGCCTCACCTGCAACATAAAGACTGCCGAAAATCCCTGCCAGTTCTGCTCCCAATATCTGATCACCCTTGGCGGCAAAGCTGCCGGTGTCGACAAAGCGGACATCAGTCAGCTGCGTATTGGGCCGAGCGCGATAGCGCGCCAGCTGGTTGGTCGATGGCATGTTGGTACCAGTCGATGCCACACCACCATTATTGGCGGCAAAGTCCCGATATTGATAGCCAAGGCCGAAGTGCAGCTGTCCGCCCAACGCCTTTGGCGCATAGACCAGCCGGGCCGCTCCAATAAAGCCATCATTGTCGAACGAACTGTCGATACTATGCGCGGCAAAGAGCCCAGCCTCCAGCCGGACATCCTTGTCCTTGCTGTTCCACGCAAGCGCCGCGCCGAGACGACGGCTGTTGAGGAAAGCATCATTAAAGGCCGCACGTTCGGTGAAGCTTATATTGTTGGAGCTGCTGATCTGCTCCATGCCGTCCAGCGTTTCAAAATTGCCGATCCGGACCATGATGGGCGCGTTGTTGGGCGCGTAGCTTAGGAAAGTGTCGCCGAACGCCACGCCACCACTGGCAAAATCCGCCTCTACCTTATAGCCGAAGCCACCGGGCATCGTGCCTTCCGCGCCCAGGCGGACGCGGCGGACGCGGCTGTTGAAGCCCAGATTGCGCGTGCTGTTCAACGCGCCCGGGACGCTGACATAACCTGCATCATAGTGCAGCCGTCCACGCGGCTTGAAACTCCAGCCATTTTCGCCCTTAATCTCAGGCGCGCCTTTGAAGCTGATGTCAGGACCGCCCTTCTTTTCAGGCGCAGGTGCTGGGACCGGGGCAGGTGCCGGAGGTGTGGCGGCGACGGCCTCCACTTTTGCCGAAAGCGCCGCAATCTGATCCTTCAGCGCCGCAATCTCGGCCCGAAGCGCCTCTACCTCGCTGCTATCAGTTTGCGCTGACGCTGGCTGCGCACTCAGCGCGGTCGCTGAAAGCAGCATGGCGAGGGTCAATTTGCGGTGATGGTGCATGAAGAGAGTCCGATGGGCTGTGATGATAGGTTACGCCAAAACTACAGTTTGGTGACATTAATGTGACAACTTCGGTATTTGGCTGCAAATTTGTTACAGTTGAGTTGCGTTTTTGCGACAAACACAAAAGCCGGGCTCCGCAAGAGCTTTACGCTTGCGTAAACGTAAAGCCCATGCCAAGCCGCCCCCCATTCAAGATCAGAGTCGCGCAAACATGCGACTCAACCTCTAAAAGCGGAGATATGAAATGACCATCAACTTCAACGATAAAGTCGCCATTGTGACGGGTGCAGGCGGTGGGCTGGGCCGGGCCTATGCGCTGGAGCTTGCCAAGCGCGGGGCAAAGGTGGTGGTCAATGATCTGGGCGGTGCACGTGACGGCACTGGCCATAGCGATGCAGCGCTGAAAGTGGTCGAAGAGATCAAGGCGGCAGGCGGCGAAGCCATGTCCAATGGCGGCAGCGTTACCGAATATGAGCAGATGGTTGAAATGGTCGCCAAGGCGAAAGAAGCCTGGGGCGGTGTCCACATATTGATCAACAATGCCGGTATCCTGCGCGACAAAAGCTTCACCAAAATGGAAATGGCCGATTGGAAGCTGGTCGTCGATGTCCACCTCAACGGCTCCGCCAACTGCACCAAGGCGGTGTGGGACATCATGCGCGAGCAAAATTATGGCCGTATCCTGATGACCGCTTCGTCCACCGGGCTGTACGGTAATTTCGGTCAGACCAACTATGGCGCGGCCAAGCTCGGCCTCGCCGGCTTCACCAAGTCGCTATATCTTGAAGGCGCCAAATATAATGTGAAGTGCAACACGCTGGCACCGATTGCTGCTACGCGCATGACCGAAGATATCTTCCCGCCCGCAGCGTTCGAAATGTTTGGGCCGGAAAATGTGGTTCCCGCCGCGCTGTTCCTTGTTTCCGACGATGCGCCTGCCAATGTCATCATGGGCGCCGGTGCCGGTTTCTTCCACACCGCGCATGTCACCATGACGCAAGGCGCGCTGCTGTCAGGCGATGACCTGTCACCCGAAGGCGTGGCGGCAAATTTTGCTGCGATCAGTGACCGTACGGGCGAAATCGTTCCGCAATCGGGCGCAGAGCAATCGATGCAGGCCATGAAGCTGCTGCAGGCGAAGATGAACGGCTAGGCTGTTCCAATCCCCTCCCCCTGCGGGAGGGGAATGGCCGCTCAGGGCCTATAGCGCCGCTTGGCATTCGCCACGGCATCGGCCCATTCAAAATGGACGGGCTTATACCTGCCTGCAACAAACAGCTTCATCTGATCAGTATAATGCGGAGAATCTGGCCGGTTGGTAGCAGAACCATAGGGCTGGATCGATTCTGACACGACCTTGCCTTCACGGTCCCAACGCACCAGCATGATGAAGCTGTCGCCATGCCGCACACGGAATTTTCCGTCGGGCTGGTCACGGTCCCACATAGTTGTTGCGCGCAGCGTGTCAGTGCCACCCAAAATGGGCAGATCGACATTGCCGCGTCGCAGCCGCTGGATATCGCCAAGCGCCGGATCAATCCGGCCAAAGCGCTTCTGAAACTCGGCCACCACCTCTTTCAGCGTTTCACGCGCATTGGGTAACGGATCACCGCGATAGCTGGCGCGCGCAGCTTGCCGGATCAACCCTTCGGCCAACGCATCGGCACGGCCTACACCGTCGCTTGACCAGTCCCACGTCGCCAGCAGTTTCTGCGCCGCAGCCAGATCAGGGGCATTGCGGCTGTCGACGGCCAACAGGCTGTCCATCCAATTCTTCACCCAGCCCGCCCTTGTGTAGCGCATGTCCATTTTGATCGCGTACAGTTCTTCCGGAGTGATTGCATTGTCGGCAACGACTAGCGCGGTTCCTTGCAGACCGCGGTTGGTCATGCCAAGCTCGACACCCAAATAGGGCGAGATTTTCGAGGGATCGAGTTCGGAACCGGGTCCGGCGGCCAGATAAGGGGTATTGTTGGCATTCTGCACAAAGCCGGATGCTGGACTGATGATCTTGGGATAACGGTCAAAGCCGACTGGTCCGGCCCAAACCGGCGCGCTAGTGTCGCCAGGTAGGACTTTGGTATAGTCAAAACCGGGCTTTCGGTCCGGGAACAGCGCATTGTAGATATAGGCTATCCGACCTGTTTTGTCGGCATAGATGAAATTAGTACCGGTGATACCGCCGATCGACATGGACTTCGTCCATTCGTCCCAATTTGTTGCTTTGGTATTACGGTAGTATTGCTCGACTGCCTTTACATTATCGATCCCGGCATAGCGGATGGCAAAATAGCCATTGCCATTCTTGATCACCGGACCGTGGATTGAACGATAGATCGTCTGGGGCACTGGCACGGTAAAGGGACCAATTTTGACCGATAACCACACACGCTTCTGGTCGAGCGCCAGCCATTTGCCATCATAACGATATTTGTCGCCATTCTCGTTCACCACCAGCTTGAACGTATCCACCAGATCGGGCCGATTGACCGTGTTGGTCCAACCCAAATGCCGATTGTGGCCCAGCAGCACAAAAGGCGAGCCGGGGAACAGGGCGCCAGCCATATCGAGCCCTTCATCCGAATGGACCACAGCTTCATACCATGTGACTTGACCTTCCAACGGCTGGTGCGAATTCGAAACAAGCCACGTTTTGCCATCGGCCATGCGGCTCGGCGCGATGGCCCAGGCGTTGGAGCCGTTCATGTCGGCATCCTTGCCCAACGGCGTATTGCGCGCTGTGTCAGGCTCCATCATCGGCGCAGCCTTCTCACGTGGCGGCGGCTTGCCTTCCACCAGTGCACCGATATGGCTGTCGAGACCGTAGAAAAACGGCGCGCGCAGGACAAAGCCTGCGACAATATCCTTGCCGTTCACCGGAAACAGTTTCGAAAGCCGCGCTTCTCCCGGATGCTTGGCGACATAATGGTTCAATCCCGCAGCATAGGCATCAAGCATGGCGCGTACATCGACCGGGATTTCGCCATAGCGCCGCTCAACTGTGTCGCGCACGCCGAGCAAATGATAGACATAGTCCACCTGCGCACCGTCCTGCCCCGCAAGTGCACCATAGCGGCCGCGGGTCATGGCGACGACTTCCTCTATCGTCGAAAAATCATCCTCAGCATGGGCAACGGCCAAACCATAGGCTGTATCCGCATCAGTCTTTCCCTTGATATGCGGGACACCAAAGGCATCGCGGACAATTTCAACATCATAGCTGCGCGGCGGTGGAGCCTTGCCTTCGCTGGCGGCCAGTGGTTCCCAAACCAGACTGGCAACGCCCGTCCCGGCAACCAGCGCTAGCGCGCCGTACAGTATTTTGCGCATATCCTCTCCCGACATGTGACCTTGTAACACGCGCTCAAAGCCTTACATCCACAGCCATAATCGAGAATCAGGGAAAGGAAACTCTTCTTATGCGTCGCCACATCATCGCGCTTGCGCTTGCCAGCATTTCAATGCCTGCCTTGGCGCAAACCGGCACCGTCGGTTCAGGCATTGAACCGGCCACGGTCGGCAATTCCGCCACCCGGCCTATCGGCTTTGCCAGCAAGGCACCCAGCGGCGGCGCTTTGGTGATTGCGATGAGCAGCGCAAAGCTGCCCGGTGGCGCGCTGGATGCTGCCAGCGCCACGGCCGTCAACGCTGCCATCGCCGCAGCCAAATTTGAGGGCAAGGAAGGTGCAACGCTCAGTCTGCGGGGCATTGGCGGCTATGCCCGTATCCTGCTGGTCGGCACCGGGACGGAAGGGTCAGCCGAAAAACGCGCGCGCAATGCTGCGGGCAAGGCGGCAGCGGAACTGCGCGGTGAGAAACAGCCCGTGAGCATCATTGGTGCAGGATCGGCGGATGAGGCTGCATCAATGGCACTGGGCTATGCGCTCAGCCAATATCGTTTTGACCGTTATAAAACCGTTGGCAAGGAAACCCCGCCGACCGATGCGGTTACGATCATCACAAGCAATCCGTCCGCTGCCGAAAAAGCCTGGAAAAGCCGCCATGCTGCCACCGCCGAGGCGGTTACGCTGTCCCGCGATCTGGCCACGGAACCGGCCAATGTCATTTACCCGGAAAGCTTTGTCGAGCGTGTCCGTACCGCCTTTGGCAATACCGCCAATGTAAAGATTGAAGTGCTGGACGAGCCGATGATGCGCAAGCTGAACATGGGTTCGCTGGTGGGCGTGGGCCAAGGCTCGCCCCGCCCCTCTCGCCTGCTGCTGGTGACGTACTCAGGCGCGGGCGATGCAGCACCGCTGGCCTTTGTCGGCAAGGGCATCACCTTTGATTCCGGTGGTATCTCGCTAAAGCCGGGTGCGGGCATGTGGGAAATGAAAGCCGATATGTCAGGCGCGGCCTCTGCCATTGGCGCAGTGCTCTCCCTTGCCAAATCAGGTGCGCCAGTGAATGTGATTGGCGTCGCAGCACTCTCTGAAAATATGCCGGATGGCAACGCTCAGCGCCCCGGCGACATTGTCCGCACAATGAGTGGCAAGACCATCGAAATCCTCAACACCGATGCCGAGGGGCGGCTCGTGCTGGCCGATGCCAATGAATATGTCGCCACCAAAAATCCCGCAGCTATTGTCAATATTGCCACGCTGACCGGCTCGATCGTGGGGGCTCTGAACGATGAATATGCCGGGCTGTTTGCGCGGGATGAAAAGCTGGCAACGAGCCTGCTTGCGGCAGGCACGATCACAGGCGAGGAATTATGGCGGATGCCGCTGCACAAAAACTATCTGGAAGATATGAAGTCCGATATTGCCGATATCAAAAATGTTGTTGAGGGCGGAGGGCCGGGTGCGGGGCTTGGCGCAACCTTCATCGGCTTTTTTGTCGATGAGAAAATGCCATGGGCGCATCTGGATATTGCCGGAGTCAATTGGGCGGACAAGCCCGATGCCATAACGCCCAAGGGCGCGTCGGGCTATGGCGTGCGCTTGCTGGACCAATTGGCGCGCGATTGGTTTGCGCGGTAAGTAGCCCACAGAATCTCGAAGCTTTGCAATAACTGCTCCTCTCCCTTTGGGAGAGGGCAACGAGACTTGCGAGCTTGCTCGCTAGTCGCAGTGGGTGAGGGGTTCGGGTCGGTCGTCAGGGCAGAACCCCTCACCAACTACGCCTAATTCGCTTCGCTCATAAGGCTGCATATCCTCTCCCAAAGGGAGAGGTTTAATGACCTATCAGCAGGGAAGGCTCACCCCCCAATCATCGCCCGCAAGTCCGCGACCAGATTGGCCTCTTCCGCAGGCTTGTCCTTGCGAATGCGGCTGATGCGGGGGAAGCGCATGGCGATCCCGGATTTGTGCCGCTTGCTTTCCTGCACCGCGTCAAAGGCGACTTCGAACACCAGGCGTTTTTCCACCTCTCGCACCGGACCGAAACGGGCAATGGTATTGCGCCGAACGAAACTGTCGAGCCATTTCAGCTCCTCATCGGTAAAGCCGGAATAGGCCTTGCCGACCGGCAGCAATTCGCCGCCATTGGCAGGCTCGGCAGTCCAGCAGCCAAAGGTGTAATCCGAATAGAAGCTCGACCGCTTCCCCGATCCGCGCTGGGCATACATCAGCACGCAATCGGCGGTCAGCGGATCGCGCTTCCATTTATACCACAGACCCACGCGACGTCCGGCAACATAGGCGCTGTCCCGCCGTTTGAGCATCACACCCTCAATCGCAGCGTCGCGGGCCTGCGCCCGGATTTCCGTCAACGCGTCAAAATTGGGGGCGTCGATCAGTTGGGACAGGTCAAAGCGGTCTGGCGGCAAAAACGGCATCGCCGCTTCCAGCCGCCGCCGCCTTTCGCTCCAGGGCAAATGCCGCAGATCATCGGCGCCATCAAACAGCATGTCGTAAAGCCGCACAAAGGCTGGCGCGTCCGCCAACATCTTTGCCGAAACCGTCTTGCGCCCGAGCCGTTGCTGCAAGGCATTAAAGCTTGCAGCGCCGCCTTCGTCACCACCCTGATGCGCACCGCGTACAAGCAATTCACCGTCCAGCACGCCCTGCCTTTCCAGCCCTACGCCAATTTCCGGAAAACTGCGCGTAATTTCCTCCCCGCCACGCGAATAGATACGCACTTCGCCGCCGATATGGACCAGTTGCACCCTGATGCCGTCCCATTTCCATTCGGCGGCATAATCGGCCAGATCAACCACGCCATCCTCCAGCGGATGGGCGAGCATGAAGGGACGGAACACCGGTAGGTTTTTGGCATCGGGCTTTGCACCCTTGCCCTCGGCCCAAGCGAAAAGCTCTGCATAGGGCGGCTGCAAGGCGTGCCAGACTTCCTCGACATCATCGAGATCAAGACCAAAGGCCTGCGCCAGCCCAGCCTTCGCCAGCCGCGCAGAAACGCCCACGCGCATAGCCCCCGTTGCCAGCTTCAGCAGGGCAAAGCGGCCATTGGAATCAAGCCGGTCCAGCAGGTGGCCCAGTTCGGCATTGACGGTACTGCGTGTCATCGCAGCCAGCGCCGCAACGGCCTCGCTGACCGTTGGTGGGGACGCTGATACGGCTGGCTCTGGCCACATCAGACTGACCGTTTCCGCCGTATCGCCGACAAAATCGCGTGACAGGGCAAATAACACTGGATCAACCCGTGTCGCAGCCAATGCCCGGATCGTGCCCCCCTTTACCGCTGGAAAGTCGAGGCCATCGGTCAACGCGGCCAGCGCCCAACCGCGATCAGGATCGGGTGTGTCGCGCAGATATTCGGCAATCAGGGCAAGTTTGCCATTGCGCGAACGGGTGTAGATCAGCGCATCGATCAGGGTGGAAAAGGCCTGCATCAGCCTTCTTCCTCCTCTTCCCGGCCAACTAATTCCAGGGCCCGTGCCTTGAACTGATGGAGCTGGCACCAGTGCAGCAATGCCTCTTCCCTGCCATGGGTGATCCAGGTTTCGGATGGTGCAATTTCCCGGATGGTATCGGTCAATTCCACCCAGTCGCAATGATCAGAGATGATCAGCGGTAATTCCACATTGCGCTGCACGGCACGCTGGCGCACCCGCATCCAGCCAGAGGCCATCGCTGTGATCGGATCAGGCAAACGCCTGCTCCAACGGTCATTGAGCGCGGACGGCGGGGCAAGGATGACCTGCCCTTTCAGCGCGTCTCTTGGCATATCTGCAACAGGGGCAAGTGTGCCCAGTTCTACCCCATGGTCGGCGTAAAGCGCGCACATCCGTTCCAGTGCGCCATGCAAATAGATCGTCTGGTGATGCCCCGCCCTTCGCAGCTCTGCAATAACGCGTTGCGCCTTGCCCAGCGCATAGGCGCCAATCAGCACGCAGCGATCCGGATTGGCGGCAAGTGCCGCCCGCACCTTTGCCATTTCCGCTTCAATTGGTGGGTGGATGAATACCGGCAGACCAAAGGTCGCTTC
The DNA here is from genome assembly GCA_964452835.1 of uncultured Sphingorhabdus sp. Classification (GTDB taxonomy): domain Bacteria; phylum Pseudomonadota; class Alphaproteobacteria; order Sphingomonadales; family Sphingomonadaceae; genus Sphingorhabdus_B. The sequence goes on along the minus strand of CAYVQO010000026.1, from coordinate 11,234 downwards.
AGTGATCAGCACATCACAAGCCACGGGTTCAAAGGGTGCGCAGGTCGGGTCGGTGCGGCGTTTATAATCACCGGTGATGACAACCCGTTCGCCTGCCTGCTCGAGCAATATCTGTGCAGAACCAAGCACATGGCCCGCCGGATGCCAACTGGCGACGATGCCGCCGCCAATGTCGATCCTCTGGCTATAGGCCATAGGGATGCTGGCCTCCGCTTCGCCATAACGCAGTGCCATGATCGCCAGCGTCTCCGGCGTTGCCCATAGTTTGCCATGTCCGCCACGCGCATGATCGGCATGGCCATGCGTCACTAACGCCCTTGCGGCAGGGCGCGAAGGATCAACCCAGCAGTCCGCCAATGGCAGATAAATGCCTTCGGGTTGAGGGGATATCCAGTCGATCACACGCCATATTTAGGGCGCGGACAGCTAACTGCCAATGCAGTCGTACCCTAAGCGGCTTTCCAGTCATAAACGGTTGAAAAGGCAGGAAGACTTTTCGGAGCAAGTTCACCATTTGCGGTGCGGTAAAAGCCTTGCGGCGCATTGCCATCATTGCTTACGGCTGCGATCAGATAGGGCGAGATCCGGCGGCTGGTGCAAAGCCCGCCATTACCATCGCTGACAAGCCTTTCATCAAATTCAATTCCTTGCTGCTGCCCCTGTGACCGCCGCACAGTCGACAAGGCCAGCTGGCCTTCGCCAAAATCGATGACAAATTTTGTGCCGACCGGCACATCCAATATGCCATCAATCAACGCGCCTGAGACCGACAGGTTCTTGATCACCACAGAATAGCTGTGATTATCGTGGATCGCGCTTACCTTTTTGAACATCGACAATCGCTCGCCACGCTGCCGAGGCGGGCCTGATGGTTCAATTTGCCAATCTCCGTTGGAAAAATGCGCGCAAAGTTTGTCATGACTCACGGGCTTACTATAACAATAACCCTGTATATGGCTGACATTCAGGCTACGGATCAATTCGAGCTGATCCATCGACTCGATGCCCTCGGCAGTGGTTTCCATGTCCAGCGCCTCAGCAAGCGCAACAATGGCAGAAATAATTGCCACATTGCGTGATCCAGGCTCAGTCGCCCCGCGCACAAAGCTTTGGTCAATCTTGATCTTGTCGAAGGGGGCCGTTTTTAGATAGCCTAGCGAGGAATAGCCGGTGCCAAAATCATCCAGCGCCAATCGCACGCCAACCCGCTTTAATGCTGCGAACATTCTGTCAGTGTTGGTCGTGCCCTCCAGAAACACGCTTTCCGTGATTTCCAGTTCCAGCCGCTCACTGGCTAGGCCCGATGTGGAGAGCGCCTTTTTGACAATTTTTGGCAGGCCCTGATCGGCAAATTGCACTGGCGATACATTGACGGCGACCTTGATCTTTAACGGCCATTGGGCTGCGTCTTGGCAGGCCCTATTAAGCGCCCACTCGCCCAGTTTGGAGATCAGATTTGCCTCTTCGGCAATGGGGATGAACAAGGCAGGCGAAATCGGCCCGCGTTCAGGATGCTCCCAGCGCAAGAGCGCTTCAAAGCCTGTCACAATGTTGGTTTTTGCCTGCACCACGGGCTGGTACACCAAATGCAACTGGTCCTTTTCCAGCGCGTCCCGCAAATCTTCCTCTAGCGTGCGCCGGTCTTCAGCCGCCTGCAACAGATCGCCTGAGTAGAAACGGAAACGTCCTCGTCCCGACCCTTTGGCGGCATAAAGCGCAAGATCAGCGTTGCGGATGATGTCTTCGCTAATGAATCCGTCAAAAGGAGCCACTGCTATCCCGATCGATGCGCCGATTATGCAACGGCTGCCTTCAATCGAATAGGGCTGTGAAACGCTGTCGATAATTTCTGCGGCAAGATCGCCCAGTGCACCCCGATCATCAGTATCCTGAAGGATGATCTGGAATTCATCGCCACCCAGTCGGCAAACCTTTTCCCGGTCCCCGACTACCTTGACCAGACGTTCGGCCACCTGTTTCAGCAATTGATCGCCTGCGGGGTGGCCAAGCGTGTCATTGACCTGTTTGAAGCGATCCAAATCGATCAACATGACTGCACAAGACCGCTGCTGTGCCTTGAACGCCTGCAATGTTGTATCCAGCAGCTTTGACATGCGATGCCGGTTGAGCAAACCGGTCAGCGGATCATAGGTTGTAAGCTTGGTATTATCCTGCGCTGACTGGCGCTGCGCGGTAATGTCGCTGCCACTACCCCGATAACCCAGAAATTTTCCAGACTCATCATGGCTCGGCCTACCTGAAACAGCCCACCAGATTTCGCGATCATTGGTGCGTGCCTGCAACGGCAATTCATCAAATTTGGTTTGCTTGGTCAGGATGAAGGGCAATGTCCGCTGCTGTTCATCTCCACGTTGCGGCGGATAAAATAGTTCAAGCAAAGAGCAGCCGATCAGGGCGGAAATTTCCCGACCAAGGATCTTGCAGACTGATTCTGAAACATAGGTCAATTCGCCGTCGCCATTGGTTGACCAGAACCAACCGCGCTCGCTATCTTCAAAATTGCGCAAAAGCGCGAGTGCATCCTTCGAGTTCAATTGACTCGGTTGCGCGGAATTCCGTCCGCTCGGCTGTGACCGGAACGCGCCAAGCAGCCCGCCAGAACCATCTGGCGATGCAGGCTCCGTGCCCCTTTTCCCCCAAGCGAAACGACTGCTCAAATCCAAATTTCCATAAGGCCATTAGCATGCCATGCAACGCTACGCCGAAAGGCGTTGCAGATTGGTAAATGTCGATGAATTAACGTTCCACATTAACGTCACCTCTTGTGTGATAAAAATGCAACATTACATCTTCGGCTGAGGCTTCCTAAATCGCCTGTGGGGAAGCGTAGAGACGAGGGATCGTACAGAGACATGAATCTGGAAAAATTTACAGATCGCGCCAAGGGCTTCCTGCAAAGCGCGCAGACCGTTGCCATTCGCATGAACCATCAGCGTATTGGCCCCGAACATTTGCTCAAGGCCTTGCTTGAAGATGAGCAGGGCATGGCATCCGGACTGATCAAGGCGGCGGGTGGCGACGCGGCAACAGCTCTGCGCGATACAGATGCCGCGCTGGCGAAGGTGCCTGCTGTCACGGGCGGCGGGGCGCAGCAGACGCCGGGACTGGATAATGACAGTGTGCGTGTTCTGGATCAGGCGGAGCAAGTCGCGCAAAAGGCAGGTGACAGCTTTGTTACCGTAGAAAGAATGCTGCTGGCTTTAACGCTGGCAACCACCACCGCCGCTGGCAAGGCACTTGCCAATGCCGGTGTAAAGGCCGAAGCACTGAACGCGGCAATCAACGAATTGCGTGGTGGACGTACGGCCGACACGTCCGGCGCAGAGGATCGCTATGATGCGCTGAAAAAGTTCGCACGTGACCTGACCGAGGTGGCGCGTGCGGGCAAGCTTGACCCTGTAATTGGCCGTGACGAGGAAATTCGCCGTACCATTCAGATATTGGCAAGACGCACTAAGAACAATCCGGTGCTGATCGGAGAGGCAGGTGTAGGCAAAACGGCCATTGCAGAAGGCCTTGCTATCCGTATCGCCAATGGTGATGTCCCCGACAGTCTTAAGGATCGCAAACTTCTCTCGCTTGATATGGGCGCACTGATTGCGGGTGCCAAATATCGCGGCGAGTTTGAAGAACGGCTGAAAGGCGTGCTGGATGAGGTCAAGCAGGCTGAAGGCGACATCATCCTGTTCATCGATGAAATGCACACGCTGGTTGGCGCGGGCAAAGGCGAAGGGGCAATGGATGCGTCCAACCTGCTGAAGCCTGCATTGGCGCGGGGCGAGCTGCACTGCATCGGGGCAACCACGCTCGATGAATATCAGAAGCATGTTGAGAAAGATCCTGCGCTGCAACGCCGGTTCCAGCCTGTATTTGTCGGCGAGCCGACGGTGGAAGATACCATCTCCATCCTGCGCGGGCTGAAAGAGAAATATGAACTGCATCACGGTGTGCGTATCACTGATGGCGCGCTGGTGAGTGCGGCGACGCTATCCCACCGCTACATCTCGGACCGGTTCCTGCCCGACAAGGCCATTGACCTGATGGACGAGGCCGCATCGCGGCTGCGGATGGAAGTGGAATCGAAACCGGAAGAAATTGAGAATCTGGACCGCCGCATCATGCAGTTGCAAATCGAGCGGGAGGCGCTGAAAAAGGAAAGCGATGATGCGTCGAAAGACCGGCTGGCAACACTTGAGGCGGAGCTCGCCAATCTGGAGCAGCAATCTTCGGAACTGACCACGCGCTGGATGGCCGAAAAGGAGAAGATTTCGGCTGAATCGAAGATCAAGGAAGCGCTAGATGCTGCGAGGATTGAGCTGGAACAGGCACAGCGCGCAGGCGACTTGGCCAAGGCAGGTGAGCTGCAATATGGCACCATACCGGGGCTGGAAAAGCAGTTGGACGAGGCCGTCGCAGCCGCTGGCAATGCCATGCTACGCGAGGAAGTGACCAGCGAGGACATCGCCAGCGTGGTTTCGCGCTGGACCGGCATCCCTGTTGACAAGATGATGGAAGGCGAGCGCGAAAAGCTTCTCAAAATGGAGGAATGGCTTGGCGCGCGCGTTATCGGCCAGAAAGACGCCGTCGATGCGGTGTCAAAGGCTGTCCGCCGTTCGCGCGCGGGCTTGCAAGACCCCAACCGTCCGCTGGGCAGTTTTCTGTTTCTAGGCCCCACCGGTGTCGGCAAGACAGAGCTTACCAAGGCCCTCGCGCAATATCTGTTCGACGATGACGCCGCGATGGTGCGTATCGACATGAGCGAGTTCATGGAAAAGCACAGCGTATCGCGTCTGATCGGCGCGCCTCCGGGCTATGTCGGCTATGACGAAGGCGGCGTATTGACCGAGGCGGTGCGTCGCCGACCGTATCAGGTTGTTCTGTTTGACGAGGTTGAAAAAGCGCACAGCGATGTGTTCAACGTGCTGTTGCAGGTCTTGGATGACGGCCGCCTGACCGACGGACAAGGGCGTGTGGTTGATTTTTCAAACACCTTGATCATCCTCACCTCGAATCTTGGCAGCCAGTTTTTGGCGGCCTTGGGCGATGATGAAGATGTCGAGAAAGCCGAACCGCAGGTTATGGAAATCGTCCGCGGGCATTTCCGACCTGAATTCCTGAACCGGCTGGATGAGATAATATTGTTCCACCGTTTGGCGGCGCAGCATATGGCGCCCATTGTCGAAATTCAGGTTGGCCGCGTGCAAAAACTGCTAAAGGACCGCAAAATCACCATCGCCTTGTCGGATAAGGCGAAGGCGTGGCTGGGACGGGTCGGCTATGATCCGGTTTATGGTGCTCGCCCGCTGAAACGCGCCATCCAGCGCCATTTGCAGGATCCGCTGGCGGACTTGTTACTGCGCGGCGAAGTGCCGGACGGATCGACTGTGACAGTCGAGGAAGGCGACGGCGAACTGAAATTTTCGGTCAGCTAGTCACCGCGACGGCACTCGCATATCAAAAGCGATGGTCAATCGTTCGCCATCGTCAAAGGGCACCGTCCCGTGCCACATGGTCGACGGAAACAACGCCAGCCGCCCCGGCTTGGGCTCGATTTCTGCATAAGGCAGCAGATCGAGCCGCAATTCGGGCGGCGGCGCGCCGAGTTGCAGCCAGCCGGAATTGCCCGGCCCCATCCGCTCCGGCAACGCGACATAAAAAGCGGAACTGATCCAGCCAAAAGGATGGGTATGAACGACGTGGAAGCCCTGAGCAGCCAACCGCACTGACCATGCGCCCGCATAATGCAATGCATCGCGCGGGGTTCCGAGCAGCGGGTGGCCTTCCATGAACGGCGGCAGGCCTGCGACATAGTCTCGCACCGCGTCCAATATCAGCGCGCGGATCGCCAGCAGTTCGGGTTCCAGCCGCAGTAACAAATGCCCCTGCGTTTGTGTGCCGCCGCGTAAAGATTGCTCCGGCGGGTGGTGCTGCATCAGGTGCAAACGACGAAGCACATCGGCCAGCTTTGCGAGTTCCTGATCGGAAACCGGGAGATCATAATGGCGGATGAAGGGTGGATCGCCGTCCAGCCAGGCGGCACGCGGATCGCCCTGCAAACGCCAAATTGTTGAGGCGTAAGGCCACACCATCACTGCGCCCGGTGTTTGCAACAATGGTGCAGTCAGTGCGCAGGCACGGTCCAATTGTCCTGTGCGCAGGCAATGGCGGATATGGCCAACTTTTGCGCTTAAATTATCCAGCGTCTCTAGCCTGTTGTACAATGCCTCAGCCCGGGCCTCGTCGCCTTGTTCGGCTGCGGCACTGGCCTCAATCGCATCAAGCTCGATCCGGTCGCCAAAGTCGCGTCGCGCCTCGGCGATAATTGCCTCGGCCTTATCCCATTGCCCAACCTGTGCCACTGCACGGTACCAGGCGAAACGCAGCGCATAATCCGTCGGACATTTCCGTGCGCTTTCGGCAAAGGCACGATCGAAATTGATTGTATCGCCTGCCATCCAGCGCATCGTCGCCAGCGCATCAAGCCCGCGGTGCCACGCTGGCTCCTGCGCCACCAGATCGGCAATTAATTGCTCACCGGCTGCAGGATCGCCCTCGTGCACCAGCGCCGTTGCGGTGGATAATGCCAGTTCCCCATCCAAGGGCGCGGCCTTGCGGATTGCCTGAAATAGTGCAGCTGCAGGACGGCCAGTTTCATGCGCGACTTGCGCCTTCCCCAGCGCGATACGCAGGTCCTGTGGTGCAAGCGCTCTCGCCCGTTCAAATGCGGCCGCTGCCTTTTCCATATCTTGCTCTTCGCGCCAGGCGAGGCCAAGCAATTGCCAGATTTTCGCAACATTGGGCGCCCGCACCGCAAGTGGTTCGAGCAATGCCAACGTCAAATCGGCCCGCCCCGCTGCATTGGCATCAATGGCGAAGTTGGTGGCGGCGTTCGTCTGCGCAAGGCCAAGGCTGGCAATCTTGGCCAGGCTTTGCTGCAATGCGCGAAACTGCTGATCGAGATTGGACATTGTCAAAGCCCGTGCAGTTGCCCGCCCGCCTCGATCACTGCCTTTATTCCCTTACGCTCCTCTTGATCCAATGATGGGTGCCATATGTCAAAGATCATGACGACGCGAAGCTCTGCGGAGGGGTTCATTGCTTCATGTTCGACTGTGTCGTCAAAAACCCATGGTTCACCCCGCTTCCATAGCCGTTTTTCATCCACTACGCGGAACCAGCAGCCTGCGGGGACAATCAGCGGCAGGTGGCAGACCAGCCGCGTGTTGGCGATGCCCGTATGTGGCGGAATATGCGCGCCGGGGGCAAGCAGCGAGAACATGGCGTTCGGCCCTGCGCCTGCAACATCAGGCTGCGGCAGGCGTGCGAGCAAAGCCATGAGCTGCGGGCAATGGCGCGCATTGGCTTCAACAAGGCGGCCATTTTGAATGAGGTGGATGGCGGTCCAATCCCGATTATTGTTCAATGTCGTCCATTGGTCCAGCGGAACACCAGCGGGGTAATTGATGTAGGGCACGAGTTGTGCCGCTTCCGCTTTCACCACCGTTTCAAATTCCGCCTGAATGGCATCAGTTGCAGTGCGAAGTTCGGCAAACCATGGGAAAAGGGCATTGGCATAAAAACCGTCCTCGCCCAGACCGGGATAGCAATAATGCGTTGGCCCTTCGCGCGCCATGGGCTGCATGTGGAGCGCCGACGTGATGAATTGCTCAAGCTTAGCCGTCATTGGCGTTACAGCTTCTACCTTGGCCACCAACGCACGAAATTGCCGCTGCTGCCAGTCGGCATAACGTTGCCGCGCTGTTGCAATCACGGCTTCCATTTGCGGCGGATAGGCATCGGGCAGTTGCGCAAGAGCACGACCATAGGCTTCGCCTGCCGCGTCCACCTGCCCAAGGGCATGCAGCTGCATTGCCCGCATCAGCAGCGCAGTGACATCTAGCGGGCAAACCGTGAGGGCACCATTGGCCGCGTCCAGCGCCGCTTGGGGTTGGCCCATGGCATTTGCCATTGCGGCCAGCTTCATCCAGGCACCAAAATTTCCAGGATCGAACGCAACGGCCTGTCCGAGCAATTGCCGGGCACCTGCAAAGTCACGCTCGCGTGCGCGGGCGTCGGCCTGCCGTTCAAATTCCGCTGCATCCATACAGTCTGCGCTAAATCCATTTCACCCAAAAGAAAAGCGGCGGAGCATTTCTGCCCCGCCGCTTTCGTGTTTCTTTGGATCAACCGGACTTAGAAGTCAGCGGTCAGACCCACGAAGATGTAACGACCCAGATGGTCATAGGTACCCGGGAAGACGTTACCGTTACCGAAGCCACCAAGCGAAGCCTGGCTGATCAGCGGCGGATCGTTATCCAGAATGTTGTTCACGCCAAGACGGAAACCGATGGTATCCTTCAGCGGGATCGAGAAGAGCAGATCGAAATAATTTTCGGCCTTCAGATTCTCGTCAACATTGCCGGTCGGAGCCTGCAGACCATCACCAATGCCGTTCAGATCGCCATCGGGGCTGATCACGTCAAGCTTGACAGGACCAACATAGCGCCAGGTCAGCGTTGCAGCGAAGTCGTTCGCGGTAGCGAAGCGCAGCTTGGCAGCATGCTTCCACTCCGGAATCGGGTTGCCGCAAGTGATGCCGTAATAGCCAGCACAATTGTAGCTGAACCCGTTGGTCAGCGGCTGCACTGTCAGCGACTTGGTGTAGGTACCAACCAGCGAGGCTGTCAGGCTGTTTTCACCAATGGGGAAGCGTGCTTCACCATTGATGTCCACACCCTTTGCACCAAGCGAACCGGTGTTGGTGGTGCGGTTGTCGACAAAGCCCTGCTCACCAAGCCACAAGGAACCCGCAGACGGACCGGTCGAGGCCGGCGAACGCGTGATCTTTGAGCAGAAGAAGGGATCGCCGGTAGCAAGGCACTGGTCAATGATGACCTGCGCACCGATGCCGCCAATCGCGTTCTTCACCTTGATGTCATAATAGTCGACTGACAGCGAGATGTTGCGGTTCGGCGTGAGCACGAAGCCAACGGTCCAGGAGTCTGCCTTTTCAGGCGTCAGGCCAAGATTACCACCACCCAGCTGGTTATACTGCTGTGCGGTGTTGACTGCCAGGTTACCGAACTGCGCAGCAGTGACACCCGTCAGAGCGCACTGAGCAGCGGTAAAGCCGCCACCAGCCGTCGGGCCTGTGGTGGTGCCGTTCACGCGACCGCCAACAACGGGGCCGGTGCAACGGTCAGTACCGGCAAACAGACCAATGGACTGGTTGACGAACAGCTCACCAATGTTGGGCGAACGCACGGCGCGGTTTACCGAGCCACGGATCTTCAGCATTTCAATCGGTGACCAGTTACCAGCGATTTTCCATGTATTCTCGCTGTTGGTGCCAGCATTGCCACGCACCTTGTAGCTTGAATTACGGAAACCGACTTCCAGCGACAGATCTTCAAAGAAGGTCTTGCCCTGAACAATCGGGATCACGGCTTCGGCGAACAGGTCTCGTACCGAATAGGCACCGTCGATCGGCAGCGTCGGGCCACCCTGACCAGCACCATCGCCGTTAATGTAGGACAGGTCGGGCTGGGTTGCCAGCTCTTCCTTGCGCCATTCACCACCGAATGCGACGCCGACAGTGTCTTCAGCCCAAGGCAGCGTAAAGCCAAGGTCACCAAACATGGTGCCGTTGACGATCGTTTCCTTGGTTGTGCCAGTGATCACCAGCGGGATACCGATATAAGCGGCAGCTGCTTGGGTGATGCCATTGGCATTGAACACGTTGTAGGGAACGCATGCCGCATTGCCGCTGAGGCAGACCGGGTTGGCCAGTGTACCGCCAACGAGCAACGCTTCGTTGATACGCGTGCTGGACACGTCGTTACGATAAGTGTTGGCAACCTTGATCTGACCGAACTGCGCGTTCACGTCATAGGACCAATTGTCGCTGATATCGCCCTTCATACCGGTGACAACGCGGAACTGGTTGAAACCGATGTCGTTGAAACGGTTACCGCCTTCGACGTTACGCTTACCAAGCAGGAAGGTTGCAGTGGTGTTGGTTCCCAGCGCCGCACCGCAAATGGCGCGGCCCAGCGTGATATTACCGCCAGCGTTAATGAACGGGTTGTCACAGTTCACAGTCCGGTTGCCGAAGAAGGCGCCCGAAGGAGCGATCTGGGCATCGGTGCTGTAATCCATGAACATCACGTCGAGATACGGGTTGAACGCTTCGCTGATTTCATAGTCAGCAAATACGCCCGCCGAATAACGGGTCGAAGGACGACGGAAATAGTTGGCCGGAGCAAAGTTAAATGCGTCGCGCAGAGCCACATAAGGGATCAGCGTGTTTGAGCCAGTCAACGTGTAGCTGCCAGCCACTGGAAGGCCAGCAAGCGCAGCGTTAGCAGCGGAAATACCGCCGATACGTGCATTCGCAGGCGTACCCGAACCGCCACAAGCAAAGTCAGTAACACCGCCGGTGTTCAGGCCGCTTGGGTTCAGCGTGCAGATTGAGTAGTCATATTTGTCCTGCGTGATCGCGGTTTCGCTGCGCAGACCAGCATAGGCAACAATGTTACCACGGCCGTCAGCCAATTCCGAACCAATAGCCAGCGTTACGTCGTACGCGCCGCCATTGATCGTTGAACCTTCAGGCGAAGTGAAACGCGAGTTCACAATGCTGCGGATGTCGTTGTTGTTGTTGTGCTGATAGAAGCTGTACTGACCATCAATACGAACGCCCTGGAATTCGCGGTTCATCTTGAAGTTGACAACACCCGACACAGCGTCCGCACCATAAGTGGTCGATGCACCACCGGTCAGGATTTCCACGCTGGAAACCAGAGCCGAGGGGATGAAGTTCAAGTCAGCGCCAGCGCCACCACCAATGCCACCCGGCATCAGGCGACGGCCGTCAACCAGCACCAGCGTACGGTTTACGCCAAGGCCGCGAAGGTCAACGGTAGCAGTACCGTCAGCACCGTTCGAAACGCCCGAGCTTTGCGTAGCGATAATCTGCGGCAGGGCGTTGAAAAGGTCTTCAACCTTAGTGGCACCCGTGCCCTTGAAATCGTCACCGCCGACAACGGTTACCGGAGCAGCCGAATCTTCGTTCGGACGCTTCACGAGCGAACCCGTTACAACGATACCAGCACCATCTGATTCTTCCGCACCATCTTCGGCGTCCTGCGCGAAGGAAGGCGCCGAGATCAGCGCGAGGCCGAGCGCGAGCGGCGCTGCGGCATATTTGAACT
>CAYVQO010000025.1:0-22094 GCA_964452835.1 uncultured Sphingorhabdus sp. | reverse complement strand
CACCCGCTGCGCGCCATTGGTGCTGCCTTCGAACAGTTCGTAAACTTCATAGGACGCAGGCTGACCGGCCTCCTCGGCGGCGATCAGCATGTCCTCCACGGCTGAGCAGATCGCGAAATGCATCTGCCGGTCGAAATGCTGCGCGCCCTCGGCATGGTCCTCGGCCTCCCGCCACAGCGTCTTCAGTTCGAGATAATAGGTCGGCCAAGCGTCGTTGGCGTAGATGTCGCCGCCGCCCTTGATATCCCAGGTCACCATCAGATGGCCTTCGGTCGCATTGATATCGATGAAGACCGCCGCTTCCCTGGCAAAGCCGTCCGCCAACCAGTCGGCCTCCATCCGCGCGATCACTTCGGTCAGCGCATTTCCGATGTCGCGAAAGCCGGTTGCATCGCAGATCAATACGGTTTCGCGCTCGTCGCTGGAGCGGGCCTTCTTCCAAGTCATGCGATCGTTCCTTGGATGGCCATCACACGATCAGCCGCTCGGCAGAACTGCGCCACTCGAACTTTTCGTAATAGATATAGTCTTCTTCGATGCCGGTCTCTTCGGCCTCACACAGGACCCGCCCGACCTCTATGCACAGCGCTACATGCGCCGCATCGTCGAAATGGCTCGCACCGCGCTCATGCTCCAGCGATTCCTGCCACAGCGCGGGCAGCTCCAGATAATAGGTCGGCCAGCCTTCCGCATAGAAGTCCGCGCCGCCATCCAGATGATCCCACGTGAAAAAGATGTGGCCGTTGGTGGCGTTGACATCCATGAACAGCGCCTCGGCCTTGGGATGGCCTGCCGCCAGCCAGTCCGCCTCCATCCGCTTGATCAGCTCGCGTACGGCAAGGGCCATCTCGTCAGAATTTGTCGAGGTGCAGACGAGGATGCTTTCGCCGACTTCGTCCGGATGCGCTTTTTTCCAGCTCATACTGCATGGCCCTTCTGGCGGCGGTCGTCGTAGCGAAAGACGACCTTTTTGATCCATAGGCAGGCGGCGATCTCCGCCATGCCCCGGGCGTAGATCATGTGTCGATCATAGGGGATGTCGTCGGTCGGGCCGTCGCGGAAGAAATCGCCAAGATGGTCTTGCGCGGCTGACAAAAGAAAGAGCGCATAGCTTTCAAACCAGGCGCGGGGATGATCGGTGGCCTGTGCTTCGCGTTTTAGTGCGGAGAGGTCGAGCATATAGTCAGGCGAACGGGCTGCGCGGATCGGGCTTTCGTCATCGACGGCCCAGTTGAAGGTCAAGTGGCCAGCATCCCAGTCGATGGTGCCGATGATCAGGCCTGGATCATATTGCTCCCATTCCTCAGTCCCCATTTGCCTGTCGTTCGGGGGAAGCGGGCGGGTGTTGTCCTGCTCCATGCGCGAGATTACAGCATTGCACGCCTCGCGCAGTTCAATGAACAGCGGACTGAAAGGGCGCTGAATCTTCTGGCGTGCGGTCAGGGTGCCGGGCTGACCCGCTCCGCCGATGGATGCTGCTAAACCCGCACTGCCGCCACTGGCAAGCATCGCCTCAATCTGATCGGCAAAGCGCATCAGTGCATAGGGTTCGGCAAAAAAGCGAGCTGTTGCGGATTGCGGCAGGATTTCGTCATCGGGCTCGGACAGCTGCACTTCAACCCAATAACGAGCGTTGGCTCCACGACGACCGATGGTGATCCCAACACACGTTTCAACAGGTGCGCTGCTGGTGGTGCTGTCGGAGAAATAGCCGCCTTGCAGCTTGATCGGCTCATCGACCGCGGGTGGCCATGCTTTCAGCGGTGCAACAAATTGCCGTAGCGCATCGGCATTGAACCACGCGCTGGCCCTCCCCCAAAAACCGGCATGGCGGGCTTCAACGCGAAGCTCACCATGCCATTCATCTTCCGGAATATAGTGCAGCGTCAGCAACGACTTACTTCTTGCAGTCGCCGGTGCGTTCGCTGTTGATCGTCATTTCGATATTTGCCTTGCCGCCGGGCAGCTTGGTGTCGCTGATTTCGCCCGAGAGCGTCATGTCAACTTTCTCGGCAGAATAAGTGCCGCTCATCTTCATCGATGTGTCGCCCATTGCGCTGCCCTTGCACATCATGGTGCCAGACATTTTACCGCCGCCCTGCTTGTAATCCTCCATCTTGCAGTCGCCCTGCTGCATGGAGCTGGACATGTCCTTGACGCCAGCCTTCGCCATTGCGGGCGTTACGCAGTTATCGGTAGACTGACTTTTACCGAGCATGGCCTTGGCATTTTGCGCCATGGCGATTGGTGCGCCGGGAATGTCGAATTTGGTCATCGTCATCGTGCTTTTCCAGTTGCCTGGAGTCAGTTCGCCATCGGCGGCGCCGCAGGCGGACAGGAGGGCGAGGGCGGGAATTATGGCAATCATATATTTCATCGGATGTTCCTCTGTTGATTGGAATTCAAACTATCGGTTGCAAATACAGGCGCGAACCAGCGCCACAGACATGGCATGTTCTGCCTCAGCCAACGCAAGGGCAGGGAATGTAGTCAAATTCGGAATTGGGCGACAATTTGCCACTGGCTGACGAAAAACCGGACCCGGCAAAGGGTTCGATAAAGGCATAGGTTCGATTGTAGCAATAACCGGCAGACTTCGCCGGAAAGGTTACCAGCATCCAGCGTTCAATCGGAATGCCAGTCAGTTCATTCCGTTCAACATTCCATGTATCGCCTGATGAATAGACGCGTACGGGCGCGGCACCTGCATCGGGCCATGTCCGTTTCGCATACGACAGGGCATATTGTTCTGTTGACGGGTTCGATGACGTCGGCTGTTTGCCACAAACGGAGCGATTGCTGCGCGCAAATGCGCCTGCCGGAATGGAGAGATTGAAACTGCCGCTGGCAACCACTGGTCCGACCAGCCGCCGACCGGTATCCCCCAGCCGCTCAGGTCCCGGCTTGCCCCCGCGGACAAAGGGCTGGATCTCCATTTTGATCTGATGCGTTCCGCTTGTCAGCATGCCCTTGGCCGTCGCCCGCGAAAGCAATTCACGCAGCACCTCGGAACCTGGCCTTTCGGAGCCGGGACTATTGTCCGGATTGACAAACTGGCCGCGCCAGGTGGTCCAAAGATTTTGCTCGGTCGAAAGTCCCCAGCGGTCGAACTCGGTTTCGATCATCGTGTCGCCGATGGTGAACCGGGCGATGTAGACGATGTTGTCCGCGATGTTCTGGCGGGTGGTAAAGCCCGGCTTGCCCACGAACTGGTTGACGGCAGACTTGTCCATATAAACCCTGAAAAACATAGGCTGGCCAAGCGTGAAGTCGCTAGCCAGATTGCCGTTGTTGATCGCTGACAGCGTCAGGTCGGATCGTGTGAAGACGATCTGGCCCACGCGTTCGCCGTGCATTGCGTTGGTGATGCCCTGATCGGCCTCCGGCAATGTCGCAGGTGCGGAAAGCGCCGTGACGGAGGCCGTCGCGATCAGCATTGCGGCCAGCAGGGTATTTGGTTTCCGGTTCATTGTCGTCCCTTCCAATCTCTGCTCAACCCAGGCATCCGCAGGGGGTGTAACGCGGCGCTGCAGGGTTGATGGAGATGCTGGCTGTCGACGTCCCGAAATTGCCACCGCCCATATAATCTTCGTAAAAATAATGGACGTTGGCGGTGCAATATTTGGCACCGCGTGCGAGGATAGCGACCGTGGTCTCCCGCTCAATGGGGATGCCGGTAATCTCGTTGCGCTCAATATCCCAGCTCTCGCCAATACCTACGGCGCGCACTGGGGTGACATCCGGATTGCGCGAAATCCGCTTGGCCTCTGACAGCGCACGTGCCTCCAGCGCCGCACTGCCCGTCGCACCACGTCCCGTGCCGCAAATGGCAGTGTTGCTTGGCTGAAAGGCGCCCGCAGGAACAGTCAGATTGAATGTGCCGCTTGCAACGACGCCGGCCTTTATGAACTGGTCATTCCCGATGGCAGTTTCCGGGATTACCTCCATCTTGATGCTGTGCTTGCCGGGTTTCAGCAGCCCGGCGGCAGTTGCCTTGGACAACATTTCCATGAATGCGTCTGTGCCCGGAGTCCGCTGTGTACCGATATTGCTCACAAACTGGCCGCGCCAGGTCGTCCAGGTTTTATGATCCGACGGATTACCCCAGGGAAAGATTCCGGTGTCAAAAGCTTGGCCGTCAATGGTAAAGCGGGCGGTGTATCTTACGCCATCGGCATAGACGTCGGATGCCGCCTTGCCATTTGCCGCAGCAATGGCGTTTACGGCTGATCGTTCGGTAAAGACCCGGAAAAACATCGGCTGGCCGAGCGTGAAGTCAGAGACAATGGCACTTTCGGTGATGGCTCCGATACCAAGGTCTGTGCGGGTGAAGACAATCTGGCTTTGATGCGCGGCATGGACGGCATTGTGCACACCCTGATCCTGAATCATCGCCGTGCTTTGCGGCTTTTGCGCCTGCGGTTGAACCACCTGCGGCTTGTTCCGTTCAAAGCGGTCTCTTGGATCGCGCTGCGCCCCTGCTGCGGCCGCCAGCGCCACTGACGCCACAGCAATCGATATAATCAGCCGGTTACGCATCTTCATTCCCTCCACAGTGCGATGGGGGTTTGATGCGGCCTTTATAGCGGCTCTCATATCCCCTCATCTGGCGGGGATGATCGGTGGCTGCGGCTATGGTTTGTTCAGCGCACGATCATCAAAGGGACGAGTCCATGGGTTTTTGGAGCAATTTGTTCGGTGGCGGCACGCCAGAGGAAAAGGCTGCAAAGGCGGTAGCCAAGGCAGAAGAGCAAGCAGCCTATGTCAGCGCCTTGTTTGAACGCGCGCTTGGTAATGATGCCGATAACAACAGCAACGACGCCAGGCGAAAGGCGGCGATCAAGCTGGTGCTTGCGAATGAGACTGCGAAGGGCCGTGAGGCATGGCTTTCCATTTCGCGGGATTATCCGGCGGAACTGGCGGACGCGCTCGAGCAGGTTGGCGTCTGCTACCATCTGGAAAAGGACTATGCGTCTGCGCTGGAAAATTATGAGGCCGCAATCCGCGTTGGTGCCGATGCAGGGCATCTGGCAGACAATATAATAGAGGCGCGGAAAGGCATGGCGGCCTTTGGCTGATCTATGGCGCCGGTTGATGCGCAAAGCAGGATGGACAATGTTGAAGGCAGCAGGCACCAATGACGCAATGAGCGAGTTCGAGACCCACCCGGCTGCAACCATGCCCAAGGGAAAGGCGCGCGTCATCATCGTTGAGGATGATGAGCGGCTGCGCAACTATGCCATTGGCGCCTTGGCGGCGGCGGAGGAGATAGAGGTGGTCGGCGATGCGGGGAATCTGGCCGATGGCCTGCCGCTGGTTGATCTGACGCCCGATCTGGCGCTGCTTGATCTTGGCTTGCCCGATGGCAGCGGGATCAGCGTGATCGAGGCGATCCGTGCGAAGGTGCCGGGTTGCCGGGTGCTGGTCTTTACGGTGTTTGAAGACAAAGCGAGCGTGCTCAATACGCTGAAGGCCGGGGCTGATGGTTATATATTGAAGGACACCAGTGCTGACATGGTGCTCGCGCATGTGCGCGCAACGCTTGCGGGGGAAACGCCGATCAGCGCACGGGCGGCAAGCCATTTGCTCAGTCTTGTCCGCGATGAGCCGGTGGCTGAAACCGCGGAACCTGATGCCCCGCATCTGTCCCCACGCGAACGCGAACTGCTGGAATATCTCGCCCGCGGATTGAGCCGGAAGGAAGCGGCGCGGATCATGAACCTGTCGCCCTATACCGTCGCCGAATATGTGCAGGGCATTTACCGCAAGCTGCAGGTCAAATCGCGCGGTGAGGCGGTGTTTGAGGCTATTCAGGCGAAGCTTATCCGTATCGACAGGGATTAGCTCCTCCTGTCATTCCCCGAGGTCGCTAACGCGTCGATCTCACCCTTTGGCCCCGGTCGCAGGATCGGGGCCTTTTCTTTTGGGGCGGCGAGCCCGACCCCCTCTTTCTGTGGGGATATGATGCAACTGCGCCGGGTGAGAGTGAGGCAGGGTAATCCATAACCAAAGGGGATACCCATGCCTGCTGTTCGCGTTTCCAAAAATCAAAAGCTTGTCCGTGGCCTTGGCCTGCTGGCGTCTGCATCGATCCTGTCGCTGCTGATGGCGGGTGAGGCGCAGGCAGCGTGTGTGCCGAGCCTGCCGGATCCGCTGAACAACATTACAACAGACGGCAATCAGGTATCATGCACCGGGCCAAACACTGGTCAAACAATTGGTGTGAACGCCAACCTGGTTCTCGTTGAGGTATCCGGTGCTACCGGTACGCTCAACAACAGTACGGTTACTATCAATGGCAACAACAACACGTTGCAAACCCAGTCGGGAGGAGTGCTGAACAACCTGACGGTCAACGCCAACGGGGACAACAATAATATTGTGCTCGTTGGCGGCGCATCGTCAAATGTGACCATCAACAACTCGGGCACCAATGGCGACCTATTGATCGGGAGCAACATCACCAATCTCACGGCGACGTTGACAGGCGACCAAATGTCCATGTCGATCTTTTCGCCCGCAGTTGTTACTGCCGTCGCTGGAAACATAAATTTGTCCGCGGGAGCTGGCCAAGCTCAGATATTCAGTATCAATTCAGGCGCTACACTCACCGGAACAGCGGGGCCGGCGGGTGCCTATTTGGTCACAGGTGGCGCCGGCAACCAGACGCTTGCAGTGGCGGGCAATTTGAACGTTCAAGCCAATGGCCTGGCCTTTTCCGGAGGCGCTGGCGATGACCAAGTAATCATCGCGGCTGGGGCCAATCTTGCTGTATCGGGCGGGGCCAATCCAATGGTCTTTGACGGCGGTGCCGATTTCGATACGATGAGCTTTGTCGCGTCGGGAACGCCGGTCACGCGCAATGTGATCGCGAATAATTTTGAAACCGGCATTTTCAACAGCGGTATCTCGACTCTCACTATGCGAGGCACGGGAAGCTATAATCTTGTTAGCATTTCCGGCTCAGGCATTGTCAAGTTTGACGAGCTGACAGCGCTTGGTTCGAACACCGCTAATGTCATTATCACTAACACGGCAACCGCCGAACTTGCGCAATTCGGAACATTCACTCTTGGCCATAATTTTTCTGGCACCGGCACGCTTACGCAAAGCATTGGTGACTACACCTATAATGGAAATAGCTCTGGCTTCAGCGGCACGTTCAACGTGAATGCGGCCAATGCCACGCTGGCCAACGCCAATGCCATGGGCACCGCCAACATCGTGCTCAATAGCAGCAGCTTGACCTTTGGCGACTTCACCTTGGCCAACAACATCAGCGGCACTGGCCGGATCCTATATACTGGCGTCGGCACCGGTGACTTGACCGGCAACAATACATTCAGTGGCGGCATTGACATCCGCAGCGGCAGTTTGCGCGTCGCTAATGTCAATGCGCTGGGGACAGGCGCTGTTACTTCCACGACGGGCGGCGTGATCCTGCAAATCGACAATGTCGGAGCGCAGACGCTTGCCAACGACATTACTGGCGACCTTGTCCTCGCAAAAACCGCCACCGGGGTGCTGACGCTAACCGGCACGAACACTTATACCGGTGGCACGCTCATCGATCAGGGCGGGGTTCGCGTTGACAGTTTCGCACGGCTCGGCACCGGTCAAGTCGTCGCCAATGCCAATGGCAGTTTGATCCTCAACTATAATGGTGCAGGTCAATTGCTGCAGACAACCTCGTTCATGACCGGCGCGGGTTCTTTCATTAAAGAAGGCAGCGGCGATGTCGTGCTCGACGCGGCCAATACATACACTGGCGGCACGATTATCCGGGCGGGTCGGCTTGGGCTGAACACCGGTGATGCGCTCGGCACAGGGAACATCCAGATCGATAGCGGCGCAGAGCTGGGCGTTGGCGGAATCATCCTCAACAACAACCTGACCGGCTCCGGGTTGGTGCGCAAAACCGCGTCCAACGTCGTCGAATTCTATGGTGACAACTCTGCCTTCACCGGCACAATCCAGATCGATGCAGGGCAACTTTTTGTCACCAATGGAAATTCACTTGGCTCAGGCACGCTGCTGATCAATGGCGGGACCAGTGTGCAGTTGGACGCAACGACGACAACAACCGTCGCGGCCAGTCTGTCAGGAGCCGGGGATTTTGAGAAGATCGGCACTGGCCGTGCAATCCTGACCGGCGACGGCACCGGCTTTTCCGGCGCAATCTTGATCAACGATGGCATTTTGCAAATTGCCGGTACCCAAAATATCGGCGGCGGGATTGTGTCGATCGCCAATGCTGGGACCCTGCAACTCGATACTGCCAATTTCACCGTGTTCAACAACACCGTGCTGGGCGGGGGCAATCTGATCAAGACTGGCACGGGCACGGTCTTTGTTGCTACCGGTCTGAGCCACACCGGTGGCACCGATATCCAGCAGGGTGCGATCCGCGTTACCGATGTCAGCTTCCTCGGCACCGGGCCCATCTCGGTGCAGGCGGGCGCGGCGCTCGATCTGTCGATCGCTACAGCGCAAACGCTGACTTCGACGGTTACCGGTGCGGGCATTTTGCGCAAATCGAACACCGGCGACCTGACCCTGCTCAGCAATGGTCTGACCGGCGGTGTGGATATCGTTGGCGGGCGGGTGCTGGTCGGCAGCGCTGCGGCTTTGGGCGGCGGCCCCGTCACCACAGCGGCAGACACGCAGCTGGTCTTCACCAACGCGACTACCGAAGTCATGTCGAATCTGATCAGCGGCGCTGGCGGCCTGACGATGAACGGCACGGGTAGTGTCGTGATCACCAATGCAAACACCTACACCGGCGGAACGCTGATCAACTCTGGCCGGATTGGCCTGAACAATGGGCAGGGGCTTGGCACGGGTAATGTTGTTGTGCTCAGCGGGGCTACCCTTGGCATTGGCAACGTCACGCTCGCGAACAATGTCTCGGGCGCAGGCCAGATTGTGAAGACGGCGTCTGGCGTCGGGTCCTTGACCGGCACCAACACCCATACGGGCGGCGTCGATATCCAGGGCGGCAGCCTTGACGTTACCGGTAATGCGTCTCTGGGTACCGGCACGGTCAGCATCGCCAGCGGTGCGGCGCTGAATTACACCAATAACAGCGCCACAACCTTCAGCAATGGCCTGACCGGCGCTGGCACCTTCAACAAGCTTGGCACCGGCCAGCTGACCTTTGCCAATAATTTCAGCATCGGCAGCCTGAACCTGAATGCCGGGCGTACGCGGATCAATACCATCGGCACCGGCAATGTCACGGTAGGGGCCAATGCCACGCTCGATGGAACCGGGCGGATCATCGGCAATTTGACCAACAACGGCACGGTTGCTCCGGGCAACAGCATCGGTACGCTGACGGTGCAGGGCAATTACACGCACAACGCCAATTCGGTTCTGGAAATCGAATTTGACGGTGCGGGTAATATCGACCTGCTTGATGTGACGGGTAACGCGACGCTGAATGGCGGCACGCTGCGCTTTGTTTCGATTGGTGGGGCCGAGGGGCAGGGTGGTACCTTCCTGCGCACCGGAGGCACGCTGACCGGCACATTCACGACGGTCGAAACGCTAGGTGCGCTGTTGCCGCTGGCTGTGGTCTATGAACCCAACCGTGCCTTCATGGCACCGTCGGTGCTCACGGCTCGTCCTTCCACCTTCAACGCGCAATCCTTTGCCGCAGCGGACACTGCTCTGGGCTTTATCGACAGCATCGGCGTCGGTGATGTCCGCCATGGTGATGGAAACCGCCTTTGGGTCAACGGCTTTGGCGCATGGGGCAAACGCAGTGCTTCGGGAACTACGCTGGCCTATGATCATGACACACGCGGCCTGAGCGGTGGCATCAACTTTGCGGTTGGCGATGCGGTTACGCTGGGAGCCGCCATTGGCTGGGCAAAGGGAGACATTACGCTTGGTGCCAATGGCGGCGGCGGCGATCAGTCTAGCCTGCTAGGCAGCCTGACGGCGCGCTATTCGGGTACCGGCTTCACGCTGGGCGGCGGCATGCTCTATGGAAAGGTTGATCAGGATACGCTCCGCAATGTCAGCTTCAACGGCTTCTCCGGCAGTGTCGATGGCAGCACGGATTCAAAGATCTTTGGCGGCTTTGCTGAACTGGGCCTGCCGCTGGGTTCCGCAGGCGGCTTTGCTTTCAGCGCCAACGCACGCGGCAGCTATATCCGGCAAAAGCAGGATGGCTATACCGAAAGTGGCACCAGCCCGCTGCGTCTCACGCTGGGCGATCTGAAGACCAGCACATTGGAAGGACAGGCCAAGCTGACCGCCAAGACCAGCCTTTGGGATGGCGATCAGGGTGGTGAAGAAACATCGAACGGCCTCGATCTGCGTGTTGACCTTGGCGCCCGCTATCTTGGCACGCTGGGCGACCGCGAAATTCCGGTCACCTTTGCGGTCAGCAATGCTGGTATCGTCTTGCAGGGCGATACGCGGAACACGTTGCAGGGGCTGTTTGGACTGGCGCTGGACTACACGACACGCGGCGGCGTAACGCTCAGTGCAGGCTATCGCGGCGAAGTCGGCAAGACCGATCGTCACGCCGTCCAGGCCGGTGTCAGCTTCGCCTTCTAACTCCCTACGGGGCGCACCCCGGCTGGCGAATGGGAACCCACAGTCCCTTCGCCAGTCGCGCGGGCGGGTGGCAGTGGCAACGCTGTCATCCGCCTTGGTGGGGTTGCTAATTCCGCCTCACGCCAGCGCTTGCGCAAAATCACTGCATCCAGATTACCAGCTGTTGCGCGGTGAGGTGCAGCGATATGGCGACTGGCTTGTCGGCTGCGACAATCAGGCCCAGTGCGAGATGCTAGGTTTTCCGGCTACGATTGTCGCCATTGATGGCGACGGCCCTAAGACTGCGGATATGGGCGTCCGGGTCAGTTTTTCCGGCCAAGCCGGCATCGCGCCAACCATCGAAATCCGCCCGGTTACTGACCTGGATATGGCCCGAAATGGAGACATGCGCAAACCGCACCGCTTTAAACTGAGCGCCAACGGCAAACAAAGCGACCACCTCCACAGCTATACGCCAACGATGCTAGCCGAAGCCGAGGCTTATTTCGTGCTGAACGCCCTTGAAAAGGGACTGACGCTAGCCGGGGTTGATTCCGCGACAGGCCGTGTCGCCATAAGGTTTCCCGCTGACCGGTTCCAAATGGCCTATGTCGGCATGCAAAAGCGGCGCTCGCAGCTGCTCCGCGAACTGGAAGACAAAGCCATCGATGATCTTCCCGGCGAATTGCCTGACGGCAGCACCATGCCCGTTGCGGGCAAACACCGCCGCCGCCCGGCGAAGGCGGTGATGGTGTCGGGCTTCGCGCCCATCTTTGCGAACAAAAACTGTGCTGTCGACATCATGATGGACATGCGGCGCTATATTTTCTCCGGTGGCGCGGAGCTTTGGAGCTACCAATGCGACGATGGATCGCTGACGCGCAGCTATTGGCAGATGGCACCCGATGGTTCGGCTTTGGCGGTGCCGCTCGATCTTCCTGAGCCACGCGATGGCGGAGTGCGTGCAGGTACACAGGGGCTGGAAAATGCGATCTTTGACTGGGATTTTGGCATATTGCGGTCCTACCAATATCAGCCGGGCCGCGCAGACTGCGGCACCTTCCGCGCCTGGGGTTATACCGATAATGGCTGGCAGCTGCTCGAACGGCGGGAAATGCCCTTGTGCAAGGGGCTGGAGCCGCACAATTGGATCCGCACGCATTTTACACCGACTGATGGCGCGGGCCCCGATGAGTAAGGGTCGCTGGCCCCGCAAGCTCTGGCCGCTGGCGCTGCTCTTCCGCATACTTGCCGGATGCGCGAGCAGCGAAGCCGCAGAGCCAATGGACGATGCCGTGCGCGTGCAAGGCGATGTTTTGCTCTATGGAGAATGGGCGGTCGGCTGCGACAATTTGGGGACATGCAGGGCAGTTGCACTATTGCGCGAATCCGATTCCGGCGAGCCACCGGTTCACATCCAGATGACATTCACCGACCAAATTTCCGATGCGCAATCTATCCAGATCTGGCGCGGCAGCGAAATGCTAGAGGGCTTGTCACAGCTTGCAGCCCATAAGCTGCAGGAACAGTTGCTCGATACCAGTGGATCAGATGTGGTTCATGTTTACAGCAAGGCGATGCACTATGACGTGCCCCGCAAAGGCTTTGCCGATGTGAGCGGGCTTTTGGCTCAATGGCGTGCGCTACCCCCACAGCAACTGAATTCGACCGCGGCCATAACCCCGATTCCCGCTGCACGGATTGACAAGCCTGTCATCCATCCAGCTTTGCGCGGCATCGCCAAACGCTGTCCCAAGGGGCATATGGGAAGTTCCATGCAGGCATGGCGACTTATCAGCGGCGCCACCCTATGGCGTGCTGCATGCGGCGATGAAGGCTTGAACCCCATCAGTTTCTGGGCCGTATCCGGACCGCAAGGCGCTCCGCCTTCCTTCATCACATTTGAAGATGGTGACACGGACGTGCGGCCTTTCAACAGCTGGTTTGACGACAGCAGCGGCTATTTGCGCATGGTCCATTATTACGGACATTGGCAGAGCTTTACAGAGGATTGCGGCATGTACCGCGCCTATGCCTGGGGGGAAGGCGAAATGAAGCTGGTCGAAAAGCGGTACATGCCGACATGCGGGACGGGCATCGGACCGGAAGGCTGGATCATCACCTATCGTGCGCCTGTGCTCAACGGACCGGATAGCGGGCCATGAGCGATGCAATTTGCAGCTTCATCACCGCATTGATGCTTTCAAGCTGCCTGCAGCCGCAGGCGCGCCAATTTGGCGGCTGGATTGCGGGGTGCGACAACGAACATGTCTGCACCGCGGTTCGCACCGTTGACGCCATCGATGCGCTGCCTGCCGTTGGCGGCATTCCCTTGCTGCAAATCCGGCACTACCCCTTTCGCGATGCAACCCCCGAATTCCGGCTGTTCGATCCTGCCAACCCAGCCCCCGATGCTGTGCTACGGCCTTCCATTGCTTCGCTGACCATCCGATACCCTGAGATAAACGGGAAAAGTGCGGTTCAAACCTACTATGCAATGCCGGATTTCGATAGCGCCACCCGCTTCAATCAGAAAGGCGGATACCGGTTCAAGGATGAGGATGCCCGGTCGATTTTGTACGGCCTTGGCGTCGGCTCCTCGGTTGAAATCTCTGTTGGTCCAAAGCGCGTCCCGCTCGGCAATGCGGGATTTGGCGAGGTGCTGGCGCATTTTGACCTTGAGCAGGAGCTGGCGGAAACACCGGGAGCGCTAGTCTTGCGGCCAAACAATATCATGTATGATTATGCCCATCCTGTGCCGCCCGAAGCCGATACATTCCAGTTGACCGCCTTTACCGATATGCAATTTGATCGCTGGCTTGATGCTTATGTGAAACTGCATCCCGGCGTCAAAGTGAAGCATGCGGCAGAGCCGACACGCGGGCTTGTCACGACAGTCCGCTACAAATCCTTTGATTTTGATTGCGGCGAATTTGAACGCTGGGGGCATGTCGGCGGAGACGAAGGGTTTGTCTTGGTCGAGCGGCGCGAAATGCCGGTCTGCACTGGCATCCCGGAAGCACATTGGGTTCGCACGTGGCGCGCAGATACCATCAGCCCGGAGGGGTCGTGAGCAGGCTGCTTTTCCTCCTTGTGGCGGCACTCTTGTGGAGCAGCGCTGTCAGCGCGGCCACGCCCATGCCCAAATATCTGCGCGATCTGGATCGGCCATACAATGCAGGCGATTGGACGCTGCAATGTAATTCCTCACGCTATTGCCAGATCATTGGCGTGGCAAAGATACCCAAGGATTTTGTCGGCGTTCGGGCCGTGGTGCTAATCAGCCGGGGGATTGCCAAAGACGCCAAACCCAGACTTCGGTTGGCCTTCATTGATGCGATGGGGGCAATGGCCGTTCCGCCGCCGGAGGAAAGCTGGCGGCTTTATGCACGCGGGCTGCCCAAAATGCCGCCGCCCTTGCGGCTGGGCGTGAACGCTGCCGATCCGCAGGGAGCCTATCCGGTAGCGCCCGAGGCCGCCGCAAAGATCATAAGCGCGCTGCGCCGCTGGCCGGGATCGAAGATCAACAATCGGGGAAAGCTTGCGGTGCGGATGCCTCAGGGTGATCTTGATCGCCTATTCCAAAAAATGGATCATCTCCAGCATCCGCCGCAACCAAGGCTGACTGCGGCAGAAGAAGCCGAATGGCTGAAGGAATATCATTACACCATATTGCGCGCATCGCTGAGCGAAGCCCCTGTTCCTGACAGCGTATTGCTGTCCTGCGATACGCGCACTTATGTCAACCAGCCCTTCGGTGCGCGCTTTGGTGACGAGCACCAGCTTTGGACCGCAGAATGCGCGGAAGGGGTCAAGGTTTTCCTGCAAAAAGGCACACAAGAGCCAACCAAGTTCGATGTGCGCGATGCCGAAGGTAAGATTCATCCGCACGGCTATGCAGGTATCAACACCGACAGTTCAATGCTTGAGGTGCAACTCCCCAGGAAAGGCAATGAAGGCTGCGGTCGCCGCTTGAAATTCGGCTTTACCGGGCGCGATTTCGCGATGATTGAGGACCGCCGATATAATCGCTGCCGCGCCGTGCCCTATGAATTTTGGCCCCTCATCTGGCATCCCACCAGCTGGAAATATGCGGACACACCCCCCTCAAATGAAGGGAATGCTGCCCCCGCAATTGAGGGGGTAAAGACACCCTGATCATTGTTATCAGGGGAGTTTTGTCATGAATGCTATTGCCCGGCCGTGGATTGGCCTTTGTTTCAAACTGATGGCCGTGCTGGCACTGATTTTCGCCTTCATCTTTTTCATGCGGATGATGGACGATCAGTCGGAAAATGACAAATTGCGCAATCAGGGTGTGGTCTCCCGCGCGCTGGTAACCGCCAAGGAAAAGGACCAAACGACCACCCAGACATCCGGTCTTCGCAGGCGGAGTTCCGGCTCGACGACAACCAATGACATCTGGGTATTAAGCGTACGCCATGTCCCCAAATCCACGGTCAAATATGCCGATTTCCCGTCAAAGGTAAAAGAAGCTGACTTGCCAGTTGCCCCCCCGGTCACCGGCGACTCCATGAAGGACATGGGCAATGGCGGCGTCATGTGGGTGACGGAAGAATTCTACAACAAGACCAAGGTTGGCGACATGCTGACAGTCGTCAACACGCCCTGGGACAGCGAAAGTCCGGTGCTGGTATCGGAAGTCGAGGCCTTTGATCCCTCGCCTTATTATCCCAAAATGGCCATTGCCCTCGTCCTCATGCTGCTCTTCTGGTTTATTGGTCGCCGCATCAGCAAGGCATCAATGCTGCGTGGTATTGCTGCGGCGTCCACCGTGCCGGGGACCAACCCATGAGCGAGTACCAACCTGCGTTGGACCAGCTCCGCGAGCGGCGCAAAGGCAAGCCCGGCGAGCTTTTGCTGATGATCGGTATCGTGCTGATGCTCGTCGCGCCTTTCGCTCTGGTCCTGACCAATCAGAATGGCGAAAAGCTTGCAGCGCTGCAACGCGAAGGCAAGGTTGCAGAGGCGACCGTCAAGGATAAATCGGTAAGCACGGAGAGCTATACAGACCGCAAAGGCCGCGCAAAGACACGCGACCTGTACAACCTTAATCTAAGCCACGATCTCAATGCGCAGCTGGACTATGCAGAGTGGAAGGCTGGCAAAGCATTTCCCAAGCCGCAATTTCCGGCGGTGACGACGCGAGACATCGAAGTGGGCAGTTCCTATTATGAAGCGCTCGACGCGGGGCAGAAAACAACTGTCATCCACAACCCCTCTGACTATAAAAGCATGATGCTGACCGAGCAGCTCGAATATGAAACCTCGGTGGCTTATCGGCTATGGTGGTATTTGGGGACAACTGCAGCCGTTCTGGCCGGTTTGGTAATGGCCGTGGTTGGATGGCGCAAACGGAAAGCCAATGCCTAGATCAGGCTTGATGCTCCCGATGCTGCTTATGCTGTCATCACCTGCCTTGGCCGAGGATTCAGAACCGGGCGAATGGATCGCACCTGAGGTGGCCGAATTTGGTGACTGGTCGGTTGCCTGCGATAATATCGACGATTGCACAGCCGTCAGCGTGTCGCGTGACTATGTGAAGCGGATCGAAAGCACCGACCCCGGCGACTATGCAAGCCCCAAGCTTTGGGTGAAGCGCCGCGCTGGCCCAAATGCCAAGCCGCGTGTGTTTGTCGATACGCAGACTTGGGGCGAGGCGAGGGAGCTGGGGCCATTGACGCTGCATGTCTATTTTGAGTGTGACGGCGACTGCACCGGCCGGGCCTATCGGCTAAAGCAGATAGAAAAGGGACGCTACGAACTGGCCGCCGAACAGGTCGCGGCTTTTTTTGCCGAAAGCGTGAAGACCAGCCGGGCCGCAACGCGCCGCAGCGATGGTTCGATGCACGGCATTATCAGCACTAGCGGGCTGGTTGCAGCGATGCGCTTCATTGATGAAAGTCAGGAGCGGCGTGGGACCGTCACGGCCATCTATGCCAAGGGCAAGAAGCCCGCCAGCGCCGTTCCTACAGAAACTGAGCGACCGGTGGTGAAGGTGGCCCGCGGGGTCGAAGAACCCGTCACCGAAAGCTATGATCACACGGCATTGAATCTGAAACGTGCCGAACATTGCCAGATATTCGAGCGGACGATCCCCGACTTGCCGATCCAGCGGATCAAATTGGCCACCGGACAAGTGCTTTGGTCGGTGGACTGCAACTCAACCCCGCACACCGAATATCGGCTGTGGCTGGTCGAAACCGCCGACCGCCGCTTTGAAGTCTTCAAGCTCCCGCGACCTGAGCAGGGCCGCGATGCAGAACTTCCGATACTGCCCAATAGTGATTTTGACATGAGCTCTGGCCAGATTACGGCTTTTGCCGGAATGGCCTGCGGCTGGAAACGGCGTTGGGCGTGGACGGGGAGTGCGTTCGAGATGATCGACTCGATTGAAATGCCTGCCTGCATCGACATACTGCCTCACCAATGGCTGCAAACCTATCGCGCGATCCCGGAATGACCGAACAGAAAGCCGCTGTTCGGCGCTTGCAGGGTTGGGGCATTGCGCTGTTGCTGCTGTTTGCAACGCAGCTGATTTTCTGGGTTGCGGTCGGTCTTGCCGAACGTGCGGCGCGCCCGCCCGGCATGGAGATGCGCCCCTTTGTTACCTATACGCTCTATAACAAGGCGGGTGAACAAATCAGCGAGGGCGGTGCGTTGCGTGCCGAACGGCTCGGCTATATCGGCTATCGCGGCAAAGCAGACAGCGAAGCTGACTATGCGCTGTTCAACATATTGTTCACGGTCAACGATACATCCGTTCCGCAGGCGGCATTTATTGCCAACCGCGAGTCGATCGAAGAAATCAGCATCAATGGCATTCCGGCGCAGCCCGACAAGCCGCTGCGTCGTCTGCAAGGTGAATTGAGTGCTGAGGCAGCACTTTACCCATTGGCCGAGCGTTATGTGCAGCAAGGAACAAATGTCCTTTTCGTCAAAACTTCGGCTGCAAAAATGAGCCTGCACATGCCCCCCTTTGCAATCGGGCCAGCAGCAGAAATAGCATCCGCCTATCGCACGCGGAGTTTGCTGCAGGAAGATGTGCCGATCGCTGGTGTTGCCATCCTGCTGTTTACAGTCGCGCTGTGCCTGGTCGTTAACTGGCCGCACGAAGACCGGCCTAGAATGCGCTGGCTGATCGCCTTTTTGACGGTGAATGCCTTGTCTACGCTGGTGCTTACCCTGATGCCGTCGCTCGGAATACCCCCGCCGGTTCAGATTGGCTTATTGGTTTTGAGCAATTTGCTCCTTGGCCTCAGCGCCATCCGCTATGCGTTGCTGGATACGGGCAGTGGAGGCAGATGGCCTTTTTATGCAACCGCTGGCCTTTCCCTATTGGTTATGCTTGCATCTTCCGCTGCTCCACTGCTTACCAAAGACGCGCCCTTCGCACCTTATCTTGCCGCCATCAAAGTGTCGCATCTGGCAGCACTGCTGCTGGCGGCGGCGGCAATATTTGTGCTGATCCGCCATTGCGCCATCAGCGGCGGTGAGCGCTGGCTTGAGCGGCTGGTGCTTATCCTTTGCCTGACAGTCTTTGCTGTCGACAAGCTGGCGCAAATCACTGATGTGTTCGTGCCCTTTGATGATGGATGGCCTTTATCGCTTTACTGGTCGTCAATTGTCGGGCCGCTGCTCGGGATCGGCATGATACTCGCGCTCGCCCGGCAGGCGGGGGAAGCGCGGCGCGAAGTTACGCAGTCCAACATCATACTTGCAGAGCGGCTGGAACAGCAGGACGCCGAACTGGCCCGTCAATATCAGGCGCAACGGCAGATGCTGCAACGGCAGGTTGTGCTCGAGGAACGCCAGCGGATTGTGCGCGACATGCATGACGGCATTGGCGGGCAATTGCTGGGTCTGATGATGCAGGTGCGCAGCGGTGGCGTGGACAAGATCGAGGTGGAGCGGGGATTGCAATCGAGCATGGCTGACCTGCGGCTGATTGTGGATTCGATGGACAGTGCTGAAGAGGGGCTTGCTGAAACGCTGCGTTCGTTTGAGCACCGCGTCCGGGCTCAGGTTGAGGCGGCGGGGATCACCCTCAAATTCTATCAGGATATTGATGAGGGTATTGACCTAGGACCGCGCCCCACTCTGCAGGTGCTGCGTATCGTGCAAGAGGCCGTAACAAACGCAATGCGGCATTCGGGGGCGAGTGAGATTGAAGTGAATGGTACGGCGCGAGTGGGAGGCGCTATCGAGATTTGGGTCAAGGACAATGGCAAAGGCTTGCCCGAAGCGCTGCGGCGGGGGCGCGGGTTGACCAGCATGGAGACAAGGGCGCGCAATTTGGGTGGTTTGCTTTCGATCAAGAATTCTGGGAGCGGCACTGAGCTTTGCCTATCGATCCATCTTTGAAAACAAGGCTAGAAAGACCTGTGCCGAACAACAAAAAACATCGATCTAATGGGCGACTTCGATTCGAGGCCGCCCATCCGGAATTCAGATAAACGTCCAATCTGCGAATTTCATAAGCCAGTATTCGAATGACATAAAATATCCTTTCTTCAATGTAGGAATTTAGAATTTTTAATTAGGTATAAGACAAATACAAGCGCTCGCTGCAGAAAATTTTCAGGGGGTTGGAGCAATGAAACTAAAGCACTGGATCACGGCTGCGGCTTTCATCCTATTTTCTCAGATGCTTTTCTGGCCGTTGATCCACGTCGCAGAACGTGCGGCGCGTCCACAGCAGATGGATATGCGTCAACAGATTGAGTTCATCGCTCTCGATAAATCAGGCCAACCGATGTTCGATGGCAAGCGCTTTACGGCGAAGCTCGATGGCAATCAGGGCTATTATGCGCCGTTGGTCGACGGCAGCGCCAATGTACGCTTCCTGATCCCCTTTACAGTCACGGATGCTTCGAAACCCAAGGGGTTTTTCCTGTCGATCCGGTCCGACACCGAAAATGTGAGGATCAACGACCAACTCATTCAGGCTGAGTTGCCAACAGAGCGGCAGCGTGGAGACATCAATAATGAGCCTGGTTATTATCCACTTCCGCAATCAGCGCTGAAGAGCGGGGCCAATCTACTGACGCTTGAGAGCGAGAGCTTCGGTG
Source organism: uncultured Sphingorhabdus sp. (assembly GCA_964452835.1). Lineage (GTDB taxonomy): Bacteria > Pseudomonadota > Alphaproteobacteria > Sphingomonadales > Sphingomonadaceae > Sphingorhabdus_B. Next base: position 2,454 of record CAYVQO010000025.1, on the reverse strand, counting down.
CGGTGCATGATCTGGGTTTGTTTGCGGTCGGCGATTCTGCCGACCTGTTTTCCAGCTATCGTTGGAAGACGTTGCTTGTCGTTGATCTGCCCTTTGCTGGGATTGCAATTTTGCTGTTCACGACGTTGCTGTGCTTTGTTGTCAACTGGCCCAACGAAGACAAACCCAGAATAGGTTCGCTGGTCATCCTGCTGCTCCTCAATGCAGCGACGACGGCTTTTCTGACATTGAGCCCGCAAGCGCAAATGCCGCTCTGGGTTACAGTCGGGCTGTATGCAGCATCCAGCTTTGCCATCGGTCTTGCGATCATCCAATATGCCATTCGTGACAGCGAGGTCAGGTTCATCCCTGACCGATTGTTCAAGTGGTTCTGGCTCGCAATTCCGGTCATCGTAGGAGCAGTGCTTGGTATTATCCAATGGCATCCAGCCTGGACAGGCTTTGGGTTTTCATGGCTGGTGAAATCCTCCTTCTACGTCGAAATCGCGCTAGGGACAGCAGGATCGTTCCTCTTGGCCTATGCGGCAGCAAGTCAGCAATGGCGCCTATGGGCCGAGCGGTTGGCACTGATCCTGTGCTTTTCCTTCTTCTCGCTTGACCGCATTGCCAACATGACGGCGCTTTACTCACTGTTCGATCTTTCGCTGCCACTGACCTTGCCTTGGACGCCGATCATTGGTGTGTTTCTTGGTATGGCAATTGTAATCTCCATCGCACGCCAGGCCAGCGAGGCCCGCCGAACGGTCGTTCAATCCAACGAGATACTGGCAGCGAAACTCGACGAGCAAAATGCCGAACTTTCGCGCAGCTACGAAGCGCAGAAGCAGATGCTCCAACGACAGGTGATGCTGGAGGAGCGCCAGCGAATCGTGCGCGATATGCACGATGGCATTGGCGGGCAATTGCTTGGCCTGATGATGCAGGTGCGCAGCGGTGGTGTAGAAAATAAGCAGGTCGAGGAAGGGCTGCAATCGAGCATCGCCGATTTGCGGTTGATCGTCGATTCGATGGATACAGCGGATGAAGGGCTGGCGGAAACACTCTGTTCATTCGAGCACCGGGTGCGTGCGCAGGTTGAGGCAGCGGGGATGGCGTTGGTCGTCAATCACGGGCTTGACGAAGGACAGGCTGGGCCGGGTCCGCGCCCGACCTTGCAGATATTGCGCATCTTGCAGGAGGCGGTCACCAACGCGATGCGCCATTCGGGCGGCGGCGAAATCAAACTGGACAGCCGTAAAGACGAAGACGGCATGATCCACATCAGCATCAGCGACAATGGCAAGGGATTGCCCGAAGCGATCAAAGGCGGGCGCGGACTTGTCAGTATGCGCAGCCGTGCTGAGGCTATTGGCGGGACCTTGTCTTTCGACAGTTCGGCGAACGGTACTGTTGCCAAATTGGCCTTTCCTTCGCCGGAAAGCTGAGTTCGCACTCCCTTCATCCAAGGGGAGTGCCTACCAAAAATCATTGCGTCATTATTGCTTCGTAATGAAATGGGAGGCGAAGGATGCGCATTAGTCGTACAGCGCTGGGCGCTTTGATTGTCCTGTCTGTTGCCGTTACGTCGGCAGAAGCGCAGCGTCGTCCGCACGGCTCGGAAACCGCGAGCACAGCGCCCGCGGCGGCATCGTTGCCGCCTGATACCGTCAAGCGCACATGGGATTTTACCAAGCGCTACGGCATCATCAATCTGGGGGGGGGTGGCGGATGCGATGCAGAGGCTCAGGATGCGAAGGCCAGGATTGACGCCGCCAACCGGCTGCTAAACGACTTCCTGGCTGGCCCGGCTGACCCGAAGAAACTGGGTCTGGAACGTCGCAATTACCTGAAGCAGGTTGCGGGCGCGGAACGTTCGATCGACAGCTATCTCAATATATTCCAGAATGTCGGCAGGCGAGACGGCGAAGGCTATGTTCCGCCAGTCGAGCAGGACATCTGCACCGCAAAAGGGCAACGGATGAGCATGCTCGCGTTGCGCGATGGCCTTGCGGGCATCGCAAAAATCTACCCCGACATGGCAGAAGTCGGGCCGGTGCTGGCACGCGCCGAGGCCGCACTGAAGATAATGGGCAATGATGCAGCCATCGCCTCACTGGTCAACGGGAACCGCTCCGCATCGCTGGCATCGGTTCGTCTGAAGCCGGCGCTGTCGAACAATCCAGAATGGATCGCAGGCTTTCGCGCTGCTTTCCCGCAATTGGTTCCGGGGCAGACGATCCTGAAAATCCATCCCTATAGTGCAACGTGGTATGTGCATAAAAACCAGCTGACATCCTACCCTGAATATCGCCAGATCGGCGCGTGGATTGCTGCACGCAGTGGCGATGGCAGCTGCTGGATCCACTCGCTTGATCTTTGGCAGGACTATGTCGGTACTGGCTTTGACAGCGGCCAGTATAAGCTGGGCGGGCCTGCGCGGCAGATATTGTGCGAGAATGTCTGAACTTGCTGGTT
>CAYVQO010000024.1:0-22438 GCA_964452835.1 uncultured Sphingorhabdus sp. | reverse complement strand
GAGGCGCATGGCATGGGGGCTGTGATCAGCGGCGGCGACCGTCTCGACCAACCGGGCGTCTATGTCCGACCCGCCATTGTTGAAATGGCCGAGCATGCTGGCCCATGCCTGCGGGAGACCTTTGCGCCCATTCTCTATGTGTTTCGGTACAGCGATTTGAACGAAGCCATTGCCCTGCAAAACAGCGTGGGTGCTGGCCTGTCTTCGTCCATCTTCTCAACTGACATGCGCGAGTGCGAGCTGTTCCTCTCTGCTGCTGGCAGCGATTGCGGGATTGCGAATGTTAATATCGGCACGTCGGGTGCGGAGATTGGCGGGGCCTTTGGGGGGGAGAAGGAAACCGGCGGCGGGCGCGAGTCGGGCTCTGACAGCTGGAAAGCTTATATGCGGCGTGCGACCAACACCATCAATTACAGTGCTGATCTGCCGCTGGCGCAGGGCGTGAAGTTCGATTTATGAGCTGGCGTGAATGGGGCAAGGCAGCGATCCGCGAACCCCTGCTGCATTTTGTGATTGGCGGGTTGTTGGTCTTCCTGTTCTTTGCCTTTCGCGGCGAAGAGGCCGATCCGGAAAGCCGAAGAATCACAGTGACCGTCGAGGTAGTCGAGCAGCTTGCGGCCCGCTTTGGGCAGACAATGCAGCGCGCACCGACACCGGCCGAAATGGACGGCCTGATCCGCGATCATATTCGTGAGGAAGTCTATTATCGTGAAGCAAAGCGGCTGGGCCTTGATGCCGATGATTATGTCATCCGCAGGCGGCTGCGGTCAAAGATGGAGTATCTTGCAAGGGCCGAGGCTGAAGCTGCTGTGCCGGATGACAAGACCCTGCAGGCGTGGCTCAGCCGCAACGCTGCCCGCTATGCCGCCGATCCGCTATACAGTTTCGATCAGATTTTTACTGGTGCCGAAGCCGTGCAGGCAGAAGGGGTGGCTGCAAGACTGCGCGCCGGGCAAAGCTGGCAGTCGCTGGGCCAGCCCATCTCGCTTCCGCAAAGCGTTGAGCGTGGCAGCCGGTCCGATATAGAACGGCAATTTGGCACGCAATTCGTGGCCGCATTGGCAAAGGCCAAAAAAGGCCAATGGAGCGAAGCCATTCGGTCAGGCTTTGGCTATCATCTGGTCCGCGTTCGCGCCGTTGACGCCGGCAAAGCACCGCGCCTTGCCGATGTTCGCCAGCGCGTGGAGAATGACTGGCGTGCAGCCACAGCGAGCCAGCGTGAGGCGAAGGCCTATCAGGCACTGCTCGATGGCTATGACATCAAAATAGAACAGCCATGACCCGCTGGCTGCTCGCATTGGTGCTGCTCGCCTTGCCGGTGGCGGTGCAGGCCGATGAAATCCGACCCGGCTATATGGCTTTTACGCAGGAAAGCGCGTCTGGCTGGGCGCTGAGCTGGAAATTGCCGATGCGCGGCGGGTTGACTCCGGAAAGCCGCCCGATCTTGCCTGCAGGCTGTGCGATTGCAGGTGAACCACAACGGGCAGAAGTAGGTGTGGCCGTTGATTTCAGGGCAATGGTAAACTGCAAAGAAGGCGTTGCAGGCGGCCAGATTGGCATGTCAGCGATGGTTGCAAGCCAGACCGATATATTGGTCCGGGTTGCACCGCTGGGTCGCCCGGTGCAGGCATTGCGGCTTACTGCGGATACGCCGCTTGCCACCATCGCCGAAAAGCCCAGCCGTTGGCAGGTTGCCAAAACCTATTTCGTGATTGGTGTTGAACATATCCTGTTCGGCTATGATCATCTGCTTTTCGTCCTATGCCTTGTGCTGCTGCTCAATGGTCTGTGGACCATTGCGAAGGCAATAACGTCCTTTACCGTTGCGCATTCGGTGACGCTGATCGCAACGACCATGGGTCTGATCGGCCTGCCACAAGCGCCGGTGGAAGCCGTGATTGCGCTATCGATCATGTTCCTGGCCGTTGAAATTTTGAAGAAAGACCCAGAACGTCCACGCCTGTCTGAGCGGCTGCCCTGGTTGGTGGCGCTTATCTTTGGGCTGCTCCATGGCTTTGGCTTTGCTGGAGCCTTGCGCGAAGTTGGCTTGCCTGAAAGCGATGTTCCAACTGCACTTTTGACCTTCAATCTGGGTGTGGAGGCTGGGCAGTTGCTGATTGTAATCGCAGCGATAGCTCTGCTTGCCGTACTACGCCGGTTTGCCGAAAGCGGCATGCAGCCTGCGATAAAAATGGCGAGCTATGCCGTTGGTATCACGGCCAGTTACTGGTTTATCGAACGGCTGATTGCCTGAAATTTCGCCATGTTTGCAGATGTATCCGTATGCACAGCGGTTGCTATTCTGGCCCCTGTGCCTAAAGTCCGCGCCGTCATTTGACGGAAGGGTAAGGGCCACGTGAAAACCGCTGCAGACACGCTTTTGCTTTTTGGTGCAACGGGCGATTTGGCCCAGCGCATGTTGTTGCCGTCACTATGCGCACTGCACAGCGATGGGCTGGTTTCGGCCAATCTCCGTATCGTTGGAACCGCCCGGTCAGAGCATAGCGATGACAGCTACCGCGCCTTTGCCCGTGAGGCGCTGGAAAAATTCCTGCCCGATGATCGCAAGCCAGCTATTGACGGCTTTCTGGGCCGATTGAGCTATCAGGCGCTGGATGCCTCAAAGCCAGAGGGCTTTGCCGCGCTCAGCCAGAAAGTGTCGTGCAGCGATGATGGCCTTGCCATTTTCCTGTCGACGGCACCGTCCCTTTTTGAACCCACAATAGCTGGATTGTCGGCCAGCGGGCTGGCGTGCGAAAATACCCGCATTGGCCTTGAAAAGCCGCTGGGTACAGACCTTGAGTCCAGCCGCCATATTAATGACGCGGTGGCCTCTGCTTTCCCCGAAGACCGCATTTTCCGCATCGACCATTATCTGGGCAAAGAGACGGTCCAGAACCTGCTGGCGCTGCGCTTTGCCAATATCATGTTCGAACCGCTCTGGAATGCAGCGCATATCGACCATGTCCAGATAACGGTGTCTGAGACTGTCGGTTTAGAAGGCCGGGTCAGTTTTTATGATGGGGCAGGGGCGCTGCGCGATATGGTGCAAAACCATATGCTGCAATTGCTTGCTTTGGTCGCGATGGAGCCACCGTCAAGCTTTGATGCCACTGCGGTGCGCGATGAAAAGGTGAAGGTGCTTCGTTGCCTGCGCAAGATCGAGGCAAGTGACAGCGTTACCGGTCAATATCGCGCCGGGGCCATCGATGGCGCAGCCGTGCCCGGATATGACGAAGAGCTGGGCAAGGACAGCCACACCGAGACCTTCGTGGCAATCAAGGCGCATGTCGACAATTGGCGCTGGAAAGGCGTGCCCTTTTACCTGCGCACGGGAAAGCGCCTGCCCGAACGCAAGACGGAAATTGTCATCCAGTTCAAATCGGTGCCACACAGCATCTTTGCGGGAAAAGGTGCGCAGGCTCAGCCCAATCGGCTGGTCATTGGTATCCAGCCGCGTGAAAATATCGGTCTTTCGGTAATGGCAAAAGTGCCGGGGCTTGATCGCGATGGCATTCGCCTGCGCGAGGTGCCGCTGGATATTTCCATGCCCGATGCCTTTGCAGGGCCCAAAAAGCGCATAGCCTATGAACGGTTGCTGCTTGACCTGATCGAAGGAGATCAGACGCTGTTCGTCCGCCGTGATGAAGTAGAGGCACAGTGGGACTGGATCGACGCCATCCGTGCCGGTTGGGCGGACAATGGCCTGACACCCAAAAATTACACGGCCGGCAGCTGGGGGCCATCGGCAGCCATTGCTTTGGCTGAACGGGATGGAGTGACTTGGTATGAATGACGCCATTCACAAGGTAACCCAGCGCATCATTGAAAAATCGCGCACCAGCCGTCAGCGCTATCTCGACCTTATCGCACGCGAAGGCGACAAGGGGGTAAATCGAACGGCCCTGTCGTGCGGCAATCTGGCGCATGGCTTTGCCGCAAGCGGGGAGGACAAGCCTGCCATCCGTGGCGGCAAGGCCATGAATATCGGCATAGTCACGGCCTTTAACGACATGCTGTCGGCGCATCAGCCCTATGGCCGCTACCCCGAACAGATCAAGCTGTTCGCACGCGAAGTGGGCGCGACTGCGCAGGTCGCGGGCGGCGTCCCTGCCATGTGCGACGGAGTGACACAGGGGCAGCAGGGTATGGAGCTGTCGCTGTTCAGCCGCGATACCATTGCGCTGTCCACAGCCGTGGGCCTCAGCCATGCGATGTTTGAAGGCACGCTGATGCTGGGCATTTGCGACAAGATTGTGCCGGGGTTGCTTATCGGCGGTTTGCGATTTGGCCATTTGCCGTCAATCTTTGTGCCAGCGGGGCCAATGCCATCGGGGCTGGCGAACAAGGAAAAGCAGCGTGTCCGGCAGCTTTATGCCGAGGGCAAGGCCAGCCGGGAAGAATTGCTGGAGGCCGAAGCCGCATCCTATCATGGGGCGGGAACCTGCACCTTTTACGGCACGGCCAATTCGAACCAGATGCTGATGGAAGTGATGGGCCTGCACATGCCGGGCGCGGCCTTCGTCAATCCGGGTACCAAGCTCCGCACCGAACTGACTCGTGCAGCCACACATCGCATTGCGCAAATCGGCAGGGAGGGCGACTACCGTCCGCTGGGCCATTGCGTCGATGAAAAGGCGATTGTGAACGCCTGTGTCGGCTTGCTGGCGACCGGCGGATCAACCAACCATGCGATCCATTTGCCCGCCATTGCCCGGGCCGCCGGGATACAGCTGGATTGGCAGGATCTGGATGAGCTGTCATCCGCCGTACCATTGATAGCCCGCGTCTATCCAAATGGTTCGGGCGATGTGAATCATTTTCATGCTGCAGGTGGCATGGGCTTTGTAATCCGCGAACTGCTTGATGCGGGGCTGCTGCACCGCGACATCATGACCGTCGCTGGCGATGATCTGACGGCTTATGGACAGGAACCGGCTCTGGATGGTGACGCGCTGACATGGCGTGATGCGCCTGAACAAAGCGGCGATGACAGCATGTTGCGTCCGCCTGCCACGCCCTTCCAGCACGATGGCGGGATGCGGCTGGTAACTGGCAATCTGGGCCGTGCGACGTTCAAGACCAGCGCCGTCGATGCCTCGCGCTGGACAATAGAGGCGCCCGCCCGGGTCTTTCATACGCAAGAGGATGTGCAAGCTGCGTTCAAGGCAGGCGAGCTTGACCGTGACGTGGTCGTTGTTGTCCGCTTTCAGGGGCCGCGCGCCAATGGCATGCCAGAGCTGCACAAGCTGACGCCTGCCTTGGGCGTGCTGCAGGATCGCGGGTTTAAGGTTGCGCTGGTTACCGATGGCCGCATGTCTGGCGCGTCTGGCAAAATCCCAGCGGCGATTCACTTGACACCCGAGGCGTTGGGCGGCGGGCCGCTTGCCTTTGTTGAGGATGGCGATGTGATCAAGCTGTGCGGCCATGATGGTGTACTGGAGGTGAAAGCCGACCTGTCCACCCGCACAGCCGCCAAAGCACCGGTGCCAGTTGACGGATTGGGCCGCGAGTTGTTCGCCATGATGCGCGCCGGGGCCGATGGCGCGGAGCAAGGTGGTTCGGCAATGCTGGTGGCTGCGGGGCTGTGATGCAGATTGTCTCTATCGATATTGGCGGAACCCATGCGCGCTTTGCCCTGGCTGAAGTCGCCGATGGTCGGGTGACCAGCCTTGGCGAACCGGTGACCATGAAAACTGCCGAGCACGCCTCGTTCCAAACCGCGTGGGAGGCGTTTGACGCGATGCTCGATCAGCCGATCCCACGTGCTGTGTCGATCGCGATTGCCGGACCCGTGACCGGCGATGTCATCAAATTCACCAACAACCCGTGGATCATTCGCCCCGCCTTGATAAAGGAAAGGCTGAATGTCGATGCCTTCACGCTGGTCAATGATTTCGGCGCTGTCGGCCATGCCGTGGCACAGGCAGCACCTGAGCATTTCGTTCATCTGTGCGGACCCGATGAGCCACTGACCAATGACGGCACAATCAGCATTGTTGGACCCGGCACTGGTCTTGGTGTCGCACATATCCTCCGCCACGCGGGCGGCTATCATGTGCAGGCAACCGAGGGCGGACATGTCGACTTTGCGCCGCTAGATGCCATCGAGGATGCCATTTTGGCGCGCCTGCGCAAACGATTCACCCGGGTTTCGACCGAGCGGGTGGTCTCCGGCCCTGGTCTGCTTGAAATTTACGAAACGCTGGCGCAGATCGAAGGCCGTGCCATCCAGCATATGGATGACAAGGCGCTGTGGGCGCTAGGCATGTCGGGCGAGGATAGCCTAGCAAGCGCTGCGGTTGACCGTTTCTGCCTGTCGCTGGGCAGCGTTGCCGGCGACATAGCATTGGCGCAGGGCGGCTTTGGCGGCGTGGTGATTGCCGGAGGGCTTGGCCTGCGTATCAAGGACATATTGCTCCGCTCGGGTTTCGACCAACGCTTCCGCGCCAAAGGGCGTTTTGAAAAACTGATGGCGGCTATCCCTGTCAAGCTCATCACTCATCCGCAGCCCGGTCTGTTTGGAGCAGCCGCTGCCTTTGCCAAGGAACATGGCCAATGAGCCCAATTGAAACGATCATGCGTACTGCGCCGGTCATCCCGGTGCTGGTGATCGATGATGCCGCCTATGCGCAGCCGATAGCGCAGGCGCTGGTCGCTGGTGGCCTGCGCGTGCTGGAGGTGACGCTGCGCACTGCAGCGGCGCTGGATGTGATCCGCGAAATGAAAAAGGTGGAAGGGGCAATTGTCGGCGCGGGCACTGTGCTGAACGAGGCTGATTTGCGGGCCTCGATCGATGCAGGGGCCGAGTTTATCGTTTCCCCCGGCCTGACCGAGCCATTGGGCAGGGCAGCAGTGGCGAGCGGCATTCCTTTCCTGCCCGGAACCGCCAATGCCGGAGACATTATGCGTGGTCTGGACCTTGGCCTGACGCATTTCAAATTCTTCCCGGCCGAGGCTTCGGGTGGCATCGCTGCGCTAAAGGCAATCGCGGCACCCTTTGGTATGGCCAAATTCTGCCCGACCGGCGGTATCAGCCTTACGACAGCCCCTGACTGGCTGGCGGTTGAGCCCGTGCTGTGTGTCGGCGGAAGCTGGGTTGTCGGCAAAGGCGCACCGGATGTGGCAGCAATCGAAGCCGCAGCACGGCAGGCGGCAGCTTTGCGACAATGACAAGCGTTGCGGACCTCAACGCGCGGTTGCAGGAACTCCACGCGCTGACCCGCGAAACGCCGCTTTATAATCCTGTTTTCCAGCTGAGCCTTGATCTGTCGCGGCAGATTGAAAGCGGCGATTTGCGGCTAAACGCTGTCGCCAATCTGGTCGCCGAACTGGAATGCGATGCGCTGCAAAGCCGAGCCACCAAGCTGCACCGGCTGTTGGCCCCGGTGGCGCTGGCCGACAATGATGCGGTGATCAGTGATTTGGTAACAGCGGAGCGATTTGAGGATTTTGCGGCGCGCTGGGCGCAGCCGTTGCAACATATCGTTTTTACGGCCCACCCAACATTCCTGCTGAACGCTGCACAAAGCGACGCGGTTGCGGCTGCCGCCAGCAGCGGCGACATAAGCGACCAAATGGTGTGCGTTGCCGACCATGGCCGTGATTCAGTGACGCTGGATTATGAGCATGGCGAGGTCATGGCAGCGCTCATGCGTGCGACAGCAGCGCGGGACCGTTTGGTCGCAGTGCTTTATGCCCATGCCGCAAAATATTGGCCTGATCAGATGGCAGGCTTTCGCCCGATGCCCTTTCGCTTTGCGACATGGGTGGGCTACGACATGGATGGTCGCACCGATATTGGCTGGGCGACCAGCCTGCACTACCGGCTAAAGGAAAAAGCGCACCGGCTTTCGAGCTATGCAGCGACGCTAACGGATATTGGTGGGGCGGATGATCTGGCAGCGGCGCTGCAGCGGGCATCGGACTACGCCGATAAAATGGCCGCGCTGCTGACCCACACACTGGATGATCCTGCGGAGCTCTCAGCGGCGGCAAACCAGCTGACAGCGCCGCATCCTGATAAGCTCTTGTCGCTGGCTCCGGTGATCGCTGAATTGGAAACGCACGCAGCCGGTGCCGATGCGGAAGCTGCTATCCGCTTGTTGACGCTCGCCTCTGCTATGCGCGCAGATGGGCTGGGCATGGGCTGGATCCATTATCGCGTAAACGCGTCGCAACTGCAGAACGCCATCCGACGGCGTATCGATCCCGAGCAGAAACTTGATCTGGCGAGTCGTACCGCGCTGAACCGCATGCGCAAATTGCTTGAAGATGTAAGGCCGCTACGGTCGAATTTCGCCGCGCTATCGATTGAGGACACGACGGCACTGCGCGTTTTCCTGTCGATGGCGCAGATCGTGAAACATATCGATGCCGACGCGCCCATTCGCATGCTGATTGCGGAGTGCGAGGAGCCGCAGACTGTGCTGGCCGCGCTCTATTTTGCACGGCTGTTCGGGATTGAGGACAAGGTCGATGTCTCCCCGCTATTTGAAACGGAAAGTGCAATGGAGCATGGCGGGCGGTTCCTAGACGCGCTGCTCGCGGAACCCGCCTATCGCGATTATGCCCGCGCACGGGGCAGGGTAGCGATCCAGACAGGCTTTTCCGATGCCGGGCGCTTTGTCGGGCAACTGCCCGCTGCGCTCGCGATAGAGCGGCTTCAGGGTCGCCTTGCCAGGATGATGGCAAAGCATGGACTGACAGATGTTGCTGCGTTGATTTTCAACACCCATGGCGAGTCGATGGGGCGCGGCGCGCACCCGGCCAATTTTGCGGACCGGCTGACCTATCCACTAAGCATCTGGGCACGGCGGCAATTTGCCGCGCACGCCATCCGCCTTGAACCCGAAGTCAGCTTTCAGGGCGGCGATGGCTATCTTTTCTTCCGTACGTCTGAGCTTGCCTATGCCACCTTGGCTCGCATCGCCCAAGTCGAGCTGGCGGTGCTTCCTGACGAGGAAGACCCGTTTTACAGCCGCACCGATATCAGCCTTGATTTCTATCGTGCCATTCGCCGCGTGCAGCGGGATTTTCTGGCTTCGCGCACCTATGCCCGTTCGCTGACGGCGTTCGGGCTGGGGCTGCTTAACGAAACCGGCTCACGCAAGGCGCGGCGGCAATTTGATGTCGCCGCTAACCGCGCAATGAGCCTGCGCCAGATCCGTGCTATTCCCCATAATGCAATCTTGCAGCAATTGGGTTATCCGGTGAATTTGATTGCAGGCACTGGCACTGCTTCAGGCGAGGATGCGGAGGCTGTTGCTGACCTGATCAACAGCTCCCAGCGCGGTCGGCAGATCATTCGCATGCTGCGCGCCTCCAACCGGCTGGCGAGTATCAAATCGGTTGCGGCCTATGGCGAGCTTTTCAATTCCGCCTATTGGGCGAGCCGTCCCTATCGCGGGACAGAGGCTTTTCTAGAGCCACCATGTCTGGCGCTTGCCGAGCGGTTGACGACCGATGACCGTAACAGCGCCTTCCGCACCCTGACATCGCGTCTGCGTGTAGACTCGCTGAAATTGCATCGGTTGCTGAAGCAGGTCGCAGATGATGGCGAACATCAGGGGCGGGAGGATTTGCGCCGTTCACTGGGCGTGCTGCACGCGCTGCGACTAGCCCTGATGCAGCATATCTTCCTTCTGGCGGTGCAAGTGCCACCCTTTTCCCGATCGAATGACATCAGCCGTGACGATGTGCTGGAAATGGTCTTTGCCATGCGGATTGATGACGCACTGGCACAGTTCCGCCGCGCCTTTCCCGTGTCTGCGCCCAGCATATCCGATTTTGACGTGGTTGAACCGACCGACTATCCGGACGGCGCGGAACAAGCCTATGCCGGCATCCACGCCAGCTTTATCGAACCCATGGCACAAAGCCACGCCCTGATCCTACGCATCGGCACCGCCATCGCCAACCATTTTGGCGCGCATGGATAGCGTTTAAGGCTAAACCTGTTTGCGGAACGCAAACATTGCCATTGAGGCAAGCCCCATCGCAACGGCGGCACACAGCATCGTCCAAATCGGCTGATCGGGGAAAGCCATGCGGATGACCACGCCCATGATGCTGGCAATCAGCAATTGCGGCAGCACAATGAAGAAATTGAAGATGCCCATGTAAATGCCAAGCTTGTCCTGCGGAAGGCTGCCCGCCAGCATGACATAGGGCATGGTCAGGATTGACGCCCAGACAATGCCGACGCCGACCATAGGGAGCAACAACATCTGGGCATCGCCAATCGCCATGATCGCAGCATAGCTAAGCGCCCCAATGGCAAGGCACAGCGCGTGGGTAGTTGGCGCTCCCAGTTTTTTGACAAGCGAGGGCAGGGCAAAGGCGGCAAGGGCCGATACGCCATTATACACGGCAAACATCACACCGACCCATTCGGCACCATCATTATAGGCTTTGCTGGTTGTGTCTGTTGAACCAAAAACATATTGAGTCACCACCGGGGTGGTGAAAATCCACATGATGAAGCAGCCGATCCAGCTGAAGAACTGGACAACTGCCAGTCGCCGCATGCCGTCCGGCATTTGCGAAAGGTCGCTCAATATCTCGCGCACCGCATGTCCGGCGCTGGCATATTGGTTGACCAGTTGCAGCAGGCCAAAGGCGGCAAGACCGCCCGCCAACACATATAGCTGCTTGTCGAGGGCGAATTGCCAGACCAGCCAAAGGCCTATGGCCCCAACAGCCAGCCAGATGATGCCAAAACGCGGGATGGTGGTGGTTTTTTCGGCAGCGGCGCTGTCTTGCCCGGCATTGAACGCTGCCATTTCTGCAGGCGAATATTCCTGCACACGCATCACGGTCCATAAAACGGCCAGGAAAATCGCCGCGCCGCCAAGATAAAGCGCATAGCGGACCGAATCCGGGATTACCCCTTCAGGCGCGGTATTGGCCACGCCAAGCTTGGTAAAGATCAATGGCGCGAGCGATCCAAGGACGGCCCCTATACCAATCAGCACCGTCTGCACGGCGTAACCCGAAGCCCGCTGGTCGGGCCGGGTCATATCGCCGACAAAGGCGCGGAATGGCTCCATCGAGATATTCAGCGAAGCATCGAGCAGCCAAAGAAAAATGGCTGCCATGAACAAAGATCCAGCATGCGGAAAGCCAAACAATGCCAGGGCGGCGAGAACCGCTCCGGCAAAGAAGAACGGCCTCCGTCTGCCAAAGCGACTCCAATGATTGTCGCTGAAATGGCCGATCAATGGCTGGACGAGCAAACCTGTAACTGGTCCCGCGAGCCAGAGGATTGGCAGATCGTCAACGCTGCTTCCCAATGATTGGAAAATCCGGCTGACATTGCCGTTCTGTAGGCCAAAGGCGAACTGGATACCCAGAAAGCCAAATGAGATGCTGATCAGCCCAAGCAGGCTTTGCCGCGGTTTTTCCATGATTGCCTCTCCCCAGACGCGATTTTTTATGAGAGTGGCAGAGAAGACCGACGCCTTCAATCCACCGTGCGCTGAATACGAATGTAGAGGGTCAATGTGCGCCGCAGCTTTTGCGGACAATCAGCCTTGCGGGAAGTGCAGTGGTGCTGACATTCTCGTTCCTGACTTGCCGTATAAGGGCATCGACCAACATTTCGCCAGCGGCGCGGAAGTCCTGTTGCACCGTCGTCAGAGGGGGGCGCGTCATGCTGGCAGCAGGCAGGTCATCAAAGCCGACAATGGCAATGTCATTCGGAACATCCAGCCCATGTTCTGCCAATGCCCGCATCGCACCGATGGCGATCATATCACTCGCGGCAAAAATGGCGTCGAACTTTACCTTGCCCGCGATCAGGGCATTGACCGCATTATGCCCCGATTGCTCGGTTATGATAGCATCAGCTTGCCTCGCTTCGACCACTGTAATTCCAGCGCTGCGCTGCGCCTCGCAATAGCCACGATATCGATCAAAAAACTCTGGATAATGTTCGTCTGCATGGCCCAGAAAGGCAATTTTCCGGCGTCCATGCGCAATAAGATGTTGAGTTGCATCATAACCGCCGCGAAAATTGTCGCAGCCTATGACAGTGCCCAAATTGCGTTCATTGACATGGCCCCAACGCACAAAATGCGTGCCTTGCTCAATCAACTGGTCAAGTTTGGCGCGATAAGGTTCAAAATCGCCATGACCCAACAGGATGATACCATCGGCTTTTCGGCTTTCTTCAAACTCCACATGCCAGTTGCTCGCCATCTGTTGCATCGAAATCAGCAAATCATACCTACGCTGCGAGCAGGTGCGGACAATGGAGCCCAGCATTGAGAGGAAGAACGGGTTGATCATCGTCTCATCTGGCGTCGGGTCTTCGTAGAAAAGCAGCGCTAATGTGTTGGTTTCTCGCTTCCGCAGCGAAGATGCATTTTTGTCCACTGTATAATTCAGCTGTTCGGCAATCGCCTGCACCCGAAGCCGGGTTTTTTCGGAAACCGTCGGGCTGCCGCTCAATGCACGCGACACGGTAGGCTGGGAAACCCCCGCCAGTTGGGCGATATCAAATGATGTTGGTTTGCGTGTCATGCTGCAATTTTGCTGCAATAGGACGAGTGTCACCTTCCTGCAACAATTGCTGCATGATCGTTTTGAATACGTATGTGGATTTCTGTCTGCCTTATGCGTTGTCGGTTATGCAGACTACAGACTAAGTCCCTAATCCGTGGGGGCCGTTCGCAACGCACAGGCTAATGTGTGTCGGGCAATGACCCGAAATATTATTGCTGGGGAGCATGTCATGAAGGTTACTAACACCACCCGTATATCGCGTGCATCGGTGAGCGCAGTCGCGCTTGGCGTAGCGCTGTTTGTCGCGGCGCCTGCCTTTGCGCAGGATGCTGAGGCGGCTCCGGCTGAGGAAGCGACTGAAGAGGAAGGCATCCTCGTCACCGGTTTCCGTGCCAGCCTTGAGAACGCCGTCAACGAAAAGAAAAATGCCGAGCAGATCGTTGAATCGGTCTCGGCGGAAGATATCGGCAAGCTGCCTGATGCGTCGATTGGTGAGTCGATTGCCCGCTTGCCCGGGGTAACATCGCAGCGCCTTAGCGGTCGTGCAAACGTCATTGCGATTCGCGGTTTTGGCCCGGATTTCTCGCAGACATTGCTGAATGGTCGTGAACAGACCTCGACTGGTGATAACCGTGCGGTAGAATTTGACCAGTACCCTTCAGAAGTTGTCAATCAGGTGGTTGTTTACAAATCGCCGACCGCTTCGCTCGTTGGGCAGGGGCTGGTTGGCACTATCGACATTCGCACCATTCGTCCGCTGGACTATGGCAAATCGGTTTTCGCCATTGGTGGCAAGGGCGCATATGCTGATCTGGGCGCGCTGAACGCAGGTTCCAAAAAATTCGGTTACCGTGCAAACGCAACCTTTGTTGATCAATTTGCTGATGACACCATTGGTGTTGCGCTGGCTGCGTCTTATGTGGACGAGCCCTATCAGGTTCAGGAATTCAACGCTTGGGGCTATGCAGGCGGCGG
Organism: uncultured Sphingorhabdus sp.; assembly: GCA_964452835.1. Lineage (GTDB taxonomy): Bacteria > Pseudomonadota > Alphaproteobacteria > Sphingomonadales > Sphingomonadaceae > Sphingorhabdus_B. Next base: position 8,956 of record CAYVQO010000024.1, on the reverse strand, counting down.
AACGGTTGCAAACCCCTTTGTTATCGGCGGATCGAAATCCTTCGTTACGTCAACGCAGCTGAAGCGTCTTGGTCTTAATGGCACGCTGCAATATGCCTTTGACGACAATACCGATCTGACATTCGATGCCTTTTATTCGAACTTCAATGATGATCAGTCGAAGCGCGGCATAGAGCTTCCGCTTGGCTTTGGTGCGTTCGGCACCACCTTTAACCCTGCGGGTCGCACATTGACCGTCACCGAAGGCGTAAATGTCGCCACGGCTGGCACGTTCAACAATGTCCGCGGCGTCATCCGCAACGACATCTTCCAGCGTAAGGCCGATCTTTATTCCTTCGGCCTCAATCTGGACCATGAAGGCGATGATGGCTGGAATGTCTTTGCTGATATTGGCTGGTCGAAGACCGACCGTAATGAGCTGAGCCTTGAAAGCTATTCGGGCACCGGTTTCAACGGTGATGATACTGGTCTTGGTGCGGCTGCCACGATTGGCTTCCAGTCAAGCCCTACGGGCACTGTCTTCAGCCCGAACCTGGATTACAGCAATCCGGCAACGATCTTCCTGACCGATCCGCTCGGCTGGGGTGGCGGCGTGAACCCGCAGGCGGGCTATTACAACAACCGTCTGATTTCGGATGAGCTTTGGCAGTTCCGTGGCGAGGTAGAGCGCGAATTTGAAGGTGGCTTCATCAAGTCGGTTCAGGTTGGTTTGAATTATACCAACCGTCGCAAGGGCTTGAATGTTGACGAAGCTTTCGTCCGCTTGCCTACAGGTGTTCTGCAGCGGACCTTACCGTCGGCATATCAGCTTCGTCCAACCAATCTCGCCTATTTGGGCCTTGGTCCGATCCTGAGCTATGATGCGCGTGACCTAATCGCCGATGGCATTTTGGTGCTTGAGCCGCGTGTCACCACTGGTCCTGGTGCAGCAACCGATGTGTTGGCAAAGAACTACACCGTCGGTGAAGACATCATCACAGGTTATGTGCAGGCCAATATCGAGCAGGAAATGGGTTCGGGCACGCTGACTGGCAATGTTGGTGTGCAGGTCATCAATACCGACCAAAGCAGCAACGGCCTGATCTTTGCGCCGGCCGGCCCGCAAGCGATCACTTTGGGTGATAGCTATTGGGACGTGTTGCCCAGCATCAACCTGTCGATGCGGTTTGACAGCGACTTTGTGATCCGTGCGGCAGCTGCCCGTGAAATCCAGCGTCCGCGTCTTGATGATCTTCGTGTCTCGATCGGTTATGGTATCGACAATTCGGTTCCCGGTGGCATCATTCGTGGCGGCGGCGGTAACCCGTTCCTTCGCCCCTATCGGGCCAATGCCTTTGATCTGAACTTCGAAAAATATTTCGGCAATTCAGGCGTGGTGTCGCTGCAGCTGTTCTACAAGGACATCAAGCAGTTCATCTTTGGCGGGCGCTTCGCATTTGACTATTCGGCTTTCCCGCCGCCAACCAATGCGGCTGCCTTCCCGTCCTTGCCGACCCTCGGTACGCTTGATGCTCCGGTGAACACTGGCGGCGGCAAGCTCTATGGTGGTGAAGTCGCGCTAACCCTGCCGTTCAGCAATTTCGCTGAAGCGCTTGACGGATTCGGCGTGACTGGCGGCGTGGGTTATACAAAGTCGAAGGTTCGCGATGCGGGTGGCAACATCTCGGCTATCCCGGGCTATTCAAAGTGGGTGGCAAACGCTACGGCCTATTTTGAAAAATGGGGCTTCAACGCACGCGGTTCTGTCCGTTACCGGTCTACCTTCCTGGGTGATTTCACCGGCTTCGGCGGGTCACCAACACGCCGTACGGCGCTGGGCGAAACCATCGTTGACGCGCAGCTGGGTTATGACTTCCAGGAAGGTAGCGCTCTGCACGGGCTGTCGCTTTATCTGCAGGGCCAAAACCTGACGGACGAACGCTTTGCTTCGGTTGGTGGCAGCACGAACAGGCTGGAAGTGATCGACTACCAAATCTATGGTCGTCGCTTCCTTGCTGGATTTACCTACAAGTTTTAAGCCTTGTGGGTTAGGAACTCCGCTCCGGTGGGTCGCGCCGGGGCGGGGTTCTTCCAAACTTTAATAAGGCCAATGTCATGGCGGTAGGCGCAGAAAAGCAGACCATCGTCATCGTCGGGGGCGGAAGCGCAGGCTGGATGACAGCTGCGGCGCTTTCGCGCTTTCTGGCGCGTGGCTGGTCGATCAAGCTTGTTGAGTCGGATGAGATAGGCACTGTGGGCGTCGGGGAGGCGACGATCCCGGGTATCCGCATGTTCAATGCGGCGCTTGGTATCGACGAAGATGATTTCGTCCGGGCAACGCAAGGCTCGTTCAAGCTTGGCATCGAATTTGATGGCTGGTCGCGCCCCGGAGAGCGCTATATCCATGCTTTTGGTCAGGTTGGCCGCGATCTGGGGCTAATCGCTTTTCACCATTATTGGCTGCGTGCCCGCGCTGGTGGGGCAAATGAGGGGCTGGGTGCCTATTCGCTGACAGCAGGCGCGGCATCAGCCAACCGCTTCACCCGCGGTAACCCTACGCCCAACGCCCCGCTTGGCCCCATGACCTATGCCTATCATTTTGATGCCGGGTTATATGCGGCCTATTTGCGCAAACAGTCCGAGGCGCGCGGCGTCGCACGTTTTGAAGGCAAGATAAAATGTGTAGAAAGGAATGGTGAAAGCGGTGACGTGTCAGCAGTGCTCTTGGAGAATGGAGCGAGTATCGCGGGCGATCTCTTTGTCGACTGTTCTGGCTTTCGCGGGCTGCTGATCGAAGAAACGCTGAAAACCGGTTATGACGACTGGAGCCATTGGCTCCCATGCGACCGGGCGATGGCGGTTCCCTGCGCTAGCGTAAAGCCGCTGACGCCCTATACCCGTTCCACTGCACGCAAAGCGGGCTGGCAATGGCGGATCCCGTTGCAGCATCGCATCGGCAACGGCCATGTCTATTGCAGCGCCCACATCGGCGATGACGAGGCCGCGTCGATCCTGATGGCCAATCTGGATGGCGAGGCGCTGGCTGATCCCCGTCCGATTAAATTTACGACGGGCAAACGAAAGAAGTTCTGGAACCGCAATGTCATTGCGCTTGGGCTTGCAAGCGGATTCATGGAGCCACTGGAGTCAACCAGCATCCACCTGATCCAGTCAGGGATAGAGCGACTGCTGAAATTCCTGCCCAGTGGCCCCATCGTGTCTGCTGATGTCGATGCCTATAACGCGCAATCGACATTCGAATTCGAACGCATCCGGGATTTTCTGATCCTGCATTATCATGCCAACCAGCGCGACGAGCCATTTTGGAAGGCGTGCCGCGACATGCCGATTCCCGACACGTTGGTCGAAAAGCTTGATCTGTTCAGGCATAACGGCCGCATTTTTCGCGTTTCGGAGGAATTGTTTACCGAATTGGGCTGGTTGCAGGTCATGGTGGGGCAGGGGATTATGCCGTCCGGCTATCACCCCTTGGCCGACCAGTTGTCGGACAGTGATTTGGCGGCATTTCTGGCGGCGACACGGCAGGTTGTCGATGGCAGCGTTGCTGTAATGCCGTCCCATGAAGATTTCATCGCGCGCCATTGCGCAGCAGGAGTGCATTGATGCTGAAAAAACTCGTCCTTTCACTGGCGTTAGCGAGTTGCGCAACAGCGCCGCTTGCCGCACAATCCTTTCGCGATCGCCTGCCCGAGGATGAAGTGATATATTTTGTCCTGCCGGACCGCTTTGCCAATGGCGATACGAAGAATGATACCGGCGGGATCAAGGGCGACCGGCTGGCGCATGGTTTTGACCCCACGCATAAGGGATTTTATCAGGGCGGCGATCTGAAAGGCCTGACGCAGAAGCTGGATTATCTGCAATCCATGGGCATGACCGCGATCTGGTTTGCACCCATTTTCAAGAACAAGCCGGTTCAGGGCGGGCCAGGGCAGGAAAGCGCTGGCTATCACGGCTATTGGATCACGGACTTCACCAGTATTGATCCGCATTTTGGCACCAATGCCGAATTCAAGACCTTTGTCGATGCAGCGCACGCACGTGGCATGAAGGTCTATATGGACATTGTGGTAAATCACACGGCTGACGTCATCCAATATCGCGATTGCCCCGGCGATTGCGCCTATCGCAACATTGCCGACTATCCATGGTCGCGCAAAGGCGGGGTGAAAGGTGCGGCGATAAATCCGGGCTTTTTGGGCGACAGCGTGCAGACCGAAGAGAATTTCTCGAAGCTGAACGATATGAATTTCGCCTATCAGCCCTTCGTCCCGGATGCGGAGAAGGCCGTTAAGGTCCCGGCTTGGCTCAACGACATCCGCTATTACCACAATCGCGGTAACAGCTATTGGAAGGGCGAAAGCGTTGTTTATGGCGACTTTGTCGGGCTGGACGATATCGCGACGGAAAATCCTCGCGTGGTCAGCGGTTTCATTGATGTGTTCGCCAAATGGATCGACGATTACGGCGTCGATGGTTTCCGCATTGATACGGCCAAGCATGTGAATTCCGAATTCTGGCAGGCCTTTATTCCGGCCATGGAGAAAAAGGCCAAGGAACGCGGTATTCCCAATTTCCACATGTTCGGCGAGGTTATGGTGGATGGCACTGATACAGCCACGCTTGCCCGATATAATCGTACAGATGGCTATCATTCGCTCGACTTTGCCTTCACCTGGGCGGTAGTCGAGGCGCTTAGCGGTAAGAATGGGCCGGAGGCTTTGAGCCGCTTGATCGCCAATGATGTCCTCTACCGCGATGGGCCGGCGGCGGCAAAGCGCATGCCCACATTCCTTGGCAACCACGATATTGCACGTTTTTCTACCAATTTGCACCGACGCATGCCTGATGTCAGTCCTGAAGAATTGCTAAAGCGTGTTCAGCTGGGCCATGCGCTGATGTTCACCATGCGCGGTGTCCCCACAATTTATTCAGGCGACGAACAGGGCTTTGTCGGTGATGGCGGCGATCAGGATGCGCGCGAGACGCATTTTGCTTCTAAAGTGAAAGTCTATCTCGACAATGATCTGATCGGCACGGATGCCAGTCACGCGCAGGATAATTATGCGCAGGACCACCCGATATACCAACACATAGCTGAACTTTCGAAAATCCGGCAGGCGTCACCGGCTTTGCGACGGGGCAAAAGCATTGCCCGCAACCATGGCGAAAAGCCGGGTCTGTTCGCGTTTAGCCGGATCGACGAAGACAGCGGCGAAGAAGTGATTATTGTTGCCAATACCAGCAATGAAGCCATCACTGGTAACTTTGAACTCAGCCCGGCGGCGACTGGTTTTGCGCCAATTCGCGGGATATGCCCAACGCTTAATGCGCCCGGTTCCGCATCGGTTTCTTTGCAACCGCTGGACTATGTGATCTGCCACGTAAAATGACCGAAATGCCCAAGCCCCTTCCAAGCGTAACAGCGGACCGGCCATGGTGGCGTGGTGCCACTATTTATCAGGTCTATCCGCGCAGTTTTGCCGACAGCAATGGCGACGGCGTCGGCGATCTGGCAGGCATATTATCGCAGCTGGATTATATCGCATCCCTCGGCGCAGACGCAGTCTGGATCTCGCCTTTCTTCAAATCGCCGATGAAGGATTTTGGCTATGACGTTGCCGATTATTGCGAGGTTGATCCGATCTTCGGCACATTGGCTGATTTTGATGCGCTCATAGAAAAAGCGCATGGACTTGGTCTTCGGATCATGGCTGACCTTGTCTTTTCGCATACCTCTGACCAGCATAGCTGGTTTGCAGAAAGCCGGGTATCCCGGGACAATCCAAAGGCTGACTGGTATGTCTGGGCCGACGCCAAGCCCGATGGTTCGCCGCCGAACAATTGGGCCTCAGTCTTTCATGGCCCGGCATGGACATGGGATGCGCGGCGCGGGCAATATTATATGCACAATTTCCTGAAGGAGCAGCCGCAGCTGAATGTGCATAATCCTGCTGTGCAAGACGCGTTGCTGGATATTGTGCGTTTTTGGCTTGATCGCGGCGTGGATGGTTTTCGCGTCGATGCGATCAACTTTGCCATGCACGATCCGCAATTGCGTGACAATCCGCCCGCGCCCGCTGGTTCAGGCCCTCGGACCCGCCCGTTCGATTTTCAGCTAAAGCTGTATAATCAATCTCATCCCGACATTCCGAAGTTCATTGAACGGATGCGTGCTCTGACTGATCTCTATTCTGACAGATTTACTGTAGCAGAGGTTGGCGGCCCTGATCCTGATCCGGAAATGAAGGCCTTTACTGAAGGCGAAACGCACTTCAACAGCGCCTATGGCTTCGACTTTCTCTATGCAGAAAAACTGACGCCAAAGCTGGTGCGACAGGCACTGGAAAACTGGCCAGATGCCACTGATGTTGGCTGGCCGAGCTGGGCGCTGTCCAACCATGACGCGCCGCGCTGGATCAGCCGTTGGGCGCCCACAGATGCGCAGGATATCTATGCGCAAATGGTGATGCTGCTGTTTGTCACGCTACGTGGAAATATCATTCTGTGGCAGGGTGAGGAGTTGGGGCTGACGCAAGTAGATATCCCGTTCCACAAGCTGCAGGATCCCGAAGCAATCGCCAATTGGCCACTGACGCTTAGCCGCGATGGGGCGCGTACGCCGATGCCCTGGGTTGCGCAGGATGAATATGGCGGTTTTTCAAATGCTGAACCGTGGCTTCCCATTGGCGACGACAATGCCGCACGCGCCGTTGACCGGCAGGAACATAACCCTGCCTCTATGTTGAACCTGACTCGGCGTCTGATCGCGTTTCGCAATGCCAATGATGCATTGCTGTTTGGCGACCTCACCATCGTTGAAGCCAGCGAAACATTGTTGGTGTTTGAGCGTGGTGGTGCCGGGCAGCATATGCTTTGCGCCTATAATTTCGGCGATGCGCCAATCAGCTGGTCACCGCCACAGCCCGATCGCTGGCGGGTTGTGGAGAGTGTCAACGGCGCTGACGCATGGCATTTGCCTGGCTTTGGCGGGCTGGTTGCAGAACGAATTGCATAAGAGGAGAGTTGCGGATGTTGACGAAGACCAAGGCGTTTGTAGCAGTCACTGGTCTGCTGGTTCTGGCACCTTCGGCCCACGCACAGTCGGTGGCAAGTGCAACATCGCCCGATGGCACTATCAAGGTTGATGTCAGCATCGATGGCGATGGCCGCCCTAGCTACAGCGTTTCTAGGGGGGGTAAGGTGGTTGTGAACCCCTCGCGCCTTGGCTTCCTGTTCACTGATGTCGTCAAGCTGGAGCGCCGCATCGCTCTCGAGGGGCAGGAGACCCGGGATTTTGACGAGACATGGACCCAGCCTTGGGGAGAATGGGCGACGATTCGTAACAATTACCGTGAGCTAAAGGTCCGCTTTAAAGAATCGACTGCAATGGCGCGGGTCTTTGCGGTTACCTTCCGCATCTATAATGACGGTGTCGGCTTTCGTTACGAATTTCCCGAGCAGCCCAATATGGCCGAAACCAAAATCGCGGATGAGCTGACCGAATTCGCCTTTGCCAACGATGCTACTGCATGGTGGAAGCCCGCCTTCCTCTGGAACCGCGAAGAATATCTTTACAACAAGACGCCATTGTCAGCGGTTAGCACCGCGGCGACTCCGGTCACGATGAAGTTGGTCGATGGAACGCATGTCGCGCTGCATGAGGCCGCTTTGATTGATTATTCAGGCATGGCTGTAACACGCACTGAGGGCAATACGCTGCGCGCCAATCTGACGCCCGGTGCTGGTGAACCAAAGGTGCAGAAGAAAGGCGCCTGGAACACCCCCTGGCGCACGCTGATCATCGCCAATGACGCGGCTGGCGTTTACCAGTCACACCTCATGCTCAATTTGAACGAGCCCAACAAGCTGGGTGACATGAGCTGGTTCAAGCCGGGCAAATTTGCTGGCGTGTGGTGGAACATGATCAAGGGCGAATGGAGCTGGGCGCGTGGGCCGAAGCATGGCGCGACTAACGAGAATGTGAAGCGCTATATCGATTTCGCCTCCGCCAACGGTATTCCGCATTTGCTGGTCGAGGGCTGGAATGTCGGCTGGGATGGCGACTGGTTCGGCAATGGCTGGGACATGGACTTTACCAAGCCCACCGAAGATTTCGATATCGAGATGCTAAGTGCCTATGCGAAGAAAAAGGGCGTTCGCCTGGTCGGCCATCACGAAACCGGCGGCGCAGTGACTCATTATGACAATCAGCTTGACCGCAGCTTTGCCTTTGCCGCCAAATATGGGATGAAAGTGGTCAAAACCGGTTATGTAACTGATGCTGGGCAGCTTGAGCGTGTCGATGCAGACGGCACCAAATATCGCGAGTGGCTGGATGGCCAATGGATGACCAACCATTTCGTCCGCGTGGCCGAGACTGCCTATAAACATCAGGTTGCCTTTGACAGCCATGAGCCGGTCAAGGGTACGGGGCTGCACCGCACTTATCCCAATTGGGTGGCGCGTGAAGGGATGCGCGGCATGGAATATAATGCCTGGGGGGGCAAAAATCCGCCCGAGCATGAGGCCAACATCGTCTTTACCCGCATGCTGGAAGGGCCAATGGATTTCACCCCCGGCATTCTTAGCCTGAAGGGCGAGAAAGGCAGTGACATATTATCCACCATTGCCAAGCAGTTGGCGCTTTATGTTGTCATTTATTCTCCGGTAGTGATGGTCGCTGACACGCCAGAACATTACGCAAAATATCCCAACGAAATGAAGTTCATCCGTGACGTCCCGACCGATTGGCAGGAAACGCGGGTGCTGAATGGCGAGATTGGCGACTTTGTTACAATCGCACGCAAGGAACGCGGTGGCGAAGGTTGGTATGTCGGCGGTGTTGGTGATGAGGAGGCACGCACCAGCAGCTTCAAGCTCGACTTTCTGACGCCGGGCAAGAAGTATAAGGCGGAAATCTATCGCGACGGCGACGATGCGGACTACCGCACCG
>CAYVQO010000023.1:0-22476 GCA_964452835.1 uncultured Sphingorhabdus sp. | reverse complement strand
AGCGCAAGGAAGTCTGGGACATCCTCGACGAGGTGATCCGCGAGCATCCGGTGCTTCTGAACCGTGCACCGACGCTCCACCGCCTCGGCATTCAGGCGTTTGAACCCGTGCTGATCGAGGGCAAGGCGATCCAGCTTCATCCGCTGGTCTGCTCGGCCTTCAACGCTGACTTTGACGGCGACCAGATGGCCGTCCACGTTCCGCTGAGCCTTGAGGCGCAGCTGGAAGCGCGCGTGCTGATGATGTCCACCAACAACATCCTGTCGCCTGCCAATGGTAAGCCGATCATCGTGCCTTCGCAGGACATGGTGCTTGGTCTCTATTATCTGTCGATGGACCGCGAAGGTGAGCCGGGCGAGGGCATGATCCTGTCCGACATGGCCGAAGTCCACCAGGCGCTGGAAGTAGGTGCGGTGACGCTGCACTCGAAGATCACTGCTCGCGTGCCGCAGACCGGCGAGGACGGCGTTGAACGCATGGTGCGTTACGAAACCACCCCGGGTCGCATGCTGCTGGGCGAATGCCTGCCAAAATCGCACACCGTGCCGTTTGAAACCGTCAACCGCCTTCTCACCAAGAAGGAAATTGGCGACGTTATCGACCAGGTTTATCGCCACACCGGTCAGAAGGACACGGTGCTGTTTGCCGACGCCATCATGGCGCTCGGCTTCCGCCACGCGTTCAAGGCGGGCATCAGCTTCGGCAAGGATGACATGATCATTCCGGACGAAAAGGATGCGCTGGTCAACGAAACCAAAGCGATTGTGGCGGATTTCGAACAGCAATATCAGGACGGTCTGATCACGCAGCAGGAAAAATATAACAAGGTTATCGACGCCTGGTCGGGCTGCGGTGACCGCGTTGCCAATGCGATGATGGAGAAACTGAAAGCCACGCCAAAGGACGAGAATGGCCGCGAAGCGCCGATCAACTCGATCTACATGATGGCGCATTCGGGTGCGCGCGGTTCGCCGGCGCAGATGAAGCAGCTGGGCGGGATGCGCGGGCTGATGGCCAAGCCTTCGGGCGAGATCATCGAAACACCAATCATCTCGAATTTCAAGGAAGGCCTCACCGTTCTTGAATATTTCAACTCGACCCACGGTGCGCGTAAGGGCCTTGCCGATACCGCGCTGAAGACCGCGAACTCCGGCTATCTGACCCGCCGTCTGGTCGATGTGTCCCAGGACTGTGTCATCGTCGAGGAAGATTGCGGCACGGAACGTGCGCTGGAAATGCGCTCGATCATTCAGGGCGGCAGCACCATTGCTTCGCTTGGCGAACGTGTCCTCGGCCGCACAACGGCAGAGGATATCGTTGGGGCCGATGGCAAGGTCGCTATCCCCGCTGGCACTCTGCTCGATGAAGCGAATATCGTCACCATTGAGGAAATCGGCCTGCAAGCGCTGAAGATCCGTTCGCCGCTGGTGTGCGAATCCAAGGTTGGCGTCTGTGCGACTTGCTATGGACGCGACTTGGCTCGCGGTACACCGGTCAACATCGGTGAAGCTGTTGGCGTTATCGCTGCACAGTCGATTGGTGAGCCTGGTACCCAGCTGACCATGCGTACCTTCCACATTGGCGGTGCGGCGCAGCTCAACGAAACATCGAACCTTGATGCTTCGGCTGAGGGTGTTGTCCACTATCGCGACTTGCCCACCATTGTTGACAAGCGCGGCCGCCGCCTTGCCATGGCGCGCAGTGGCGAACTGGTCATCAACGACAAGGATGGTCGTGAGATGGAAGTCCACCGCCTGCCTTATGGTGCGTTGCTGATGTTCGCAGAGGGCGATGCCGTAAAGGTCGGCGACCGTCTGGCTGAATGGGATCCGTTCACCATGCCCGTCATCACCGAAAAGCCAGGTATTGTGAAATATCAGGACCTGATCGACGGTCAGACGCTGGTTGAGCAGACTGACGAAGCCACGGGTATCGCGCAGCGTGTCGTTACCGAATATCGCGGCATTGCGCGCGGCAAGAAGGACGATCTGCGTCCGCGTCTGACATTGCTGGACGATGCCAGCGGAGAGGCTGCGCGCTATCTGGTAGCAGTTGGCACCACCCTCTCGGTAGAGGACGGCCAAAAGGTTGAGGCAGGGGACGTTCTGGCCCGTGTCACTCGTGAGTCGGCCAAAACCCGCGACATCACTGGCGGTCTGCCCCGTGTTGCCGAACTGTTCGAAGCACGGATTCCAAAGGACAATGCGATCATCGCCAAGATTTCGGGACGGATCGAGTTCGTCCGCGACTATAAGGCGAAGCGCAAGATCGCGATTGTGCCGGAGGAAGGCGACCGGATTGAGTATCTGATCCCCAAGTCCAAGGTGCTCGACGTGCAGGAAGGCGATTTTGTCCGTAAGGGCGATAACCTGATCGCCGGCTCGCCTAACCCGCATGACATTCTTGAAGTCATGGGCGTGGAAGCCCTGGCCGAATATCTGGTTGCGGAAATTCAGGAAGTCTACCGATTGCAGGGTGTGAAGATCAACGACAAGCATATCGAGACGATTGTTCGTCAGATGCTGCAAAAGGTTGAAATCACCAATGGCGGTGACACCACTCTGCTTGCCGGTGAACAGGTTGACCGCGAGGAAATGGATGCAATCAATGCCAAGCTGGCCCCGAACCAGGTTCCAGCCGAGGGCAATCCTGTTCTGCTCGGTATTACCAAGGCAAGCTTGCAAACCCGCAGCTTCATCTCGGCGGCTTCTTTCCAGGAAACCACCCGCGTGCTGACGCAGGCGGCGGTTGAGGGCAAGAAGGATGTGCTTACAGGCCTCAAGGAAAATGTCATCGTCGGCCGTCTGATCCCGGCGGGTACCGGTTCAGCGATGAACCGCCTGCGCGTGACCGCTTCCAGCCGTGATGCCGCAATCCGTGCCTCCTACAAGAAACTGCAGGAAAGCCTGATCGCGCCTGAAACCGCAGCCGAAGAACATGCCGCTGAACTGGCACAAGGCCCCGAAGCTGCAATCGGTGATGATGTGCTGGCGAAGGTAATTGCCGATGATTTCACCACGGATGATGTGGTGGACGCAGAAGGCGAAGAATAAGCCCTTCGCACACTAGGCCATGACCTTGGCCAATCCAAAGACCCGCCGGGCGCAATCCCGGCGGGTTTTTTGTGCGATTTGATATGATTATCCTGCTGGCGCTTCGCGGATAAACCCCTTATGTATTATGTGAGTAATACACCGGAGGGCAGAGATGGTTCAACGCATCAGGTCATGGGTGAAGCGCCATCCGGTCTGGAGCGGGCTTATCGCGCTGCTGCTTTTGTTCATTGTTTACCGGATGTTGCGCCCTACGCCGCATGAGTATGAATATGTGAGCGAAGCCGTCACGCGTGGTGAAGTGCAGCGTAAGGTCTCCGCCAGTGGTAAGGTGCGCGCATTGAATACCATCAAGGTGGGGGCGGAAGTCTCTGGCCAGATCACCGACGTTTATGTCGATTTTAACACGCCTGTGACCAAGGGGCAGGTGCTTGCCCGCATTGATCCGACCCGCGTCAATGCCCGCGTCCAGCAGGGCGAGGCGCAAGTTGCGCTTGCGCGTGCTGCCTTGCAGCAGTCAAGCGCCAATCTGGCACGTGCCAAGTCCGATCTGGAAATCCAGGAGCGCGATTTTGCGCGACAAAAGGCGCTGGCGGATCGCGGCTTTGTTTCAAAGGCTGGGCTCGATATTGCGCAAAGCAAACTGGTCAGCGCACGCAATGCTTATCAGGTCGCCCAAGCGCAGATGCAAAGCGGAGGTGCGCAAATCCAGCAGGGCGGGGCCGAGCTCTCATCGGCGCGGTTGGACTTGAACAGGACAGTCATCGTCGCCCCAGCCAGCGGCGTGATCATCAACAAACTGGTCGAGCCTGGCACAACCGTTGCCGCAAGCTTCCAAACACCAAATTTGTTTGAAATTGCTGCCGATACAACCAAGATGCAGGTTGAGGCTTCGGTTGACGAGGCGGATATTGGGCAAGTGCAGGAGGGTCAGGATGTGACCTTTACGGTCGACAGCTACCCCGACACCATTTTCAAGGCGAAGGTGCGGCAGGTGCGCAAGGCACCGGTCGAAACGCAGAATGTGGTCAGCTATCTGGTGATCATTGATGTCGACAATCTGGACGGTAAATTGCTGCCTGGCATGACAGCCAATGTCGAAATCATCACCGGCGCAAAGGCCAATGTGATGCGGGTGCCGACCAATGCCTTGCGCTTCCGCCCGCGCGCAGCGGACCGCGAAGAGGAGAAACCGCGCGACCGGGATAAGCCTCAACCGACATTATATATTGCTGGCACGGACCCTTATCGGCCCACCAAAAGGAAGGTGCAAACTGGTCTGCAAGGCGATGATTATGTCGAAATCACATCGGGGCTGAAAGTAGGCGACAAGATTTTGGTACGCACCAAATCGCTGAAGCCGAAGACCCAAAGCGAGGATAGCGCGGAAGAAAATGACGACAGCGCTGCTTGAAACGCATGATCTGATAAAAGATTATGAGATTGGCGGCGAGGTGGTGCATGCCTGCAACGGCGTGTCGCTGACCATCCAGCGCGGCGAATTTGTCGCGATAATGGGGGCAAGCGGTTCGGGCAAATCGACCTTCATGAATATGATAGGCTGTCTGGATGTGCCGTCATCCGGAACCTTGTTGCTCGATGGGGTGGATACCAGGACGCTGGACAGCGATGCGCTTGCCGAAATCCGCAACCAGAAAATCGGCTTTGTTTTCCAACAGTTCAATCTGCTCGCCCGTACCAGCGCGCTTGATAACGTCGCGGTGCCGCTAATCTATGCAGGTTTCGGCTATACTGAGCGGCGGGCAAAGGCACAGGCGAAGCTGGAGGCCATGGGACTGGGTGACCGGCTGCTGAATACACCAGCCAAGCTGTCGGGGGGGCAGCAACAGCGTGTGGCCATTGCCCGCGCATTGGTCACTGATCCGCTGCTGCTGCTGGCAGACGAACCCACAGGGGCGCTCGATACGCAGACTTCGCTGGACATTATGGGCATTTTCCAGCGGCTGAATGATGATGGCATCACTGTCGTTCTGGTAACGCACGAGCCCGATATCGCCGAATTTGCCGAACGCCGCGTGGTGTTTCGCGATGGCAAGGTGATTGAGGACCAAGCCGTCACATCGCGGCGTCGGGCGGTCGCGGCATGAGGGGGCTGTTCGGCGCCTTGGCCGGATGGGGTGTCAATGTCGCCATTGCAATGACGGCGCTGCGCACCAATTTGATGCGCTCTATCCTGACCACATTGGGGGTGATGATTGGCGTCTTCTCCGTGATCCTAGCGGTCGCAGTGGGTGCCGGTGCGCAAGTTTCGGTCACGCAACAGATTGCAACGCTTGGCTCCAACATGGCGATTGTCGTGCCAGAGCCCGAAACCGAAAATGGCCCGCCCCGGACTGGCAGCCGTGGCCGTTTGACCGAACGCGACGGTGAGGCCATCGCTCGACAGATCCCGGGCGTTAATGCCGTTGCCCCACAAATCCGCAGCAGCCTGCAACTCGCCACACCGGGGCGCAGCACGACGACGCAGGCCATAGGTTCAACACCGGAATTTGCGACCATCTCCAACATCAATGTCGATGAAGGGCGATTCCTGTTGAAAAGCGATATCAGCTCGGCAGCAAAGGTTGTTGTGATTGGGCAGACAGTGGCGACCAAACTGTTTGGCGATGCCAGCCCGGTGGGGCAGATTGTGCGCATTAACCGCGTGCCCTTTACCGTCATCGGTTTGCTGGAAAGCAAAGGCAGCAATTTGGGCAATGATAATGATGACCAGGTTGTGCTGCCCATCAGCACCCTGCGGCAGCGGCTGACGACGAGCAATCTGCCCGGGCCGGATGACGTGACCTTGCTTTTTGTGGGCTTTGACGATGAGGACGCATTAATCGCAAGCGACCGGGAAATCAAAAGCCTGCTGCGTGATCGCTACCGTGTCACAGAGGGCAAGGTGACTCCGTTCACTGTACGCACCACCACCGAAATTGCCGAGGCTTCGAGTGAGGTTACGGGCATATTCCAGGCTGTGCTGGTCGCCATTGCCTCCATCTCGCTGCTGGTCGGTGGCATTGGCATCATGAACATCATGCTGGTGAGCGTGACTGAACGGACACGGGAGATTGGTCTGCGCATGGCGCTGGGGGCAAAGCGCAGCGATATCCGCAACCAGTTTCTGGTCGAAGCAGCAGTCCTATGCGTCATTGGCGGAGCCATCGGGCTTTTGCTCGCGATGCTTGCGGCCTCCATCTTTGAAAATGTTGCCGAATTTCCTGCACCCATTGGCTGGGATACGTCGCTGATGGCGGTTGCTTTCTCGGCGCTCATTGGCCTGCTTTTTGGCGGCTACCCGGCAATCCGGGCGTCGCGCCTGTCGCCTATCGAGGCGCTCAGGAGCGAATGATCAGAATTTCCCGGACAGCGAAATCTGGATACGCGGGTCAAGACGGCGGTCGCGGTTTATGATCTGTGTCAGCACCCCGCTCGCCCTTGTGTCGTCATAAATAAAACGGTCACGCAGCAGCTTCTGGCCACCGAGGCCAACTGCTTCCACTTTTACCGTGCCATATTTGAAGCGGTTATATTCGACAAAGACCGAGACGTTGGAGCCAAAAGTCTCACGGCGATATTGGTTGAAGAAATAGGCGTCGCCCGTGTCGCGCTCGGCCCAGCTGAGGCCCCAGACGATGCCGCTATCCTTTATGTCATGCCGCAAATCCCAATTTTGGTGCCACAATGGGCGATAGGATACCCGCCGTTTCAGGCCGGTGATGGGATCGGTCAGGCTGCTGCCATGATAATGGCCGACATATTTCAGTTCCAGTCCGGTGATGCCGATGGGGGCCGTCAGCCAGTCAAAAGGCAAAGTGATTTCCAGCTCACCGTTCCATCTTTTGCTTTTGCCGATATTGCCTGCACCATCAAAGCGCCCGGTTATGTTGCCTGCTGCATCACGGGTGGTAATCAAAACCAGATCCTGCGTGTCGCTGACATCCTCATAGGATGCCAGAAACTGGATGCTGCCACGGTCCAGAAATTTGTGCCGGATCAGTGCTGAGAACGTGTTTACTTTCTGCGGTACGAGATCTTCATTCCCGGCATCAACCTGATTGCCAAGGCTCAGGTCGACAGCCGTCGCAAATTCGCCGAAATCGAGCTGGGCAACTTGTCGCTCTGCCCGGAACTCCAGCGTGGTGGCTTTGTCCACTGTCCATGTCGCAACCAGCCGCGGCTTGATGAAGCGGAAGCTGCGCTCGGCCTGGCTATCGCCGGACAATTTCAGCTTCGAAAACTCCATTATCGCGCCAGCCTCAATTTTCCATCGCGGGCTCAGTGTCCAGACATCGGAGAGGAAGGGTTCAAACCGCACTTCTTCCACCAGAACATTGGAAGCGGGCAGGTTGGTAACCGCCCCGCCTGAGGAACTGCGCGCGGAAAAGCCAGCATCCAGCCGGTTATAGGCAAGCTCTGCGCCAAACTGGATCGCATGCGCCTTCACAGCTGACCAGTCATTCTGCATCCGGAACACAGCCTCGGATGGCTTGTTTCGGCTATATGTTTCAAACAGACTGACGGGCTGGCCGGTCCGGGTGGTTTCGATAAAGGCTTCGGCTTCCTCGTCGCCGAAACGGTAAAGTCCAATCAGCTTGCTGTTCAACTTTGCTGTCAATGGAAATTCAATGTCACCGCCAAATTCGACACTGGTGTCGGTCAGCGGCGCGTTGGTGAACAGGCGCTCACCACCGATCACCATATTGGCGCCATTGGTATAAGTGCCAAAACGCCGGTCATCGCCATTGTTGATGGCAAATTGGGCATTGGCATTGATCTTTACGTCACCGCTGCGCGTCTTGATTGCGCCGCCTATTGAGAATTGGTCGAAGCCGCCAAATCCCCGGTAACGTCGCCGTTCAATCAGCTGGCCGGTGCCGGTCTTGAAATCCTCCGGCCCAAAACCGCGCAGTCGCTCACCAAAGGACGAGAAGTTCAGCTCATAGCTGGTCGGGCCGCGCCGCAATGTCGCAGAGCCGCTGCCAAAGGCGGTGACACCGTGGCGGGTGCCGAACAGCACATTGGCCGCAAAGGTGCCGCTGACCTTTGCAGATATTTTGCGAATGACGTTGACCACTTGGCCCTTACCCTGTGTTTCGGCGTCTGCCCCGGCCTGTTCGGTCAGCTCAATCCGTTCCACCTCGCTGGCCGGGATGCGGCCCAATATTGTCCTGATATCGTCGGATTTGGTGGAGGGCCGGTCGCCATCGATCAGGACATTGCCCGCATTCTCGCCAAAACCGCGCCGCCCCTCGCTGCCTTCGATCGAAAAACCGGGAATACGCTGGACCATGTCCAGTGCGGTAACCGGGCCGAACTGCGCAAAGAAATCGGGGGCGTAGATTTGTTTGCCGTTGCTTGCGGCAACGGGTTCGGCATTTTGCGCAAAACCGGGCAAGGGCGCGGACGTGATCAGCAGCAGCAATGTCAACCGGCCCAGCCGCATTTGATCCTCCCTTTTCCTATTTTTCTGAAGCCTTGGGTGTGTTGCAAGCGATCCGGAACCGGCCTTCGACCAAATGGCTTTGCTATCGACGAACAGCTATCCGCATTGGGCGCGGTGCAGCAGTTTCTGGTCTGCCAGCACCAGCGCCATCATTGCCTCGACCACCGGTGTGCCTCTTATGCCGACGCAGGGATCGTGGCGGCCTTTGGTGATGATTTCCGTCGCCTCTGAAATTCCTTGGTCATTGGGGCGGGTGATGGTTTCAACAGGTGTCAGGATGGAGCTGGTCGGTTTGAAGGCAACGCGGCAAACGACTGGCTGACCGGTGGAAATACCGCCAGCGATTCCGCCAGCATTGTTGGCAAGAAATTCGGGCACATCGTTTGCGCCAGGCCGCATGCGGTCAGCATTTTGTTCGCCACGCAGCCGGGCGGCTTCAAAGCCGGCGCCAATCTCTACCGCCTTGACGGCATTGATGCTCATCATCGCGCTCGCCAACTCACTGTCGAGCTTTGCATAAAGCGGCGCCCCCCAGCCCGGCGGAACACCCGTTGCCACACATTCAACGACGGCACCCAGCGATGATCCGGCTAACCGCGCTTCATCAACCAGCTTCTCCCACCGGCCTGCTGCGGTTTCATCCGGGCACCAGAATGGGTTTTTGCCGATCTGCGCTTTTTCAAAATTGTCGGGATTAATCCGGTCGCCGCCAATTTCGACGACATAGGCAAGGATCTCGACCTCGGGAATTACGGCCCGCGCCACTGCGCCTGCCGCTACCCTTGCGGCTGTCTCGCGCGCGGAGCTTCGTCCTCCGCCGCGATAGTCGCGAAAGCCATATTTGGCATCGTAGCTATAATCGGCATGGCCGGGGCGATAAGCCTTGGCGACCTCAGAATAATCCTTTGACCGCTGATCGACATTTTCGATCATCAGACTGATCGGCGTGCCAGTGCTCCGCCCGTCAAACACACCGGACAGGATACGCACCTGATCCGGCTCCTGCCGCTGCGTGGTAAATTTGCTGGTGCCCGGACGGCGCTTATCCAGAAAGGGCTGGATATCGGCTTCGGACAGCGCAATCCCGGGAGGACAGCCGTCGACGACCGCACCCAGCGCAGGCCCATGGCTTTCGCCCCAGCTGGTAAAGCGGAATACGCGACCGAAGGTATTGAAGCTCATGTCGATCCGTTCTTATGCCAGCGCAATATCCGGCGCATCTTCCTGTTTCATGCCGACGGTGTGATATCCGGCATCCACATGGTGCGTCTCTCCAGTTACGCCGCGGGATAGGTCTGACAGGAAATAGAGCGCAGACGCGCCGACATCATCGATTGTCACATTGCGGCGCAGCGGAGCATTATACTCATTCCATTTCAGGATCAGGCGGAAGTCGCCAATGCCACTGGCGGCCAGCGTTTTGATTGGCCCTGCCGAAATGGCATTCACCCGGATGCCCTGTGGCCCGACATCATTGGCGAGATATTGGACGCTGGTTTCCAGTGCAGATTTGGCCACGCCCATCACATTATAATGCGGAATCACCTTTTCCGCGCCATAATAGCTAAGCGTCAAAAGCGACCCGCCGCCGGTGCCAGTTTCTGCATCATAGGGCACCATCATCGCAGCGGCGCGTTTGGCGACGGCGGTAAAGCTGAACACGCTAATGTTCATTGTCATCAGAAAATCGTCGAGGCCGACGTCAAAATATTTGCCGCGCAGTGCTTCCTTATTGGTGTAGCCAATGGCGTGGACGACAAAATCGATGGTCGGCCAACGCGCAGCCAATGTGGCAAAGGCTTTGTCCAACTCGGCTTCGGTAGAGACATCGCAATCGATCAGGAAATCGCAACCCAGCTGCTCGGCCAGCGGGCGGACGCGCTTTTCCATGACTTCGCCCTGATAGCTGATCGCAAGCTCTGCGCCTTCCTCATGCAGTTTCTTCGCGATACCCCAGGCCAGCGATTTGTCATTCGCCAGCCCCATGATCAGGCCGCGTTTTCCCGCCATCAATCCGGTCATTTTGCCTCGCTATTGCTGTAATTGCTGTTGCCATTGGCCTTTAGGCCATTTTCGGTAGCGTTGGCTAGGGCAGCGTTTAATTGCGCGCCGGTGACCATGCCAAGCCCGATCAGGTAAAAGAAAATCAGCGCAATCATCACGCCTGCCAGGCTGCCATAGGTCAGGTCATAATTGGACATGGAAGAGACGAACCAGGGTAACACCATAGTGCAGCCCAACCACCACAGGCTGACCAGCACCGCGCCCGGCCATTTGGGGTAAATGCGCGCTCGGTACTGCCTGGGGGTCAACCCGCGATAAACGATATAGATCGCCACAAATAGTAGCAGGAAAGGCACTATCCGTCCCCAGGCGAAATAGCCCGCTGCCCGTTCGGCTGCGGGCAGATAGCGGTAAACCAGCTCCTCTGCGGTAACGACCAGAACCTGCGCACTGAATGCCGCCATGGCGACCAGCACTGCGCCGATGATTACCACCAACGACCCCAGCCGGTACTGCCAAAACCAGCGGGCAGGCTGTGTGCCATAGGCACGGTTCAGCACATCGCGGATGGTTTCGATCAGGCTAGTTGCAGTCCACAGGCTGACAATTGCGCTGAACCAAAGCAGGGGTCCGGTCCGCGCCGTCATCGCAGCTTCGACCGGGGCCTTCAGCGCGCTTGCTGCCCCGGGTGGCACAGTTGCAAAAAAGGCCTCTACCAGTTTCAGGCCGGATTCGGTCTGTCCCAGCCCACCGGCAATGGCGGCAGCAACAATGCAAAAGGCAAAAAGCGCGACCAGCGACAAATAGGCAAAATTGCCTGCATGGACAAAGCCTTCGCTATACACGCCGACAATGACCCGGCGGACGATTTCCTTTGCCTGATGGAAAGGATCAAGATGCCCGAACCACTCCGCCTCACTCTCGGCATGCACCCGCCCATCATGCGCACGCGCTTCCGGGGAGAGGGGGGAGTTTTCAGACACCCAGCTCGGCCCGGATTCCCGGCTCATCGGGTAACTCCGCTGCCAGTTTCGCCAGCAGCGCCGGATCAGTTGGCAACCTTATCTGCAAAGTCACCAGCTGGTCGCCGCGTTCGCCATCCTTGCGCGCAAACCCACGGCCCTTAATGCGCATCACTGTGCCCGATTGCGCGCTCGGCGGCACCGTCAGCATTACTGCGCCCTCCAGCGTCGGGACCTTCACCTTCGCCCCGCCAATGGCTTCTTTCAACGAAACGGGTAGGTCGAGCCTGACATGGTCGCCGTCACGCTCATAAATGGGATGCTTACCGATTTTCAGCGTTACCATGGCATCGCCCAGACCGCCGGGACCCGGCTGGCCTTTGCCAGGGATGCGGATTTGCTGGCCGGAAACAACGCCCGGCGGCAATTTGAACTCAACGGTCTTGCCATCGCGCAGCGTGATGCGCTGCGGCTCAAGCTTTGCGGCATCGGTGAAGCTCACCAGATGCTCATAGGCAATATTCGCGCCCTTTGGCGGAGGGGCAGCCTGCGGACGCGGGCCACCGGGGCGCGCACCAGCGCCTCCGCCAAACAACCCATCGAATATATCGCCCAGATCAATGCCGCCGCCAAATTCAAAGCCGCCGCTGCCCGGCTCGGTCCGGGCGCCCCCAGCAAAGGGATTGCCCCCGCCAAATCCGCCGCCAAAGGGAGAACGCGGCTGGCCATTTTCGTCAATCTCACCGCGATCAAAAGCGGCGCGTTTCTGCGTATCTGACAGCAGATCATAGGCGCGGGTGACGTCGCTGAACTTCTCCGCCGCCTTTGGGTTGTCCTTATTCTTGTCCGGATGCAGTTCCTTGGCAAGCTTGCGATAGGCGCTTTTGATCGCCTTTTCGTCCGCGCCCCTTGAAACGCCCAATATGGAATAAGGATCGGCCATGTTGGTCCCTGCTCAAAATCTCTCTGTATTACATTGGCATTACAGCGGCCTAAGTCAACTCGGCGCAGCTGCATTTTCTGGCGGCGTTTTGCAGGTCATTCGCAGCAACAAATATAGCATCAGCCCGAATGGCCCTGCCATCAGCACGAAAAACAGGATCGGCACCTGCACCCAGCGCCTATAGCCATGACGGTCCGCATTGCGTGCAACCCACAACCCAGTGAGCAGGTCGAAGGCCAGATAGTGGATCCAGCCAATGGTCGCGCCACCCTTGCTGTCAAACAGCGCCATGATGCCAGACAGTTGGGTGAAATCCATCGAGCCACCCTCTGGCCCCACGGCATTGATTGCGCCGGTCATGATCGCTGGCAGCAATATGGCATAGGTCATTGCCAATGGTGCAATGCCGCCAAACAGTACGATGCGAGCCGTCAATTCGCTGCGCGGGCCAAAGGCAAGCAGCAACCAGAATGGCAGCGGCCATAGGTTCGCGATACTGAAAATTGTTTCCCACTGCATAATAGCTATCCTTCCCTCTTTTCCCATTCGCTGCTCTAGCCTATCGGGGCCAGATGGAAATCCCAGACCCTTTTGCACTATTCGATGCCTGGTACGGCGAAGCGCGTGCCAGCGAGATCAATGACAGCAATGCCATGGCGCTGGCGACGGTCGATGGCAATGGCCAGCCTTCGGTGCGTATGGTGTTGTTAAAGGGGCATGGCCCCGATGCTGAAGGGGTTGGCGGCTTTATCTTCTACACCAATTTGGAAAGCCGGAAAGGGCTGGCGCTGGCGGCCAATCGCGATGTTGCGCTGCTCTTTCACTGGAAATCGCTGCGGCGGCAAATCCGGATAGAGGGACCAGTGCAGCGCGTCAGTGATGCAACGGCCGACGCCTATTTCGCCACCCGCGGACGCGATTCGCAACTGGGGGCCTGGGCGTCTGATCAATCTCGCCCGCTTGCCGACCGCGCCACATTTGAGGCGCGCTTTGCAGAGATGAAGGCCCGGTTCGATGGGAGGGATGTGCCGCGCCCACCGCATTGGTCAGGCCATATCGTTGTACCGCAGAAGATTGAATTCTGGCAGGACCGCGAACATCGGCTGCACGAACGCTGGGTTTTCGTGCGTGAAGGCTATGGATGGAGCAAGGGCATGCTCTACCCATGAGGCGCAATCAATGAGTCTGGCACATAACCATCATCATCATAGCCATGGCGATTTGACGGCGAAGGCTGCGATTGCCAGCGTTGGCATGGCGCTTTTTCTGCTGGCACTCAAAATCTATGCTGCCGCCGAAACCGGTTCAGTCGCACTGCTGGGTTCGCTTGCTGATACAGGCTTTGATGTGCTTGCATCGCTGCTGACATTGTTCAGCGTTCGATATGCAGCAAAACCTGCCGATGACGACCACCGCTTTGGCCATGGCAAGGCAGAGGCCTTGTCAGCCATGGTGCAGGTGATGCTGGTTACAGTGACGGCGGTTCTTATTGGCTGGCGCGGCGTCACTCGGCTGGGCAGTGGAGAGACGACAGCGCATCCCGAAATGGGCATAGGCGTTTCGCTGGTCGCGATGGCGGCAACCGCTGCCTTGCTCGCCTATCAACGCCATGTGATCCGCAAGACCAGCTCTGTCGCCATTCATGGGGACCATGTGCATTATCAGGGTGATTTGCTGCTGAATGGTGCAGTGATCATTGCCATCGGGCTGGAGGCGTTTTTGCATGTGCGCGGTGCTGACCCGGTTTTTGGGCTGGCGATTGCCGCTTGGCTGCTATTTGGTGCCTATCGCTCGGCGAGCCTTGCCCTTGACCATTTGCTGGACCGCGAATGGCCTGACAAAAAGCGTGAAGAATTTCTTGCCGAAGCGTTGAAGCATCCCGAAATTCGCGGCATCCACGATATGCGCACACGCTCCAGCGGGATGCACGATTTTTGCCAATTCCATGTCTGGGTCGATCCGCATCTGACTGTGCTGGAGGCGCACCGGATCATGGACGAAATGGAAGCCGCACTCATGGAAAAATTCCCCGGCGTGGAAGTGCTGATCCACCCTGACCCAGAAGGGCACAAGGACCGGCTTGGTTATATCCCGTCCGAAACATTGGAGCATCACGATCATGCTTACTAGGGCTTTCAAACAGGTGGATGTATTCACCAGTGTGGCGTTAAAGGGCAATCCAGTTGCTGTTATCCTTGATGCCGAGGGGATTTCATCTGAGCAAATGCAGGCCATTGCCAATTGGACCAACCTGTCTGAAACCACCTTTGTCACGCCCGCAACCGAGGCTGGTGCCGATTATGCCGTGCGTATTTTTACCCCGAAAAGCGAGCTGCCCTTTGCCGGACACCCGACATTGGGAACGGCGCATGCAGTGATTGAGGCGGGATTGGCGGAGCCCCGGGATGGTCGCATTGTTCAGCAATGCGCGGTTGGCCTTGTAGAGGTGAGCCAAGCAGCAACGGGCCTGTCCTTCCGTTTGCCGCGCTATTCCTATGAAGATGCGCCCGCAGTGGACGTGCTGGCAAAAGCGCTTGGTGACGGTGCGATCAAGGGTGCGCCGCAGATCGTCAATGTTGGTCCCCGCTGGGTAATTGCCGAGCTAGTGTCTGCTGACACGGTGTCGCAACTGCTCCCTGATTATCCGCTGCTTGCCGATTATGACCGGCGGCATGGCACAACAGGCCTTACCGTCTATGCCGAAAAAGACGATGGTGACATCATTGTCCGCAGCTTTGCGCCTGCCGATGGTATAGCTGAAGATCCGGTTTGCGGCAGCGGCAATGCGGCGGTTGCGGCTTATCGTCTTCGCGCTGGCCAGATAGTTGCTGGTAGCCACTACACCGCCAGTCAGGGCCAGCAGGTCGGCCGCGATGGCCATGTCCGCGTTCGCATTGACGGCGTTGACATTCATGTCGGCGGCGATTGTGTGACGGTTGTGGAAGGCTCCATTCGGCTTTGACTTTGCGGCAAATTTCAAACCAAAAACTCTTGAACCCATAGCAACATTGTGAATAGAAAGGCTAATCCAAGGTCTGGCTAGGAAGCGAGGTTTGGGACAGTGGCCAGCACTGAAAGCGCCCCTGACCGGGGCAAAATGGCAATTGCCGAGATGCGGGAATTCGCGACTTTTTCCGCAGGCACGCAGCGTTACATCCGTCGTTCGCTGGATATCGCCTTTTCCCACATACAGGACCGCCGCGACGATGCTGTGGAACGGTGGGGGCGCGATACAGTCGAAAAGGTCAAAATCCGCGTACAGGCGCGCTATTATGAGCGCATATTGGAAATCCGCGAATTTGTGCCTGACAATCAGGATCTCGAGCAGGTGGAGCCATTTATGGCACCCTTGGTCAAGCTTTCAGCTTTTGACCTGTCACAGGAAAAACTCTCCAGTTTCTCATCCTACCGCTTTCTCTATGAACGGCTGATCGGGGCGGCGTCGCGGCCATGGCTGCCTGGCGCATTTTGCGCCGCCGCAGCCTTGCCCCATATCGAACCCAGCCGCCGCCGCGAGTTACTGCAGTCCATCAGCGAAAGTGCCGCAACTGCACCCGGCTGGTCGCGGCGGGAACCGACTTTCTATCCCGGCTGGGTAGAGAAAGAGGTTCCGCCGAAAACAGATTAAAAGCGTTTGCGGAAGCTGATTTCAAAGACGCGGCCCTGGGGATCAAGCAGGCCCGGCTGATAGCTGAGCGGGACTGCCCCCAAATCGTCGCGAACATCAATAACATCGCCCAGCACATTTTCCACGCGCAGGGCAATGCGGCTGTTTTTCAGCCATTTATATTTTTTGGTTAAATTGCCTCGCTGATCAAGGCTGATAAACATGAAAGCATTGAGTGTGGCCAAATCGCCAAAGCGTAAATCGCTGGTGCCGGTCAGGCTGTTACCGTCGACTTCAGTCGCGCTGCGGTAGCTGCCTTCTAGCCTGAACCCCATGCCCTTGTGGAACACGCCACCAGACAGGGTCAATTCGTGCCGGGGTGCACCGCCAAGGCTGCTGACCGCTGAACCATTCAGCAGATCGAGCACAGGCACGCCGGGCCGGATAACAATTTCATCCTGCAGACGGATCGTGTGGGATAGAGCAAGATTCCAGCGGCTGGGTTGACCACCGCCGGGCATCATCATGCCGCCCCCCATCGGCCCACGCCCACCACCCGGGCCGCCAGCGCCCGGTGGACGTCCACCAGCAGGGCCGCCGGCCCCGCCCGGTGTTCCCGCTCCAGTGCCGCCACCCGGGCCACCTGCGCCAGGCGGGCGACCGCCTCCACCAAAGGGGCCGCCCTGCGGCTGTTTGCCCAGATTGCCGGAGATGTTGAAGCTCCAACGGATGCGCTGTGACCGCTCCTCGTCAAAATTTACGGGGCGCTGGTCAACACGCACCAGCTCGCCCGCGACGTTACGGGTTACGCGCCCCGGAAAGACAGCTTCGATTTCTGGCGTCAGTAACGGGAATCCAGCGGTCGTGTTGGTGCTGCGGTTCTTGAAATATTCCAGCTGCAATGAGAGGCCATCGATAAATTTTGGCGACCAGTCGGCAGAGATTTTGAAATCGCGGCGTTTCTCCGCAACCAGCGCTGGATTACCACCGCTGATCAGCTCGACAAAGCGGCTTTCACCGCGGGTGAAATCAAAGACCGCGACATTGGGCGTGACCACCACTGGATTGCCAAGTTGGCCAAGGCCGGGGGCATTTTCATCACCGATAATTGAAACGCCGAACGACAGATTCTGAAATGGTGACCAGCGCAGCCCGCCGCCATATTCAATTAAGGTACCAAAGTCAGACAGGTCGGAAACACCAAAATTTCCGTTGATCGACAGATTTCCGATGCTGCCCAGCGCGCCAATATTGCGCTCAACCAGCGGGATTTCTGCATTGATCGCGGCATTCAGATTGTCGCGCTTCAGCGAGGCGGCGGACACTATTCCGCGTCGCGTTGCTACGCTGTCGATGGTTTGCCGGTCATATCCGTTGCGCAGCGTCAGGAGTATAGGGCCGCCCGGAAGCATGAACGGCTTGCCTGAAATAGTGCTGCGCAGCGCCAATGTGCCAACGCTGCTGTCGCTTGTGTCGGGCGCCGCAAATAATAGGTCATTGCCCAGCGTTGCACTGAACGGATTGATTGTGCCTGCGGTTACGCCTGCCTGAAGCGCGGTAAAGTCAGCATTGGTGAAGGTGCGGCTTTCGCTGTCAACCAGTACATAATCGCCTGTCAGCGACCAACGCCAGTCCTTTACCAATGTGTTGAACCCAAAGCCTGCCGATGCGGTTTGCGTTCTGCTGTCCCGGCTCAACGTGCGGGGGCTGTTGAAATAGCGGTTGACCCGGACCGTGCTGGCAAAGGGATTGAACGGGCTGCCTGCCGGAACGGTCAGGCTGGCAAAGGGCAGGCCAAGCAGGCTTTGCGAATCCTGCTGTTCAAAGGCGCTACTGATTGTGAGATTGGTCTGCGGGGCAAAAATCTTGCTCCAGTTGCCATTGATTTCAAAGCGTTGTTGCGAAGGGACCAGAGTACGGAACTGGCCGATATCGCCAGACGCTGCCTGATTGGCATTGGCGGCAAAGCCCGCCAGCGTTGTATTTGAAGGGACAGCAGCAACCGTAACGGTTCGCCCTGCAAGCGCGCTGAGCGCGGGATCAATTTCGCCACCCGCGCCCAATCCTGTCACATTGCCTGCCAAGGCGAACGGAAGCGCAGTTGCGCTGCTAATCACGCCGCGTTCGTCTTCAGTAAGGCGACTGCGGCTTTCAAATTCAATATCTAGGTTCAGCCGCGCTGACTTCCCGATCTTGGTCAGCGTATTTTCAAATTCCTTGACATCAAACCCGCCCTTTTGCGGGATTGAGTAGTCCACTTCCACGTTGAACGCGGAATAATTGTCCTTCAGGATGAAATTGATCACCCGCTGTTCGGGGCGGAAGCCATATTGAAGTGCAACTTCTTCAGGGAAAATCTGCACTTGCTTGATAGCCTCTGGCGGCAAGTCGCGCAGCTCGCGAAAGTTTGAAATGCGCTGGCCGTTTAACAGGATGATTGGCGGTCCGCTGCCCCGGCCTCGGCCCGACGCAGCTTGCGGCGCAACTGCTGCCAATATGTCGGCCACCGATGATCCGCCGACCGCGGCAATATCGGCTTCGCTAAGCGTTTCGGTGGGGGGAACATCGGTTTCAACAGCGCCGCGAATTCGCGTCCCTATGACAATAATATCTTCCTTTGGCTCAGCTGCGGCATCAGCCGCAGGCTCCGCAGCGGCGGCATCATCAAGTTCGGCCGCAATAGCCCAGGAGGGCATGGACGGGGCCATTATGGCGATTGCCAAAGTCAGGGCGGATGATTGTGTGAAGCGAAGGCGAAACTGGGGCATTGGGAGAGGCTCCGTCGGATTTTCCGGTTATTCCGGCCTTTATGGGAATGAGGGGGCGCAACGGCACCCTTTATATTGTCATTTTTTGTCGCACTTTATCGGCAACATACCGACAAGTTGGGCTTTTTCGCATTCTCTTTCCTTTTCTGCGGATAGCCGCTAAAGGCCGCGCCATTAACTGCAATAGAGCAAAAACCATTAAGGGGCCGAATGGCAAAAGAAGAACTGATCGAAATGCGCGGCACCGTGCGTGAACTGCTGCCCAACGCAATGTTCCGTGTGGAGTTGGAAAATGGCCATGAAATATTGGGCCACACTGCCGGCAAAATGCGCAAGAACCGCATCCGCGTGCTGGTAGGGGACGATGTGCTTTGCGAAATGACCCCCTATGATCTGACCAAGGGCCGGATCACCTACCGCTTCAAATAAGCGTGCTCGCCGCTGTGGCGCAGCTTGTTCTTGCCTCTTCATCACCGCGACGCCGCGATTTGCTGGCGCGCATTGGCGTGGTGCCTGATCGCATTGCCTCACCAGATATTGATGAAACGCCGCGCAAGGCTGAGCTTGCCCGTATCTATGCCCTGCGCATGGCAGAGGAAAAGGCGGCGGCGGTAAAACGCGAACCGAGTGACATAGTTGTTGCCGGGGACACAACCGTTGCCGTCGGGCGACGGATCCTGCCGCAAGCGGCGGATGCGGAAATGCAGCGTGGCTTTCTGCAATTGCTCAGCGGGCGGCGGCACCATGTATATAGCGCCGTTTGCGTCATTGACGCCCAGGGCCGCGTTCGCAGCCGGTTGTCGGACAGCATTGTGCGCTTCAAACGGCTGAGCGCCGCCGAAATAGACGCCTATATTGCCAGCGGCGAAGGGCTGGGAAAAGCCGGTGGCTATGCCATTCAGGGTAGGGCAGAGGCGTTGATCGACTGGATGGCAGGCAGCCATTCGGGCGTGATTGGCCTGCCCCTATATGAAACCCGCACATTGTTGCGGGCAGCGGGTTATCCGGTCGAATGACACGCACCCTGTTATGGGATGCAGGACCCGGAGAAATTCGGACCGGGCTGATCGAAGATGGCAGGCTGACCGAGTTCCGGATCATCCGTGCCAGGCAGCAATGGCGGGCAGGGGATCGGCGCGAAGCGCGCATAGTCTCTCGGCTTGATGCCAATAAGGCCCTTGTTATGCTTGATGGCGAGGAGCAGGCTTTGCTGGAGCATGCGCCAAAATTGCCGGATGGAGCGCGGCTGGCTGTTGCCATCGTGCGTCCGCCGCTGCCCGAGCCGGGACGATGGAAACGGGCGCTGGTGCGGCCCGCTACGGATGACGCTCCGCCGCAAGATGAAAAGCCATCAATACCCATCGTTACCGATCCGGATAGCATTGAAGCGGCCGGCTTTGATGAATTGACCGAAGCTGCCGTCAATGGGGAATTTCCGATCGAGGGCGGCATGCTTTCGATCGAACGCACCCGTGCAATGACCGTGATCGACATTGACGGCAGCGGCGATCCGCGGGCGCTTAACCTGGCTGCCACAAGGGAAATACCCCGTCTGCTGCGCCTGCTCGACATTGGTGGGCAAATTGGCATTGATTTTCTCGGCCTGCCAGACCGCAAGGCGCGGCTCGCCGTTGATGCCGCTTTGGCGGAGGCTTGCGCAAGGCTTGGCCCGCATGAACGCACTGCGATCAATGGCTTTGGCTTTGCCCAGATTGTGCGCCCGCGCACCCGGCCCTCGATTCCCGAAATCCTCTGCGGCGTCACACCGGGTCGTCTGAGCATCGAAAGCCGAGCGCTTGCCTTGCTTCGCGCCGCAAGCCGCTCGGTGGGACATGGCAAGCGGCAGATTATGGCCTTGCCTGCAATAATCGACCTGATTGGGCAATGGCAGGATGAGCTGGACGAACTTCGCAAATCGCTGGGCGTCGAAATCGAACTGGTTCCCGACAGCATTGCAAGCGGCTATGGCCATGTTCATGTCAGCCCGTAAATGCCCCTTGTGCGGCAAGCCCGAAGCCGCCGAACATAAACCCTTTTGCAGCAAGGGCTGCAAGGATCGCGACTTGTTGCAATGGCTTGGCGAAGGCTATCGGATGAAGGGGCCGCCAGCCGATCCGGATCTGCCAGAGGAATATTGAAAGGGGCTGGACAAGCGGCTTACCCCACGCCTATAGGCGGCGCTCCAAAAGGCGGGCACTGAAGTGCTCACCCGATGCCTCGGTAGCTCAGTTGGTAGAGCAGCGGATTGAAAATCCGCGTGTCGGTGGTTCGAATCCGCCCCGAGGCACCACTATTCTGGCAGCATTTCCTTTAGCAGCACAGATGTGTCGGCAAGTCTTGCCGGGTCAATCACCGCGCGCGACTCCACCAGTTTGCGCCCCTGCACATAATCCTTGACCATATTCACGCAGTCCAGTGCACGGACCTGTCCATTTTTCAGATAGATGACAGAAAAGCTGCGTGTCGCCGGGTCGCCGCGCAACACGGCCTGATCATGGCCGATGGAAAGACCAACGGTTTGCAGCTTCAGATCATATTGGTTTGACCAGAACCATGGCGTCGCCTGATAGCTGATGAGCTCGCCGCAAATCGCCTTTGCCGCAATGGTCGCCTGATCATTGGCATTTTGCACCGATTCGAGCCTGATGACTGCGCTATCGGCAAAGCCGTTGGCATGTGCTGCACAGTCGCCAACCGCATAGACGTCAGGCAGCGACGTGCGGCAATGGGCATCCACGGTCACGCCATTTCCGCCTTCGGCTCCAGCCATTAGCAATGCTTCAACCGAGGGAATGATGCCAATGCCGACAATCACCATATCGGCCTCGATCAGCCTGCCGTCGGCCAGATGTACGCCAGTGACATGGCCTTCTCCAACCAGTGCAGTGATACCGACGCCAGTTAGTAGCTCTACACCCTGCGCACGATGCTCCGCCTCAAAAAAGGTGGAGAGCGCTTCGCCTGCCACCCGTGCTAGCACCCGTGGTTGCGCCTCCAGCAGAGTGACCTGCTTGCCCAGCTTGCGAAGAACGGCTGCTGCTTCCAGCCCGATATAGCCGCCGCCAATCACTGCGACTCGACTGCTATGCGGCAACGCCGTCATGATCGCATCGACATCGGCACGGGTGCGAACAACATGCACGCCTGACAGGTCGCCGCCGGGGCAATCGAGCCGTCGCGGCTCACCACCTGCAGCCCAGATCAGATGCGTGTAAGCAAGCGTCTGCCCCGATTCGAGCGACACCGTTTTGGCGACGGGATCAACCGTCGCCACAGCATCGCCCAAGCGCATCTCGACCAGCTTGTCTTCCCAAAAAGCAGCGGGCCTTATCTGGATCCGTTCAAACGGCTTTTCCTGTGCCAGATATTCCTTGGAAAGAGGCGGGCGCTCATAGGGGATTTCGGGTTCCCGGCCGATGACTGTGACTGGCCCTGAATAGCCATTTTGCCGTAGCGCAATTGCGGCCTGTGCGCCGCCATGCCCTGCGCCAACTATAATCACGCCCCTGTCTGTCATCGGCCACCCTGATATGTTTGTGTGGACATGCTGCTAACCGGCAATTCGCCAGTTGACCACCCCCGGACTCCCGCTTATAGGCCCCCTCCTGTCGCGCCGCAGAAGCAAGTGCGCGGCAATGTGGCGGAGTAGCTCAGCTGGTTAGAGCGGCGGAATCATAATCCGTAGGTCGG
>CAYVQO010000022.1:0-24552 GCA_964452835.1 uncultured Sphingorhabdus sp. | reverse complement strand
GGCAAACAAGCAGCCAGCAGAGACTTGCCCGCGCCCGGGGGCCCAATCATCAGCAAATTATGTCCACCTGCTGCGGCGATTTCCAGCGCGCGTTTGGCCGTCTCTTGCCCTTTTACCTGTTTCAGGTCCGGCCCGCTCTTCGTCCGTTCCACTTCCCCCGGCTTGGGCGGTGCCAATATCCCCTGGCCTTTCAAATGATTGAGTAGGCCGAGCAAATCAGGAGCGGCAACGACATCAACGTCTCCCGCCCAGGCCGCCTCTGGACCTTGTGCCGCTGGACAGATCAGTCCCATTTCCCGCGATGAAGCATGTAGAGCGGCCAGCAAGACACCGGGCGTGGCCGCAATCCTGCCATCCAGCGCCAGTTCGCCAACAACAATGTAGTGCGATAGCGCCTCGGCATCGGCAAGACCCATGGCAGACAGCAGGGCAAGCGCAATTGGCAAGTCATAGTGCGAGCCTTCCTTGGGCAAATCGGCGGGCGACAAATTGACCGTGATCCGCTTGGGCGGCAGCGAAAGGCCAAGGGCTGCGATTGCGGCGTGTACACGCTCCCGGCTTTCGGCAACCGCCTTGTCCGGCAAACCAACGACGATGAATTTGGGCAGGCCGGGTGCGATCTGGCACTGCACCTCAACAGCACGCGCCTCCAGCCCGAGATAGGCAACGGTTGATATAATGGCGACCATGCCGCACCTCTTCTGACATCTGATTGGCGCAATTGCCGCGCCTATGCCAAAATTGTCCATGCTTGGCGGATGCCTAGGCAGTTACTGCCTGCCCGCCAAATATCCCCAATTTTACATTAACCTTTGGTGCTTACCGCTTTGCAATCGGCGGGAGCCATTGGGGGCTGCATGAAGCGCCTGGCCTTCCCCGTCCTTTTTGCATTCGCTGCCATTGCCGGCGGACAGCTTGCCATGGCTGCCCCAACCGTCACGATTGAAGAGATTGTGTATGAAGAGGTCAGTGCGGGCGCGGATCGCTATATGGCGGAACCGTTTGGCGATATTCTGCCCAGCGCCAGACCATTGGCCAGCTTTGGCCCCTTTCATATGGTGGCCCCTGACCGGGCAGAGTTGATCGGCAGCATCGAAACCGAGACACCGGCCCAGTTCCGCGCCCTGCTCCACTCCTTTCCAGGCCTGCGCCAGATCGACATGGTTGAATGCCCCGGTACCGGTGACGATGAAGCCAATCTGGCGCTGGCGCGAATGGTGCGGCGTGCAGGTATCGCCACCTATGTGCCCGATGGCGGCTCAGTCCGCTCGGGCGGGGTCGAACTGTTTCTTGCTGGTGCCAAACGCAGCGCAGCGCCTACTGCCGAATTTGCGGTGCACAGCTGGATGGATGAAGATGGGCTGGAGGCGAGTGACTATGCCGCAAGCGATCCCGCGCACACCGCCTATATCGATTTCTACCGCGAAATCGGGATGAGCGATAGCAATGCCCGAGCTTTCTATGCACTGACAAACAGCAAGCCGCACGATGATGCGCTCTATCTTAATGCGCGAGATATTGCGCGTTTCGTTCCGCTCAACTGACCCAAACAACCAGAATATAATGCTCAAAAACAGCCGCTTGGCTGATTTTCTGGCGCACGCGCCAGAACCTGCATGGACACATACCAACCAGTTGGTATGTTTCACCAATGAATGCGAGTCGTGCGCCTTCCTCCAGCCGTGTGTCGGCCAAGACCAAGCTGATCGATGCTGCCCATGCTATCGTCAGGCGGCAGGGTTATGCAGCGACGACAGTTGATGAGATTTGCAATGCCGCTGGTGTGACCAAAGGGGCCTTCTTCCATCATTTCCCTTCCAAAGAGGCATTGGCTGTTGCCGCGGCGGAGCATTGGACCATTCGCGCTGCTCCTTTGTTTGAACTGCCGCCTTATACGCGGCTTGCTGACCCGCTTGACCGGTTGATTGGCCATATCGATATGCGGCTGGCCATGATCGACGGCCCAGCCGAAGGCTTCACCTGTTTTGCCGGCACTATGGTGCAGGAAGCCTTTGCCTCAAGCAAGGCCATCCGTGAGGCGTGCGACGCAAGCTTCAACGCCTATTGTGAGGCGCTGGCTGTCGACGTTCAAGCGACGATGGACCTTTATGGCACCCCAGAAGGCACGAACGCGCTCAGCCTCGCCCGCCACGTGCAATCGGTACTGCAGGGAGCGTTTGTTTTGGGCAAAGCCGCTGGTGATCCAGCCGTTGCCCGGGAAAGCGTCACCCATTTGAGACGATATGTACTTATGCTTTTCGGCAAAGGAGAGGTGAAATGAGCTATATAGACGGTTTCGTGATCGCGGTGCCCAAGGCTAACCGGCAGAAGTTCATTGACCATGCCAATATGGGCGACGGCATGTTTATGGAGCTGGGTGCGACCCGGATATTGGAGTGCTGGGCCGATGATGTTCCCGATGGCACGCTCACCGATTTCCGCATGGCGGTAAAGGCGACCGAGGATGAGGATGTTGTCTTCAGCTGGATCGAATGGCCCGACAAGGAAACCCGCGACAAAGCCTATGCGGTTATAATGTCGCCCGATTTCACAGATCCGCGCATGGACCCGGAGAAAAATCCAATGCCCTTTGACGGCAAAAGGATGATCTGGGGCGGCTTTACGCCGGTCGTGGATATGACGGCGTGAAAGGAGAGCGACCATGACCAACCTACATGGCGATTTCATCTGGTATGAATTGCTGACCAGCGATGCCGACGCGGCGGGCGAATTTTACCGCAAGGTGGTGGGCTGGACCCCGGTCAAGTCTGACCAGCCAGGCATGGACTATCGCTTTTTCTTCGCGGGCGATGCGAGCGATAACCGTAACGGCGTTGGCGGCTTCATGGCGATAACGCCGGAAATGGAAGAGGATGGAGCGCGACCGGCATGGGTCGGCTATATCGCGGTCGATGATGTCGATGCGTCGGTGGAAGCCATTATCGCAGCGGGCGGCAGCCTGTTCATGCCCGCAATGGACATTGAGGGTGTGGGCCGGATGGCGATGGTTGCCGATCCGCAAGGCGCGCCTTTCTATGTCATGCGCGGAGCATCCGATGAAACCAGCTTCAGCTTCGCCGCCTATGAACCCAAGGTCGGCCATTGCGCATGGAACGAGCTGGCGACCAGCGATCCTGACGCCGCTGTAGATTTTTACGGCACGCAGTTCGAATGGAGTAAGGACGGGGAAATGGATATGGGGCCGATGGGGGCATATTCGTTTTTGACGGCGAGCGACAAGCGCTTCGTACTGGGCGCGGTGTATAAAAAGGTCCCTGAAGACCCCCATTCACACTGGCTCTTCTATTTCCGCGTGGGCGACATTGACGCCGGCAAATCGGCTGTCGAAGCAGCAGGTGGCAGCATTTTCCAGCAGCCGATGGAAATTCCCGGCGGCGACTATAGTCTGATTGCACAGGACCCGTATGGCGCACATTTCGGTTTGGTGGGGCCACGAAACGGCTGAGCAGATTTAACAGGGAGGGAGGGAGAAAATGCAGAATCGTGCACCGAAATGGGTTTCAATTGTCGGCATCCTGCTGATTCTGTGGAACCTGATAGGCGTTTCCATGTTTGGCATGGACATGATAAAAACGCCCGACGACATGGCAACCCTGCCGCAGGATCAGCAGATGCTTTGGAATCAGATGCCGTTTTGGGGCTGGGCTGGTTATGGTCTTGGAACCATCGGCGGTTTGATCGCTGCGATTGGCATTGTCATGAAGAAGAAATGGGCCGCGATGTTTGCTCTGCTCAGCGTGATCGGCGTGATCCTTAATTTCACTCCGACCTTCTTCCTGAGCGAAGGCGTCGATGTATGGCAACCGAAATTCTACGCCTTCCCGCTTGTCATCTTGGCGCTGGCGCTGTTTCAGTTCTGGCTGGCGAGCAGGGGCAATGCAAATGGGAGGCTGGCTTGAACGTCGATGTGGCGTTCGAAAGGGTGGTTCGGGCGGCCGCGCATCTGCCAGAGGTTGAACGGTCGACTTGGTACGGAACTGACTCTTTGAGGGTGAAAGCCAAAAGCTTTTGCCGGATGAAAGAGAAAATGGACCAGGTGTTGGTGGTTGTCATCCCGCTCGGCCTGAAGGAAGCGTTGATCGAAGCGGAGCCTGAGAAATTTTTTGAAACGCCCCATTATGCCGGCTGGCCCGCGATGCTTGTGCGGCTGGACAAGGTCAGCGACGAGGAACTTACCGACCGGTTGGAATGCGCATGGAGCGAAAAGGCACCTGCAAAATTGTTGAAGGATTGGAAAAATGCCTGATCAAGCGACCCCCAACCTGCCCTCACGCGATTTTGCCGCCACGTCGGCCTTTTATACCGCACTCGGCTTTACCGAAAGCTGGCGCGATGCGGCATGGATGATATTGGAAAGGGGCGAACTGACATTGGAGTTTTTCCCCTATCCCGATCTCGATCCCTATCAGAGCTCTTTCGGTTCCTGCCTCAGGCTGGACGATGTCGATGGTTTTTACGCGGTCTGCAGGGCGGCAGGCATAGAGGAGAAGAATTCCGATTTCCCGCGCCTTCATCCGTTGAAGCAGGAACATTGGGGCGGACGTGTGGGCGCATTGCTTGATCCGGATGGATCCTTGCTGCGGCTCATCGGAAATTGAGAAGCGAAAGCCATGGAGAGCAAAAACACAATATGTGTCTGGTATGATGGCACGGCAGAAGAGGCTGCACAATTTTACGCATCGACCTTCCCCGACAGTCATGTCGGAAAAATCTGGCTCTCGCCTGCCGATAATCCCGGCAACAAGGCGGGCGATGTCATCGTCGTCGAATTTACCGTCTGCGGCATCCCCTGCATTGGCCTGAATGGCGGGCCGCTTTATCCGCACAGCGAAGCCTTTTCCTTTCAGATTGCAACTGAAGATCAGGCAGAAACTGACCGCTATTGGAACGCCATTGTATCCAATGGCGGCGCGGAAAGCATGTGCGGCTGGTGCAAGGACAAATGGGGCGTCAACTGGCAGATTACCCCACGCATATTGACCGAAGCCATGCGCGAAGGTGGCGCAGTCGCGAAGGCCGCGTTCGAGGCGATGATGCATATGCAGAAAATAGACGTTGCGACCATCGAAGCGGCGGTGCGGGGAGTGTCCCAATGACAGCAAATGCAGACAATGGCTGGGAACTGCGCATCGAACGCCATATCGCCGCCCCGCCGGAAAAAGTGTGGGACATCATGGCCAACCGCATTGACGAATGGTGGTGCCCCAAGCCGTGGCGCGCGGAATTCAGCCAGTTGGAGCGACGCGCGGGCGGTGCCTCTATGTGCACCATGTACGGCCCCGATGGTGAAGTGCACCCGCATCCCGGTTTTGTGCTGGCATGGGAGGAAGGTCGGCGCTTTGCCTTTACCGATGCCGTGGTTCCCGACCTGATACCCGCTGGGCCATTCATGATCGGCATCTGGTCGGTCGAGGCTGATGGCGCGGGAACGCGCTACACCGCTGTCTGCCGCCACTGGACCGAGGCCGACTGC
Organism: uncultured Sphingorhabdus sp.; assembly: GCA_964452835.1. GTDB lineage: Bacteria > Pseudomonadota > Alphaproteobacteria > Sphingomonadales > Sphingomonadaceae > Sphingorhabdus_B. The sequence goes on along the minus strand of CAYVQO010000022.1, from coordinate 19,058 downwards.
AAGCGGCACGAGGAAATGGGTTTCGTCGAGGGCTGGGGTGCCTGTGCGGATCAGCTTGTAGCGCTATGCGAGACCTGAATTTCTTCCTTTCCGCTTGCGGGAGACGGATTTGGAATCGCCGTGAACAGCCCTTCAGCCCAACTGTCCTTGTTTCGTCAAAAATATCGCCCACATGATCTTTCATGATGGGAAAAGTCAGGCGCAAACCGACGAAGCTCTCTGAAACAAGGGCTTTTCAATGGACGATGATTGCCATTGGCTGGGCTTTCATCGTCGCCGCGCCGCTCATCAGCTGGTTACCCGGACCGGGTGGCCTCCTTTTTCTGATTATCGGATCGGCGTTGATCCTGAAAAATTCGCTTTGGGCGAAACGGCAATATGCAAAGCATGGGAAACGCCATCCCGAATATGGCGAGTGGTTCAACTGGGCGTTGCGGCGCAAGCGGTTTCGCAAGCGACCGCCCTTTCCCCCGATAAAGCGCGACGCGAAGCTGGCATTTGCGCGCATGAAAAAGCGCCTGAATCTGCGCTGAGTGATGTTGACTTTTGCACTGCCGAGCCATAAAGGCCCGCCCACAACAGGCGGTCGCCGCAGAGATTCGGCGGCTGTTTTTATTTTGAACATCGAATTTTCTAAGGATTACGCCCATGAAGCGCACCTTTCAGCCGAGCAATCTGGTTCGCGCCCGTCGCCACGGTTTCCGTCTGCGCATGTCAACCGCAAAGGGTCGCGCCATTTTGAATGCGCGCCGTGCCCGTGGCCGCAAGAAGCTGTCGGCCTGATTTCAGGTTCGACTGCTAACCGCGATATGCGCGGCTATGGCATCATCAAAAAACGGTCAGACTTTCTGGCTGCCAACCGGGGGAAGCGTTATGCAACTCCCGGTTTTGTTTTGCTCGTTTTTGACCGGCGCGATGACGATCCGGCCAAGAGGCTGGGGATTACGATTACCAAAAAGGTCGGCAATGCTGTGGTGCGCAACCGGATGCGGCGGCGCTTTCGCGAGCTGGCGCGTGAATTGTTGCCGGCCTTGGGCCGTGCTGGCGCTGACCATATCCTGATCGGCCGCGATGGCGGGATCGAGCGGGACTTTGGCGTGTTGCGTGGGGAGATGCGAAAGGCGTTGGATAAAGTGGCATCATGATCGCCAAGCTCCTCATCCTTGTCGCACGCGGCTGGCAGCTTGGCCCGTCGCGCATATTGCCGCCAACCTGCCGTTATAGCCCCAGCTGCTCTGCCTATGCGATTACAGCCTTGCAAAAATATGGCGCGATTAAGGGTAGCTGGCTTGCGGTGAAACGGCTAATGCGCTGCCAACCTTGGGGTGGGCACGGGCATGATCCGGTGCCTTAACACTCTCCAGACATTGAAATACAGGGACTAATCCAGTGGAAGACCGGCGTAATATCATCATGGCAGTGTTGCTGACGGGGATCATCCTGTTCGGCTGGCCCTATATTGCAAGCTATTTCTTCCCTGCCCCGCCAGTTGAAAAAGCCGCTGCCAAGGCTGCTGATGGTGCCAGCAGCGATGCGGCGTCGATCCAGACAAAGGCAGCGGCGGAAACCCGGACCGTGCCGCTAAATACCGCTTTGGCGGCATCGGGCCGCGTTGCCATTGAAACACCCAAGCTCAAAGGCTCAGTCAATCTGGAAGGCGCGCGGATCGACGATCTGGTCATGCTTGCCCACCGCACACAGCTTGCCAAAGATTCTCCCCCGGTTCGGCTCTTTGCACCGTCGGGGACCGCCAAGGCCCATTTTGCCCGCTTTGGCTGGGTCGGCAGCGGAGTGACCCTGCCTGATGACAAGACCGTCTGGACGCCGTCCGCAGCAAAGCTGACTCCCGAAACGCCGGTCACGCTCAGCTGGACCAATGCCGAAGGCCAGAAGTTCGGGATCACGCTCTCGGTCGATAAAAATTATATGCTGACGGCGGAACAGAGCTTTATCAACAATGCAGCCACCGAGGCACAGGTTGCACCCTTCGGGGTTATCAGCCGCCGAGGAAAATCGGCCGACCCCGATTCCTTTAACCTGCATGTTGGCCCGATTGGCGTGTTCAACGGCACCATCGCCGAGCTGGACTATGATGATCTGATCGAAGCACCGGGCAGCGAAGTCGACTATACCACCACCGGCGGCTGGCTGGGTGTGACCGAAAAATATTGGCTGGCGGCGTTGATCCCGGATCAGAAAAGCAAGGTCAAAGCGTCTTTCCGCACCGATGATGGCTATTATTGGACGCAAATGGTCAGCGACAAGCAGAGCAAAGTCGCGCCGGGCGCGTCGGTAACCCAGAAATCACAGCTGTTTGCAGGTGCCAAGGAAGTCGAAGTCCTGGACGGCTATACCAAGAAACTCGGCATTCCTTATCTCGACTATGCGATTGATTGGGGCTGGTTCTGGTTTATCGCCATTCCCTTCTTCTGGATCCTGCACTGGCTGTTCGGCATGTTCGGCAATTTTGGCGTGGCGATCATCGGTTTGACGATCATTGTCCGCGGCTTCATGTTCCCGCTGGCGCAAAAACAGTTCGCGTCCATGGCGCAAATGCGCGCAGTGCAGCCAAAAATGCAGAAGCTGCAGGAAAAATATAAGGACGACAAACCAAAGCTGCAGCAGGAGATGATGAAGCTGTATCAGGAGGAAAAGGTCAATCCGTTTGCGGGCTGCCTGCCGATCCTGCTGCAAATTCCGGTATTCTTTGCGCTCTATAAAATCCTGATGCTGTCGATTGAGATGCGGCACCAGCCCTTCCTGATCTGGCTCGACCTTTCTGCGCCCGATCCGTGGACGCCGGTCAACCTGTTCGGCCTGCTGCCTTTCACGCCACCTGTCTTCCTCGCCATTGGCATATTGCCGATCCTGGTCGGTGTGACCATGTGGCTGATGCAAAAGCTGAACCCTGCGCCTATGGACGAAATCCAGAAACAGGTTTTTGCGATCATGCCCTGGTTCCTGATGTTCGTGATGGCACCCTTTGCGGCGGGTCTGCAGCTTTACTGGGTCGTGTCCAACATGCTGTCGATTGCCCAGCAGAAATGGCTCTATTCGCGGCACCCCATATTGAAGCAGCAGGCAGCACAGGAAACAGCGGAGAAGGCAAAGGCCTGAGCCCGTGGATAGCAAGCTATTCTCTGGCCCCGTTGCCTTCCTGAAATCCGCGCCGGAGCTGAAATTTCTGCCCGATGCGGATGTGCCGGAGATCGCCTTTGCCGGTCGTTCCAATGTCGGCAAATCAAGCCTGATCAACGCGCTGGTCAATCGTAATGGGTTGGCCCGTGCGTCAAACACACCAGGCCGCACGCAGGAGCTGAATTTCTTTGACGTGGGCGAGCCGCCTGTTTTCCGCATTTGCGATATGCCCGGCTATGGCTATGCCAAGGCACCGCTGAAAACAGTGCAGAAATGGCGCTATCTGGTGAATGACTATCTGCGCGGGCGTACCACGCTAAAGCGCACTTTTCTGCTGATCGACAGCCGCCATGGCATCAAGGACGTGGACCGCGAAATCATGAAGATGCTCGACGGCGCGGCCGTCAGCTACCGCATTGTCCTGACCAAGGCGGATAAGAACAAAGCAAGCGAACTGGCCGCGGTTGAGGCGGCAACGCTGGAGGAGTTGCGCAAACATAGCGCCGCCTTCCCGGTGATCAGTGCTACCTCGGCGGAAAAACGCGGCGGGATTGATGCTTTGCGCGATGCAGTGCTAGAGGCTGTGCAATCATGACCCTGAAACTCATCATCGGCAACAAGGCCTATAGCAGCTGGAGCATGCGCGGCTGGCTGGCGTGCAAACAGTCCGGCCTGCCTTTTGAGGAAATGACCGTTCCGCTTTACGACAAAGACTGGGATGAGCGCCGCCGCGAAGAGGATATCGCACCATCCGCTGGCAAAGTTCCCATATTGTGGGATGGCGATGCCGTGATCTGGGACAGTGTGGCGATAATGGAATATCTTGCCGACAAGGTGGGGCGTGAGCGTTTCTGGCCTAAGGACGATGCCGCACGCGGCATGGCGCGATCCATGGCGGCGGAAATGCACAGCGGCTTTATGGCGCTGCGCCGCGAATGTTCGATGAACCTGCGCAAAGTCTATGAAGATTTCACGATCAGCGAAGAAACTCGCAATGATGCACTGCGCATATTGAGCCTGTGGGCCGAGGCGCGTGCACGCTTTGGCAAAGAAGGGCCTTATCTATTTGGTACCTTTAGCGCAGCGGACATTATGTATGCCCCCGTCGCCACCCGCTTTGTCACCTATGGCTTTACCCTGCCAGGTTTTGCCGCAAGCTATATCGACGCGATGATGGCGCATCCATGGATAGAGGCCTGGTATGAAGCTGCGCAGGGCGAAGACTGGGTGATCGAGAAATTTGAGGGTGGGGCGACGAAGTAATCCTGCCCGGAACGGGGAGGATTACCGCATCCGCTTCGTCGGATAGGCTGTCCCGTCCTTGTGATAATAGCCCACTGCGTCAAATGTCATGTCAATGTCAGAATAGGCCCCAGCCCCATCCTTATTCCCGGCACCGATCGCGATGAACACGCAGTCTGCATCGCTGCGGTTGACCAAATGGTGCCCATTCTGGACGCCTTTCGCCCAGGCCGCGACATCCCCTGCCCGCATCACCGTTTCGCCATCATCCTCGATCAGCACCGCCTCGCCGGATAGCATCACGACCAGCTCATCCTCCGCCTCATGCCAGTGCCGCTGCGAGGACCATGCACCGGGTTTCAGCACGACATGGCTTGCACCCATCATCGTCAGCCCAGCAGCGGGTGCCAGTCTGCGCCACCAGCGACCTTGCACCTCTTTATCGAATGGCGCAGGATAGCCTGTGGCATTGGATTGCGGGATGGCGTCGATATTGATTTTCGGCATGGCAATTCCTTTGGAAAATATGGACAAAGCATAGCGACATTGCCATGCGGACGAAATGACAGAAAGCCTAGCCCTAGCTTATGCCAAAAGCCTGATTGCCTGTGACAGCATCACGCCTGCATCCGGGCCAGTGTTCGATGCGCTGGAAGCAATGCTACGGCCACTGGGTTTCGCGGTAGAGCGTTTTGTCGCTGGCGCCGACGACCCCGATCCGGCCCATGGTGGCCCCGTTGAAAATCTTTTTGCGATCCGCGGCAATAGCGGACGCCATTTTGCCTTTGCCGGACATCTGGATGTGGTGCCGCCGGGCAATGGCTGGAGCAGCGATCCCTTCACGCCCGAAGTGCGCGGTGACCTGCTGCATGGACGGGGGGCTGTGGACATGAAAGGCAGCATCGCCGCCTTTGTCGCCGCGCTAAATGCCATTCCCGAAGAGGCAGGCACCATCAGCCTGATCATTACCGGCGATGAAGAGGGGCCAGCCATTCACGGCACGCGGGCACTCATCACCCATATGCAGGCGCGTGGCAGCATCCCCGACCTTTGCCTTGTGGGTGAGCCCACCAGCGTCAACCGGCTGGGTGATATGATGAAGGTTGGGCGGCGCGGTTCAGTGAATATGTGGATCACGGTAGAGGGCGCGCAGGGCCATGTCGCCTATCCACATCTGGCCGACAATCCGATCCCGAAACTGGTCGCGATATTGGCGGAGATTGATGCCATAAAGCTAGACAACGGCACCGAATTTTTCCAGCCAAGCAATATCGAGATTACGACAATCGATGTTGGCAACCCAGCAACCAATGTCATCCCTGCCAAGGCCGAAGCGCGGCTTTCCATCAGGTTTAATGATTTGCACCGCGGAGAGGAACTGGTCGAGCGCATCCGTGCGATTGTCGAGCCGCGTGGTTCGTTAACTGCAATGATCTCAGGCGAGGCTTTTCTGACCCCACCTGGCGAACTGAGCGACGCTGTGTCAGCTGTTGTTGCCGAGGTTACTGGCGTAACACCCGAAGCATCCACCACCGGCGGCACAAGCGACGCGCGCTTTCTGTCGAAGATATGTCCGGTGGTAGAATTCGGCCTGTGCAATGCGACGATGCACAAGCTAGATGAGGCGGTTTCCATAGCTGATCTCGACCTGCTGAGCGAGATTTACCGGCGCGTGGTTTTGCGGGTTTTGTGATCTTCCCCGGAACGGGAAGCCTCTACCGCTTCAATATGATGTACAGCGCCCCTGCCCCACCATGGCGGGGATGCGCCTGTCGTACCGCTGAAATATGCAACGCATGCCGCGATGCAGCCAGCCAGTCGCGCACCACTGCCGCTATCGCTCCCCTGCCCGTTCCGCTGGCCCGATCATGCCCACGCGCCTTTCCGGTAACCAACAAGATGACGCGCATCTTTTGATGGATGGCCTGGTCCAGGGCCCGGTCCAATCGCGCATAGGCCCCGGACAGGGTCGTTTCATGCAGGTCGACGCTGGTGTCCGGGATGATGGCACCTTTGTGGATACGGCGGTCCCAGCTTGAATCGAGGGTGCCAACGACCTCCCCGGTACGAGGAGGTGGCGCATGCCATGCGCGTGACGGAGGGGACGGTTGTTTTTGCGGAGCCACAATTTCGCTCCTCACCGGTGCGCGTTTCGCGCGCACCTCCTCTCCCTTCGGAAGAGGTACAGCATGCAACGGCTTCACCGTCGCCATCACCCGGCCCCACAATGCCTTTTCCTCAGGGGCAAGCCGCCGACCCATCAGGGCGCGGGGATCAAGCGGGCGACTGACGCTTTCGGAAGAAACAGCAGCGCACTGCCACGCGCGGCCATTCCGCCGGCGATGCCCACTGCACGGTCACCTGCTCCCCAAAAAGTATCGACACGATTGGCGCCCTTGATCGCGCCGCCCGTATCCTGCGCAATCCACAAACCATTGGGCTCGGCCCGGTCCATCGATAACCAGACAGGCGCGCCCAGCGGGATATATTTGGGGTCCGCGGCAACGCTGGATTCGGCAATGACGGTATAGCCCATCGCGCCCAATGGCCCGCGCGGTTCCTCGCGGAAAAAGACGAAGCTTTTATTCTCGCGCATGATTTTCTGGCCCTCTGCTGGGTTGGCGCGCAAATAGCGGCCAAGACCCTGCATAGAGGCATCGGTTACCAGCCCGCGGTCCTTCATCAACCGGCCAATGCCGGTGTAAGGATGTCCGTTTTGGCTATCATAACCGATGCGGATCACCGATCCGTCGGTCAGCCGCAACCGCCCCGAACCCTGGATTTGCAGGAAGAAAAACTCAACCGGGTCCTTGGCCCAGGCAATTTCCAGCCCGCGCCCTGCCAGCCGCCCTTCCTCGATCGCAGTGCGATCAGCGTACATGACCAGATTGCTACCCTTCACCTCGCCGCGTATCTTGCGGCCTTTCAGGTCGCTGGCAAAGGCACCCAGATCGACCTCGACCAATTCCGGTGGGCGTTTGTAAATGGGGGTTTCATAGCCCGGCTGTCTGGTGCGCGATGCAAGGATTTCGGGCTCATAATAGCCCGTGGCAAAGGCCTTTCCATCGCCGACCTGCACCGCATCCATATAGGCCGCGAAAAAGGACAGGCCGTCGCCAGTCCATGTTTTCACGGCATCGCACGCCGCCTGCCAGTCGCCATTTTGCGTCAGACCCGAAAGATCCTCTCGCCGCATCAGCCCCGGACAGCTGGTGCGGAATGCCGCCATCGCGGCGTCACCATCGGCGCGGGCGATAGCGAGTTCGCCAATCAACGGTCCACGCACTACGCCCAGCGAAGCGGCATTGCTGCCATCGCCCACCGGGGTTGCAGGCGGAAGCTGCGCGACGGGCGTAGAGGGTATTGGCTTCGCAGCCTTGTCCCCATGCTGGGTGGAAACAACATCGCCAGCGGTGGTCGGGCCACCATTGGGGATGATCCCGCCCGAACAGGCAGAAAGCAGCAGGGATGAAGCGAATGTGAGCAGGGCAGTTTTCATGCCCTGCGGTGAATCAGACCTCGTCGGTCTCGTCAAGCTTCCAGTTGCGGTCGCCGCTTTTCACATCGCGGAAGAAGGTCCAGATGTCATGCGCTTCGACAGCATCGGTCATCGATCCGCCAATGATTGTGCCATTGGCATCTTTCACCAACGCCGCAATATCTGCGTCAAAGCGCACCGTGATCCGCGCCGTGGGATGATCATAGCTGGCGTCAACGATCCGCGCTTCTTCGATCCGGACAAGCCGGTTTTCCAAAATCTCGCCGCGTTCGGTGCGGGCATCAATGGCTTCGGCAAAGCTGTCAAAGACATCGTCGTCGCACAGGAACCGCAGCGCTTCCTTGTCACCTTTCCAATAGGCCTCCAAAATCAGGCCATAGGCCGATTTCGCCCCTTCAAGAAACAGGGCAGGGTCAAATTGGCGATCAGCATTAGCGATGGCGCGCAGGCCGCTGGCTGCTGCCATGTCGATATTTTCATTGCTGACTGCGGCAGGGGCTGTGAACGACTCGGAAACCGGCTGCCGCACTATTGCGGGCTTGCGCTCATCAGCCATTGGGCGAGGCAAAGGTTCCTGTTCATGCCCTGTGCGCTTGCCCAGCACAGAATAAAGCCGCAGCCCAAGAAAAGCAGCAACCATGGCGAGCAGGACAATCTCAAACGTCACAAGCAGTTAGCCTTATCCAATTGCTTTCGGCACCAACCGATAGCAGAGACAAACAAATTCCCGGTTAATGCTGGTTGAACAACATCTATCCCGGCTCCCTATGCTTAACATAGGGGTTTCACGGCCCATTTTCAAACGCCTTGAGCAAAAATATCGCGGAGGTCAATCACGACAATGCCCTGCATGCGGGCATTGCCCTTTTACCACGTCGCTGCTAGGCGCGACGCCAACGCAGCGGGCGACTGAGGGGTTGCCCGGAAATCATAACAGGAAAGCATCTGAAAATGGCCGAAGAAGAAGGCAATATCGTCTCTGAAACACTGAAAGCCAATGGCGAGGATACCGCACCTGCGGTTGGTATGTTGAGCCAATATATCAAGGACATGTCGGTCGAAAATCCCAATGCACCGAACAGCTACACCTGGGAAAGCCAGCCGCAAATCGATGTGCAGGTGAATATCTCGGTCAGCCCCGTCAATGAGGAAGTGCATGAAGTGACGCTATCGCTTTCGACGAAGGCATCGGGGGATGAAGGCGTGCGGTTCAATGTCGAACTGGAATATGCAACGCTGTTTGGCGTTCGCAACGTACCGGCAGAACAGGCGCATCAATTTCTATATGGCGAAGCACCGCGCCTGATGTTCCCCTTTGCGCGCCGGATCATTTCGGACGCCACCCGCGATGCAGGCTATCCGCCGCTGGTGCTGGAACCGATCGACTTCAACTCGCTCTATCTGCACCAACTGTCACAGGCGCAAGCAACGGCTGAGGCGGAACCGGCGGGAACGGCATAAGCGAGGCCTAGGGGCGCGGCAGCATGAGCGCTCTCATCAAACATACCTCGACGATCGCGGGCTTTACGATCATCAGCAGGATTTTCGGCTTTGCCCGCGACATGTTGCTGGCCCGCGTGCTTGGCGCAGGGCTGGCGGCAGATGCGTATCAGCTGGCCTTCACCCTGCCCAACACCTTCCGGCGGCTATTTGCCGAAGGGGCGTTTTCGGTTGCCTTTGTACCGATGTATACGCGCAAGCTTTCGGGCGAAGATGGCGAGGCAGAGGCGGCAAAATTTGCCGACGACGTCTTGTCGGTGTTCATCTGGGTGCTGCTTGCTTTCTCTGCGCTGGCGATCATGGCGATGCCAGGGATCGTTTGGCTGCTGGCCAGCGAGTTTCAGAATGTCGCGGGCAAGTTTGAGCTGTCGGTGCTGCTCAGCCAGATCACCTTTCCCTATCTGTTTTTCATCAGCCTGGTGGCCATGCTGACCGGATTGCTGAACGCACGGTCCCGTTTCGCGCCCGGCGCCATTGCCCCGATCCTGTTCAACCTGACGCTGATCGGCGGAATCATCGGCGGCTATTATTGGCGGGGCGACAGCCATGATGACACCAAAGTCGTCTATGTGCTGGCGACAGCAGTGTCGCTGTCGGGCTTTGTCCAGCTTGTCTATCTCTGGTGGTCAGTCAAACGTGCCGGGCTGACGCTGCGTCTGCGCTGGCCCAAGCTCACCCCCGAAGTGAAACGCCTTGGCTGGGTTATCCTGCCTGCCACTTTTGGCGCGGGAATTTACCAGATCAGTCAGTTTGTCGACACCTTCTTTGCCACTTCGCTACCGCAAGGCTCGCTAACGCTGCTGAAAATGGCGGACCGGCTGAACCAGATGCCGCTGGGCATTGTCGGCATTGCGCTGGGCACGGCGATCCTGCCAATGCTTGCCCGCCATATCCAGTCGGACAACAAGGCAGAGGCACAGCGGCTGCAAAGCAATGCCTTTGAAATGGCGACCCTGCTCACCCTGCCCGCAGCCGCTGCACTTGCGATTTGCGCGCCTGCCTTCGTCAATGCCTTCTTCGTTGGCGGCAAGTTCAAGCCGGAGGATGGCGTGATCATGGCGCAGATCACAATGGCACTGGTTGCTGGCCTGCCCGCCTATGTGATCGTCAAAATTCTGAACCCCGGCTTCTTCGCGCGCTCCGACACGAAAACGCCTGTCTATACGGCCCTTGCATCGTTGCTTTTCAACATCGGCCTCAACATCTGGTTCATCTGGGGCCTTGGTTATGGGATTGTCGGGCTGGCCGCAGCGACTGCCATGTCAGCAACACTCAACTGCGCACTGCTCTATATTGTGCTCCACAAACGCGATTGGTTTCACTTCACTGGCAAGCTGGCAGGACGCATAGGCCGGCAATTGCTGGCAACTGCCGCCATGTCCGCCTGGCTATGGTGGCTGATGAGCGTTCTGCATGACCGCTTTTCCGCCAGCGTCCTTGAACGTATCTGGTCCTTAAGCCTGCTCGTCTTTTCAGGCATGGCAATTTACGGTGCAATTGGCTGGCTGGTCGGCGCTGTGGACAAGCAAGCGATCAACCAGATATTGCGCCGCCGGAAAGCGACACCCGAATCGGTGTCCGCCACCGAAGCCAGTTCATAGGGGAAAGCCACCATCATGCGCGTCGTATCGGGTATCCAGCCCACCGGAAATTTGCACCTTGGCAATTATCTGGGCGCGATCCGCAACTGGGTGCGCATGCAGGACGCCATGGCCAGCGAAGGGGGCGAATGCCTGTTCTTTCTGGCCGATCTGCATGCAATTTCGCTGCCGCACGATCCAGCTGAATTGACGGCCAACACCCGCGAAATGGCCGCCGCGCTGATTGCCTGCGGCATCGATACCGACAAATCGATCCTGTTCAACCAGACACAGGTCCCAGCGCATAGCCAGCTGCAATGGCTGCTAAACGGCACAGCGCGCATGGGCTGGCTCAACCGCATGACGCAGTGGAAGGACAAGGCGGGAAAGAATAAGGAAGGCGCGTCAATCGCGCTGTTCACTTACCCGGTGCTGCAGGCCGCCGATGTGCTGCTCTATCAGGCAACGCATGTCCCTGTGGGTGATGACCAAAAACAGCATCTGGAGCTGGCCCGCGACATTGCGCAGAAATTCAATACAGACTTTGGCAAGGGTGAGGAGATTTTCGCCCTGCCTGAACCCATTATTCCGCCCGATGCGGCACGGATCATGTCCCTGCGCGACGGTAGTGCAAAGATGAGTAAGTCCGACCCCAGCGACATGAGCCGGATCAACCTGATCGATGATGCCGACACGATAATGGCCAAAGTCCGCAAGGCCAAGACTGACCCGGAACCGCTGCCATCAGAGAAGGACGGACTGGCAGGCCGCCCCGAGGCTGAAAATCTGGTCAGCATCTATGCCGCGATGGACGGCAGCACTGTCGATGCCGTGCTGGCGCAATTTGGCGGTCAGGGCTTTGGCGCGTTCAAACCAGCACTGGGTGAATTGCTCGTGGCGAAGCTTGCACCGATCAATGAGCGGTTCAATGCGCTGCGCAATGACAGCGCTGCCATCGACGCCGCCTTGCGCAAGGGTGCGGAAAAGGCCCGTGCGCTTGCCGAACCGACGCTGGACCGGGCTTATGCGGCGTTAGGGTTGTTGCGGTAACTCAAGCAAATCCCCACCCGTCGCCCCGTATCCAGCCTGTCCCAATTCGCCTCGCCGGGCTGCTGTCCGCTTTGCTGCTCCTTCTTTCCATGGCCGCAAAACGCTGCGCTGAAGCCATGCTCCCTCCCGCCGCGGTTATTGACATGCTTTGGCGCAGTGTCGAGGCAGTGCACAAAGCGGTTCGGCTGAGACCTTATTGTGACCTTTCAACTTTTCTGGGGTCAAGATTTTCAGGAAAAGCCGGGTGCTTGACATTATTCAACATCGGTTCAGCCGATTTGACATACATGTCGTCCGCAATTCGCCTATATAAGGCCCAACGGAGATGCGAGATGACTCAGATGACGACTGCAATGAAATTGCTGGCACCACTGGCCCTGCTTTCGCTGGGGGCCTGCGCGACGCCTTTCCGCGCCGATGTTTCCCGCTTTCAGGCGTTGCCGGCACCCGCCGGGCAAACATTTACGGTAAATGCGACTGATCCGGCCAAGGATGGCGGGTTGGAATTCGCGCAATATGCAGGGCTCGTCAGCGCTGAAATGCAGCGTTTGGGCTATGTTCCTGCGGCACCCGGCACGGTCGGTGACCTGACCGTTACGCTGGATTATGGCGTGGACAAGGGCAAGGAACGCGTCGTCGTCGACCGCGATCCCTTTTACGATCCCTGGTGGGGCTATGGCCGCTTTGGCGGTTTCTACAGCCGCCCTTATGTTGTGCGCACCCGCCATGGCTATCGCTACATTCATGGCTGGCATGATCCGTTCCTGTTTGGCGGCGCGGGCTTTGGCGGCGGCTATGATGTGCGAAGCTTCACTGTCTTTACCAGCGGCATCGACCTGAAAATTTCGCGCACCGAAACCGGGGAGCGGCTGTTTGAAGGCAAGGCAGAAGCCAAATCACGCTCGGACAAGCTGCCTTATCTGGTGCCCAATCTGGTCGAGGCAATGTTTACGGGTTTTCCGGGCAACAGCGGTGAAACAGTGCGGATTTCGGTAGCGCCTGAGAAGAAATAAGCAGGCTCAGACCCCGCAGCTAAGGTCGGATTTGCCATAGGTCCGGCCTTCGCCTGCGGTGGCGCCAATGCCTGCATAGATTTCGGTATTGGCAAATTGCCCATCGCGGCCAATTTTGTACCCGGCGGCACGGAACGCTGCCAGCACCTTGTCCGGCGCGTCGGCAAAGTAGATAGACTGCGATTCATAATGCTGCGCGATACCAGTGATCGACAGGCCGTTGAACGAGCGTTCGAGCCGCTGAAAATAGGATTTGCCCTCAAAACCGCCCAACGCCTTGTTGCGGGCCTCTTCTGACTCAAAATCAGTCCTGTCGATGGCTTCATAGGCCGCGCGCGATTTCGCCGCGAGCTTGGCAAATTCCACCTCAAGCTCCCCGCCAAAATTGCAGCTGGCCGGATTGAAGCTGATCGCAATCGGCTTTCCTTTGGCATTGGCCAGCTCGGCAATACGCGCACCATCGGCAATATAACCGACGCCGCCTTTCTTCAGCTTGATTTCAATATAGTCATTGGCCGTCAGCCCAAATAGCGTCAGCGGCGTTCCCGCCTGTACCCGGTCCAGCACCGCTGCCGAACCATCGGGCTGAGCGAATATGTCCATTGCCTTGTCCGTCACCCAGATTTTGTCACCCAACGGCTTGGCTATTTGCGGCGGTTCGGTCTCGGACAGGTTGGACATGGCAATAAAGCCCTTGCTATCGGCCAGTTCCAGCCATTGTGTCGTTCCATCCTCGCCGATGATAATTGTTCCTGTGGCTGACATGCCGCGCAAAAGCTTGCCGGTTACAGTCGTCCCGACCGTCGTCGCCTTGTCGCGGATATTGGCATCGGCAACGGCAAAATAGGCAGTGCCTGCGACTTCCTGTGCCTCAACCTTTTCGGATGTTGCAGGCGGTGCGCTGCTGCTAATGTCGTCGCGGATGAAGATCAGATAATAAAGCAACAGCAACAACAGTATCGCTGCACCGCCCCCGATCAGCAACCAGTTTGGACCTTTCGTTTCGGGCTCTTCCGCAGTCAGGCTCTCATATACAGGGGCAGCGGCAACTGGTTCAGCTTCATAGGCTGACGGAGATGGCGGCGCAGGCGGAGGCGGAGGCGCAGCTTCTGACGCTGTGACAGCAGGCTGATCCCCCGCCCCAGGCACTGGCGCGCCGCAGCTACCGCAAAAGCGCGCACTGTCATTGAGCGGGGCACCGCAACTGATGCAGAATTTCGCCATCACGCACCTCCCGAATCCTTACAGGACAGGGGATAGTGCGAGAGCGCTTTCAAGGAAAGCGAAGCTTACGCCTCGAGCTGGCGGAGCAGCGCACGGACATCATTGTCCATGTCATTATCCATCCGCCGCAAATCCTCGACCAACCGCACTGCATGGATAACGGTGCTATGATCGCGCCCGCCGAACTTGCGTCCGATTTCGGGGTAGCTGCGCGGGGTCATGACCTTAGCCAGATACATGGCCACCTGGCGCGGGCGCACAACGGCACGCGCCCGGCGCTTGGAGGACATTTCACTGCGGTCAATGCGGTAATATTCGCAGACGGCACGCTGGATTTCATCGATGGTAATCCGGCGACGGCAGGCGCTGAGAATATCCTTCAGCTGATCTTCAGCGAGAGCACGGGTAATCGGCTTGCCCGTCAATTGTGAATAGGCAATCAGCTTGTTCAACCCGCCTTCCAGCTCGCGGACGTTACGGCTGATGGTGCGGGCAAGGAAATCAATCACATCCTCTCCCACCTGCGTGTCGGGCATGGCCGCCAGCCGCTGCTTCAGGATCGCCCGGCGCAGTTCGAGATCGGCAGGCTGAATATCTGCGACCAGTCCCATTGAGAGCCGCGACAAGATGCGTTGGTCAACACCGTCCAGCGCCTGCGGCGCGCGGTCGGCAGCAACCACCAGGCGCTTGCCAGCGCCAAGGATCGCATCGACAGTGTGCAGAAACTCCTCCTGTGTCGAGACCTTGCCAATGATGAACTGGATGTCGTCAATGAGCAGAATGTCCACAGCGCGCAGCCGGGCCTTGAACTCCATCACTTCCTTGCGGCGCATGGCGGAGACAAATTCCATCATGAATTTTTCCGCCGACATATAAAGGATCTGCGCGTCCGGATTGATCTCTGCATAGGCATGGCCAATGGCGTGCATCAGGTGGGTTTTGCCCTGCCCGGTTGCTGCCTGCAAATAGAGTGGATTGAACAGAGGCCGTTCTGCCGCGGCCACCCGCTCCGCCGCCGTCACTGCCAGCACATTGGTCTGACCGCGAACGAAATTGGCAAAAGTCAGCCGTGGGTCGAGCGCCGAGCGCACGGGCAGCGATTCAACGATATGCGCAGCGGCGGGCCGTTCGGCGACGCCATTGCCCTGGAGCATTTCAACTCGCGCAACACCCGGCTTGGTGCGGATTTTCAACTGACGGACCGCCGGATTGACTGTGGTCCAGGCCAGACGAATGCGATCGGCATAATGATCGGACACCCAGCTCGCCGAAAAATCGGACGGTGTCAGCAGCTCCAATGTACCCGTCAACTCACAAAAATCGCCCAGCACAATAGAGCGAATCCATTGTCCGTAAATCTGCGCACCAAGGTCACGCCGCAAACGCGACGTTACAGTCTGCCAATCCGATTCGAACAATGCCATTTCCCCATCGGCTCCGTTCGAGACAACCACATTCAGCGTCACTCCATCCACCCCTTTGTCACCCCACCAGCGAAAACGCCGCCCTTTTTATGGCCCTTTGCTACCCTTGGAAAATGGCACGCAACCTCCCCCGCGCCCGATCCTGATAATCTGGGCGGCGCATTTGCGGCAATCTCATGTAGGGCAGCCGAGACGAGGGTCGCGCGCTGCTGGAAACTTCTTCTTAGACACCCATTTTTGAGTCGAGCAAGAGGGGGAGGCGTCAAAAAAGTGAAATAATCCGGCTTGACTCGGCATTCGCCAAGCATTCTCGTAAAATAAATTTTAACCGGCTGATTCCGCTAAATTTCTTGTGGAAAGCCTGTGCGCAATCGCGCCGAATCGCGGCAAATCCTAAAGTTGCATTTGGTGCAACTGGCAGATCATGGACAAAGAAAAGCCCGCCAGAACCGGGCGGGCTGTTCAATGTCACGCTGCTGTTACAATTTTGGGCATCTCAGCCCACAGCAAAACGAATCAGGCGAGCGAAGCGATTCGCTTGGTCAAACGGCTGAATTTGCGCGATGCAGTATTTTTGTGCAGAACGCCCTTGGCAACACCGCGTGCCAGTTCGGGCTGCGCAGCGGCCAGCGCTGCCGACGCCGCGGCCTTGTCACCAGCATCCAGAGCGGACTCAACCTTTTTGACAAAGGTGCGGATGCGGCTGACGCGCGCGCCGTTAATTTCTGCGCGACGATCATTGCGACGGATGCGCTTGCGAGCTTGTGGCGTATTGGCCATGTGTGTCCTCAAATAATTCAGATATTTACGGCACAGCAAAGATACGCCGGAGCCGATGAAGCGCCGCCCTTAGAGCGGCTTTGCAGATTCGTCAACCGCCAAATACCGTGCTTTTCACCGTTGGCATGTCCGACAATAAAAGGTTGACCGACCTGAATCAACACGGCGCTGCACCGTGGCACCGCAATGGCACACCTCCCCTTCACGGCCATAGACCAGCCAGTCCTTGGCAAAATAGCCAAGTTCTCCATCGGGTGCCGCAAAGTCGCGCAGTGTAGATCCGCCCGCCTTGATCGCGGCGGCAAGCACATCCTTGATCGCCACCACCAACCTCTCCAGCCTTGGCCTGGTTAACTTGCCTGCTGCGAGTGACGGCGAAATACCTGCCATATGCAGCGCCTCGCACACGTAGATATTGCCAAGCCCGGCAACAATAGACTGGTTAAGCAGCATCGCTTTAATCGGGGCAGTCCGTCCTTTGATCGCGCGCTGTAGCGCAGCGGCATCAAAGGCATCCGACAGCGGTTCGGGCCCCATCCCAACAAAATGGCGGAACGTCTCCAACGCGCCAGATTGGACAATGTCCAATGATCCAAAGCGCCGATGGTCGTTCAGCGCAACCACCCTGCCCGTGCTGGTTTCCAGTATGAAATGGTCGTGCTTCTGTATGTCCACCGGATCGACCCGCCAGCGCCCGGACATGCCGAGATGAAAGATGAGCACATCATCCCTGTCGGTGTGGATCAGCCCATATTTGGCGCGCCGCCCCAACCCAGTCACCCGCGCACCCGTCAATCGCTGACGTAAATCAACGGGTATCGGCCAGCGCAAGTCTGCGCGGCGCGGTTCGGCTCGGACGATGACCTCGCCATCCAGCACGGCGCGCAAGCCTGCGACTGTGGTTTCGACTTCAGGCAGCTCCGGCATAACCAGTGCGGCTTAATGTGGTCGCCGCTGCCTGTCTATTTCTCAATCTTGAAGCTGTAGGGAATATACAGAAACACTTCGGTGTTGCTCACCTGCTGCCAGGCAATGTCCTGGTCCAGGCCATTGACCTCCAACCCATATTCGGGGCCGTAGAAACTGGCTGCATGTTTCGCGCCGTCGGCAATGCGCTTATAGATCTCATCACGATACTGGTCCGGATTCTTGATGGTCAGAAGGAGGCCGCCGGAAGGCTGGATCAATGATCGGCCCGTAGCAGGAACCGATTTTATGAAGCCCGCAATTCGTTGCTGCGCATTGTTGATTGACCCATCCAGGCTGGTTTTCACTTTCAGCCGGATCGTGGTTGTGCCGCCATCATCTTCATAGGCCCTGCTGTCCTCATCATCCTCATAATCATCTTCATCCTCGTCGTCGGGCTTCGCCTTGCCCGCGAGTTCAGGGAACTGGTCCTGCCAGTTCGCACGGGTGATGTCGACCAGCTCCAGTTGCCCTGTAACCAGGCTGAAGCCATCCTTCTTGGCGCGGTCTATCGCATCAAGTAGCATCGCCTGCACTTCGCGTCGGCGCATATCTTCATCGCGCGAATCAGAAACAATTTCTATGTTGCGCACCGCGGAATCGGCCTGCCGTTTCAGGCCGATAACCGGAGGCGATGGAGGGACGAAGCTGCCAATGGGTATCGGCGACTCCGAAAGACTGTTTCGCATCAGCGATCCGGTCACGATGACTTCGTTATCATCCTGCGCTAGGACCGGGGCGGCGGTCAGGGCGAGCGTGCCAATGGCGGCAAAGAGTAATGCTTTCATGGGTGCCCTCACTTCGGAACGATGGTGTAGCGATAGGGGATGTAGAGGAACACTTCGGTGCCGCTGACCTGTGACCAGAATAGCTGGCCGTCGATTCCGCTAACCTGCACCGCATAGTCAGTGCCGAAAATCGCAGCCTGCGTGCGAGCGTCCTCTGCGACCAGCTTGATGATCGCCTCACGATATTGATCGGGATTGATGATCGTCAGTGTCAGACCGCTGGTCCTGTCCACCGCGCCACGGCCGTTTTTGGGAATCGACTTGACGAAGGCTTCGATCCGTTCGGTCGCGGCGATGGTCGAACCCGCCAGCTTCACCTTCACCATGATATCGACCTTGCTGGTATCCACGCGTCCCGCCCACACTAGAGGCAGCTCCTGGTAATTTGCGCGCGTAACCGGAACCAGTTCGAAATTGCCGGTGACCAGCTCCACCCCTGCTTGCGCCGCACGGTCCATCGCGGCAAGCAACATGGTGTGGATTTCCTTTTTCCGCACCGCCTCATCGCGCGAATCCGAGGAGATGGAGATCGTCATCACCGCGCTGTCCGCCTGTCGGCGTAGGCCGACGACGGGGCGGTTCTCCTGTGCGTAACCGCCGCTCATCCGGTTCGCCGTGACGATGATTTCCCCAAGCGCGGGCGCCTTGGAGTTTTGCGGTAGCACAGGCGACGCGCTGGCCAGCAGTGCGGCGGTGAGGAAATAGGGTGCTTTCATGGGGTCTCTCTCCTGCCCCAACGTGTCTGTCATTTTCGCCTGAAAAACAAGCACCCATCACCCTTTGCGCGCCCCGAAACTTAGGCTAGAGGCTTCACCATGACTGACACCGTCTCCTTTGGCTATGAACAGGTTAGC
>CAYVQO010000021.1:4411-25077 GCA_964452835.1 uncultured Sphingorhabdus sp. | reverse complement strand
GATGCAGGTGGGCCAATGACAAGCATCAGGATGAAGACGGATGCGCCGCTCCAAAGGCCCCATTGTTTTGCAGTCACGGTGCAATCCCGATCATCGCCATTTGCCCGCCATAGCCGGGTTCGTTTTTATGGCAGCTGCGGCGGTAGCTGAAGAAGCGGTGCGCTTGCGAATAAGTGTCTTCGCCCATGCAATGGACCTTGGTAATGCCAGCCGCCGCAAGGCGAGCGGCGACATAACCCTCTATGTCGAACTGATAATGGCCGGGCTTGCCGTCCCCAAAAAAGCGTTCATTTTCTGGGTCGGCATCGGCAAAGCGGCGGAAGAAGCAATCATCAACCTCATAGCTTTTCTGGGCGATGCACGGGCCAATGGCGCAGGCGATGCGTGTGCGATCTGCACCCAGGGCCTCCATCGCCAACAGCGTGTTTTCATTGACACCGGTGAAGGCACCTTTCCAGCCACTATGGGCTGCCCCCACCACGCCCGCCTGTGCATCGACAAATAGCACTGGCACACAATCAGCGGTCTGCACGGCCAGTAAAAAGCCAGGACGATTCGTCACCAGCGCGTCTGCCTTGGGTGGATCAAATTGGTCGATGGGTTCGGTGACTGTTACCACATCGGGCGAGTGGATTTGATAGACGCGGGCCAGCAAAGCCGTCGGCAGTACCGCTGCGACGGCGCGTCGGCGGTTTTCCAGCACATGTTCCCGAATATCGTCAGAACCAAGGCTACAATTCAAACTTTCGAAGATGCCACCGGACACACCGCCACGGCGACCAAGGAAGCCATGCGGGATATCACCCAGCACAGCACTACGCAGCACTTCGACCTGTTCGTTACTCTCCACCATCAGTCTTCCTTCGCAGCCCGCTGCACGCTTGGCAACATGCTTGACGTTGCGGGTAGCAGCGGGGAAGGGGAGGCATGACGGGCACTATGCTGATTTTCGGAATGGGCTATACCGCGAGCCGCCTTGCAGAGCGGCTGCGCGCTGATGGCTGGCAAGTGATTGGCACCAAGCGGATGAGTGGCGGCGACGCAATCGCCTTTGATGATCGCGCCGCCGTGCTGACCATGATTGGACATGCAAGCCATATTCTCTCAAGCGTTCCTCCGCTTAGCGAAGGTGGTGATCCGGTGCTGGAAGCCTATGGCGCAGACATTGCGGCAAGCCCGGCGAATTGGATCGGCTACCTGTCCTCAACCGGGGTCTATGGCGACACGGGCGGGGCATGGGTTGATGAAAGCGCGACCATTGGCACGGGCAGGCGTACGGCACGGGCAGAGGCGGATCTGCAATGGCAAAAGCTCGGGAGCGTCTTTCGCCTTCCCGGCATCTACGGCCCGGGCCGCTCAGCCCTTGATCGCGTTGCCGAGGGGAAGGCGCATCGTATCGATCTGCCCGATCAGATTTTCAGCCGTATTCATGTCGACGATATCGTTGATGGCGTGATTGCCAGCTTTGGCAAGCCCGTGGGCGTTTATAATCTTGCCGATGATCTGCCCTGCAGCCAGAATCTTGTGATTGAGCATGCTAGTGCGCTTCTGCGTTGCGAACCACCGCCGCTGCAAAGCATCGAAGAAGCCGCTCTCTCCCCCATGGCAAAGGCCTTTTACGCAGAGAACCGCCGCGTTTCGAACCAAAAGGCCAAACGATTGCTGGGATGGATGCCGGTTTATTCCACCTATAAACAAGGACTTGATGCGCTTTTCCACATGTCAGAGCAAAAGCTGCATTGACGGATTCCCGTTAAAGGCGCAGCCTGACCGACAATCCAGCAAAGACTGGCTATTTTGAGGTTCGCGGGAGAGTGAATTTGGCAACTGCTGCAATTAATGATGTGTCGCGCCCATCGCTGTTCTGGGCACTGACGGAATTTCCACGAGCCATGGCCGAATTCGGTGCAACAGCCTGGACCAGCCCAATATTGATGCAAGCGCCAAAAGGCGATGGCCATCCGATCATGTTGCTGCCTGGCTTTATGGCGGGCGATACCTCAATGAAGCCACTCGCCACCTATTTGAAACGGCTGGGTTATCAGGTGTTTCACTGGGAATTGGGGCGCAATCTGGGACCCAAGGCAATTGGCTTTCAGGGTGAAAAGCTGATCGCACGGCTGGATGAAATCCATGCGAAAACTGGCGAGAAAGTAAGCCTCGTTGGCTGGTCATTGGGCGGAACATTGGCGCGGCAATTGTCGCGGCGCAGGCCAGATCTGGTGCGCCAGGTTATTTCGCTTGGCTCGCCTATCACTGGCAGCCCCAAATCCACCAACGCCTGGCGCGCCTACCAATTTATGACCGGACAAAGGGTTGATGACCCATCGGTGCAGGCGCAACTGGCCGAAAGCCATGAAGTGCCGCCCGTGCCATCAACGGCCATTTATTCGCGGCAGGACGGAATTGTCGCCTGGCCCAACAGCCGCGAACCAAAGGCGAAGCACACCGATAATATCGAAGTAAAAGGCAGCCATTGCGGCCTTGGCGTCAACCCTTGCGTATTGTGGGCCATAGCCGACCGGCTGGCGCAGCCGGAAAAGGCATGGAAGCCCTTTGAGCGGACAGGATTAAAGGCAGTGCTCTACCCCTCTTCGGGACACTGAACTCTAAGGGCAATTAAGTGTGGCTCATTCGCCCTGATCCGCATCGATTGCGGATCAGTCGGCCAGCCAAAATAGACCTATTTTTTCGCCTTTGGTTTTGAAGCTTTGGCTTTGGCAGGTTTCTTGGCGACACTTGCAGCTTTCGGTTCCGCCGCTGCTTTGGTTGCCGTTGGCTTCACCTTAGGCGCAGCCTTGGTATCAGCCTTAGGAGCAGCCATGGGTTTGGCATGCAACAATTCCTCAAAGCTGTCTCGCAAGGCTTGCGCATAATTGGCTGGGTCAGGCATCATGTCGCGATCGCTGGTAAAGGAAATAGCAATTTCTGGACCGTAGCTGTAAATGGTATTGATAAGGCCCATGCCGTCAAACACCGGCCCAAGCCCCATTTGCCGCACGAGCTTGGCGCCTGCGAAATACAGCGGGATACGCGGTCCCGGCACATTGGTTGCGACACAGTTGAAAACCGGTGAATGCAGGTTGGCGGCCCCCAGCCGGGTATAAAGCCGCGCTGCCAGCCCTGCGAGCGCTGAAGGCAGAAACTGGCTATAATCGGTCAGCGTTCGGGCACCCACCGCGTTGGTCATCGCTTTTGAATTAAGCGCTTCCTTCCGTACCCAGGCAAGCCGTTCCATCGGGTCTTCAATATGGGTACCAATCTGAACGACCATGGCCGATACCAGATTGCCAAGGGCTTCTTTTTCTCCTTCTGCACGCACCGAAATCGGTGCCATGACTTGCAGGCTTTCCTTAGGCAGGTTTTTGCGCGACTGCAGATATTTGCGAAGACCGCCGCCGATGATTGTTAGGATCACGTCATTGACCGTGGCACCTTCTATCCGGTCCTTAATTGCCCGGATATCGCCGAGTTGAAAAGCTGCGCCATCGAATACGCGGTGCGGGCCCACCTTGCCATTGAACAAGGTTTGCGGAGCCATCTTCGTGCCCTTTAGCGAGACATCACCGCCGGCAACTTCCTTGATCAGACGGGCTGCGCCGGGAACAGTCTGCGCCAACGTCTTGGCAAAACGCACAGGTTGGGTGATCGAGTTCATCCATGTGCGCATCAACATTTCAGTGATCGCTGGCTCGTTTTCGCCTTTCCAGCTTTTGCTTGCGGCACGGCTGACGGGCATGGGCTCAATATCGTGCACAGCAGCGGACAGTTCAACGCCAGACATGCCATCAATTGCCGCGTGGTGGACTTTTGCAACTAAAGCAAAGCTACCCGGCGGGATTCCGGGGATATTGTCCAAGCCTTCGACGACATTGAATTCCCACAATGGCTTCGACAAATCCATGCCGCGTGCATGCAGGCGCGATGTTTGAATGCACAATTGCCGCCAGTCGCCGGGCTTGGGCAGCGCCACATGTCGGACGTGATATTCCAGGTCGAAATTGGGATCATCGATCCAATATGGATGGTCGAGATCAAACGGAACGCGAACCAGCTTTTGCCGGAAGCTCCTGGCCTTGTCCAACCGGCTTTCAATATGCGCCAATATGTCCTTGAAACGCACGAAGCCGCCGGGGGCAGTTGATGGATCGTAAATTCCGACAGACCCGATGTGCATCGGTGTTGTCGGCGTGTCCAGATATACGAAACTCGCGTCCTGCCCGCTCAGTTGTTCCATTTGGCCTCTCCTGTTTTTTGGAAAGCCTAACGGCAGAATCCGCCAATGGCGAGTCCAACTATCGCGGGCGCATTGCAATCACCAGACCGATGAGCGCCAATATAGCCCCGCCGGTTGCGATTGGTGTCCAGCGATAGCCTTCGAACAGCGACGACAGGATCATGGCGATCACCGGAATCAGCACGCCGGTATAGGCAGCCTTGCCAGGTCCGATGTCTCGGATCAGCCGAAAATAGAGCGGGAAAGTGACAACAGACCCAATAATGCCAAGATAAAGGACGCCGCCAATATAGGCAGGTCGCGGATCGATGCTCGGGGGGCCGAAATTGACCCAGGCCCAGATGGCGTTGAACAATGTTCCCCACAGCATCGACCAGGCCAATATGGTGATCGTCGGGAAACGGGCGATATGTGGCAAAACCTGCAGCACATTGGAAACCGATGCACTCATCACTGCGGCCAGTGTCAGGCCAATGCCCAGCAGCACCGCAGCACCGCCCACGGGTGCAGCGCGATATTCCTGCACCATCAACAATGCTACACCGGCGGTTGCAACCATGCTGCCGATTATGAAAGGGCGACCGATGGCGCGGCCCATCCACCATTTGGCGAGCAGAGCATTGGGAACAATCAATAGTGCAAAAATCACCGCCACCAAGCCAGAGGTGATGTGATGCTCTGCTTCATACACAAAGTTGAAATTCAGCGCGAATTGCATTGCGCCCAACAGCATCGTCCAGCCCATTCCGCGCCGGTCAAGCTTCAGATTGAGCCGCATGATAAGGCCTAGGATGACCATGCCGATCCCGGCCACGCCGAACCGGTAGGCAACTGACCAGCTGGACGGCACGACGCTCAGCTGGTCACGGATTACAAGCCAGGTCGACCCCCAGATGAGCGATACCAACAGGAACGGGAAAATGATACGCGGGGATAGAAAGCTGGGCTCTGACGCAGGCACAAGGCTGCTGTTCGCTTCGCTCATTGCTGCTCTGTTCCTGCAAGGAAGATGGTGCTGCTGGGGAGGATTGAACTCCCGACCTCGTCATTACCAATGACGCGCTCTACCACTGAGCTACAGCAGCATGCCCCTAAGAGGGCGGCGCTATGCGAATGTGTGCGACATATGTCAAGCGGCTTGCGCTTGACTGGTGCATTTGGCATCGCGCATTTCATGAAAAATACAGATGGCAAAAGTCGTGAGGAACGGTTGGCCGAGGCGCTGCGAGCCAATTTGCGGCGGCGCAAGGGCGAGCCGGTCAAGGCAGCGCCGCAGCAATTAATGCCGCCTAACTCTCCGAAACCAAGGGGCTGACTTTCCCCGCCAGCTTCCCCCGCTCGCGCATGGTAGCAGCGGTCAGCTGGGCTTGACCGGATTTCAACTGCGTTGGTGTCAGCCCGGTAAATTGTTTGATTTCGCGTATCAGATGAGACTGGTCATAAAAGGCAAGGCCCAGATCGGTGTCATCCAGACTGTCCCCCGTTGCCAACCTGTGCGCAGCGAGCAGCGCCCGATATT
This sequence comes from uncultured Sphingorhabdus sp., assembly GCA_964452835.1. Taxonomy (GTDB): domain Bacteria; phylum Pseudomonadota; class Alphaproteobacteria; order Sphingomonadales; family Sphingomonadaceae; genus Sphingorhabdus_B. The sequence continues at coordinate 19,321 of CAYVQO010000021.1, read as the reverse complement.
TGCGCGCCAGTTTCTTGGGCGGCATGCCGTAATAACGTTTGGTGATACGCTCCAATTGTCTTGCCGCCAATCCCGTTGCTTCCTGCAGCGTGGCCATGTCATGCTCGGCACTGTCCAAAAGCCATTGATCGACGATCTGCGTGAATTCAAACGGCGCCCGATCAGATTTGGCAAAAATTTCTGCTGCAGCCGATTGCGCAATGCGGAACTGCGCCTTGCTGTCAGTTGCGGCAATCAACCGTTGCCGCAAATCCATGATGGCATCGCCGAAGATCAGGCGGGCGTCAAATGCCTCGTCCACCCATTTGTCCGCCATGCTGCCCATCAGGGCTGCCCAGCCAGCCGGAGTCATGCCCCATCCAAAAATTGCCAATGGCTCATTTGACCGCGACTCAAATGGCGCTGTGGTGGGAGCGATGATTGTAACCGCTTCTGCGGGACGCTCATGACCCCCGGAAAAGCGATAATGCCCGCGGCCATATAGCATGAATCGGAACTGTGCCCGGTCTGCACGCTCTAGCTCGTTCAGCGCGTTACCCGCATAGTTGAAATGGTAAAAAGACGACACAAAGGGCATAAGCCCTTCATCTGGCACTTCATATTGCAATTCAATCATGCTGGCGACCCCACTTGGCCGCCATGTAACATCATGGGTACTAAAAAAAAGACCTGCCGTTGAAGGCAGGCCTTTGAAGGTCAAGAACTCTCGTCTGATGACTGGAGCCCTTCGGGTCGCAGGCCCCATATGCCGGTCAATTGTAACTTATTCTTGCACGGAATCGTCAATTCAGACCTGTTTGTTTGACATTTTCGGCCAAAAGAAACTGAAGATTGCGGCAACCATGAAGTGGGCAGAGATTGCATGGCGGGACACCTGACGGCATAGGCGGCGCATGCTTTATTCCTTGTTCCGACCCGCATTATTCTTGGCCGACGCCGAATCGGCGCATGCAATGTCGCTTGCTGCTTTGCGAATATTGCCCGTGGCTTCGGCAACAGCGGAGCCCGCGCTCCGGCAACATGTTGCCGGTCTCGAATTTCCCAATCCGGTTGGGCTGGCCCCTGGCTATGACAAAAATGCGGAAGTCTGTGCTGCAGCCTATGGTCTTGGCTTTGGCTTTGTGGAGGTGGGTACAGTGACGCCGCGACCGCAGGCCGGCAACCCAAGGCCAAGACTTTTCCGTCTGGTAGAGGATGAGGCTGTCATCAACCGCATGGGTTTCAACAATGACGGTATGGAGGTGGTGGCGGCAAGATTGGCTTCGCTGGACCGCCGCCGGCTGGCTGGGCCGCTTGGCATTAACGTGGGCGCAAACAAAGACAGCGATGATCGTGTTGCCGATTATGAGGTAGCGATTACGCGGCTGGCGGGGTTGGCTGATTATGTTACGGTCAATATCAGCTCGCCCAACACGCCCGGCTTGCGAGCGTTGCAGGACAAAGCAGCGTTAGATGCACTGCTGCAACGCGTGAAGGCAGCAACACCTGCCGGCAAGCCGGTATTCCTGAAAGTAGCGCCTGATCTGGAACCTGCGGACATTGATGACATTGCGGCATCGGTTATCGAACACCAGATTGATGCGCTGATTGTCAGCAATACCACAATTTCACGCCCGCCATTGAAATCGCGTCATGCTGCGGAAACGGGCGGCCTATCTGGCGCGACGTTACGCGATCTGGCGCAGCAGCGTTTGGTTGATTTCCGCAAAGCGACGCAAGGCGCATTGCCGCTGATTGGTGTAGGCGGCATTGCGTCGGCCGAAGATGCCTATGCGCGGATCCGGGCAGGGGCATCGCTTGTTCAGCTTTATAGCGCGCTTGTATATAAAGGCCCGACGCTGGCGCGGACAATCAACGCAGGACTGCTTACGTTGCTGAAGCGCGACGGTTTTGCCAATGTTGCCGAAGCGGTGGGGATCGACGCTTCCAATTAGGGTGAACTGGCTTTAGGACAGAATGATGAAGACATTGATCCTTTCGCTTGCTCTTGCCTGCACAAGCCTTGCTCCTATCGCTCCGGCCCATGCTGAAACAAATGGAGTTGCGTCCTCAGCCGATCCCCGCGTCACTGAGGCCGGGGCAGAAATTTTGGCAAAGGGTGGTTCTGCCGCCGACGCCGCAATGGCCATGATGCTGGCGCTGACCGTTGTTGAACCGCAATCGAGCGGTATCGGCGGCGGTGGTTTCCTGCTGCATTATGATGGTGACGAAGGCGAACTGAGCACGATCAACGGCCGCGAAACTGCGCCTGCTGCCGCAACTGCTGACCGTTTCATGGGGCCGGACGGCAAACCGCTGGGATTTTTGCAGGCCTTTCAAGGCGGTAAGTCGGTAGGTGTTCCCGGCAATATCAGTCTCGCCGGTCTGGCGCACCAGAAATGGGGCAAGCTGAAGTGGGCCGAGTTGTTCGGACCTGCGATCAAGCTGGCCGAGGATGGTTTCATCGTCAACAAAACGCTCGAATCGCGTCTGGCAATGATTGAACGATTGTGGCCGCGATTTGAGGAGGCGCGCAGCATCTATTGGGTTGATGGCAAACCGGCAAAGGCCGGCATGCGGATCAAAAATCCGGCATTGGCAGCCACGCTAAAGGCCATTGCGAAGGATGGACCTGATGCGTTCTACAAGGGCAAGATCGGGACGAGCATCGTCGATGCCGTAACCAAAACCGCCGTTTCGCCCGGCGACATCACCATGAGCGATCTGGCTGGCTATAGGGCCAAGGAACAGAATGCGGTCTGCGCACCTTATCGTATCTATGTTATCTGCGGCATGGGCCCGCCATCATCGGGCGCAACGACCGTGATCCAGATATTGGGAACGCTGGAACGTTTTGACATGCGGGCGCTGGGTAAGGACAATCCACAAAGCTGGCACTTGATTGGGCAGGCAATGCAATTGGCCTATGCCGACCGCGAAAAATATCTGGGTGATAGCGATTTTGTTCAGGTGCCAGTCGCGGGGCTGATCGATCCGGGTTATCTTGCCGAACGGTCGGCACTGATTGATCCGGACAAGGCACGCACCGACTATCCGGCAGGCAACCCGCCCGGCGCGCTGCCCCGCACCGCTGCAATCTCAAGTGAAGTTGCCGGCACCACGCACTTTTCGGCGGTGGATGGTGCGGGCAATGTTGCCAATATGACGTCCACCATTGAAGGCCCCTTTGGCAGCCAGTTGATTGCCGGAGGCTTTTTCCTGAACAATGAACTGACTGATTTCACCTTCGCGCCTGAAAAGGACGGCGTCCCAGTGGCAAATAAGGTGGTTGGCGGAAAGCGTCCCTTGTCTTCCATGTCGCCGACCATTGTTTTTGATGCAGATGGCCGCGCGGTGCTGGCACTTGGATCAGCGGGCGGCAAGCGTATCATCATGCACGTCACCAAAACGCTGATCGGTGTGCTTGATTTTGGCATGCCGCTTGATCAGGCCATTGCTTTGCCGAACATTTATTTTGGTGGCAATGCTCTTCTGGTGGAGGAGAATACCCCGCTTTCCGCGATGGCTGAGGCGATTTCCGGCTACGGTCAGACTGTGAAAGCCGATGATCTTGGGTCAAAGGTCAACGGTGTGCAGCTGGTCAACGGCGCGTGGACGGCGGCTGCCGATCCGCGCAGCGAGGGCACCGCAATCTCAGTAGATGCAAATGGCAAGCAGACTGTGATTGACGGGCATGAAGAAAAAGACAGCGCCCCTGTTGAAAGTGTAGGCTGAACCCTACATTGCGCCTGCGGCGCAACCACGCTAGCGTCCCTACTAACGAGTCCGGATAACCGGCCACCTCAGGAGAGCTTTTCGTGTCGGAACAGTTTAATGACTTTGACGGTTTCCCCAATCTTGTCAGTATGTTCCTGTCCCGCGCTGCGATGCGTGGGGACCGGCCCTTCCTTGGGTATAAGCAGGATGGCGAGTGGGTCACGATCAGCTGGGCAGAAACGGCGCGGCGTGTAGCAGCGCTGGCCAAAAGCCTTCGGCAAATGGGGCTGGCCAAGGGCGACCGGGTGATGCTGGTCTCCGAAAACCGGCCGGAATGGTGTATTGCTGACCTTGGGATAATGGCGGCAGGTTGCATCACGGTCCCCACCTACATCACCAATACTGAGCGAGATCACCAGCATATTCTGGACAACAGCCAGTCTCGCGCCGTGATTGTCTCAACGGCCAAACTCGCCCAGACCCTAATGCCAGCGGTGGTGCGGTCGTCCGAATGCGAATTTGTGATTGGTATGGAGCCGCTGAAAATCACCCAGCGCGGATCGCAAAAATTCAGCGACTGGGGCGATCTTGTGCAAGGGACGGATGCAGATGTCGTCGCGTTGACTGCGGAAATGCAGCAGGTTTCGCGCGATGACATTGCTTGCCTGATTTATACCAGCGGCACGGGCGGCGCACCGCGCGGGGTGATGCTGCATCATGGCTCTATCCTGTGCAATGCAGAGGGTGCAGCGACTGTGCTTCATGAGGATTTCGGCCTCGATAATGAACGCTTCCTCTCCTTCCTGCCGCTTAGCCATGCCTATGAGCATTCAGGCGGGCAGTTTTTGCCGATCATGGTAGGCGCGGAAATCTATTATGCCGAAGGGTTGGAAAAGCTGGCGGCCAATATCGAGGAAACGCAGCCAACGGTCATGGTCGTTGTGCCGCGCCTGTTTGAGGTGCTGCGCGCCCGCATGATCAAAACGGTTGAGAAGCAAGGCAAGGTTCCGAATTATCTGCTCGACAAGGCCCTGACGATTGGTGAGCGCGATTATTCGGGTAAAAAGCGGTTGCGCGATGCGCCGATGCGGTTCCTGCTTTCGCGCAGTATCAAGCCGAAGATCAAGGCACGCTTTGGCGGCCGAATGAAGGCCATGGTTTCGGGTGGCGCGCCGCTTAATCCGGACATTGGAATCTTCTTCCAGTCATTGGGCATCACTTTGCTGCAGGGCTATGGTCAGACCGAGGCTGGGCCAGTGGTCAGTTGCAACCGGCCTGCGGCGGGCATCAAGATGGATACAGTCGGCCCGCCGCTCAAAGGCGTAGAGGTAAAGATTGCCGATGATGGCGAAATATTGGTGCGCGGTGAGCTTGTGATGAAGGGCTATTGGCGCAATCAGGCGGAAACAGACCGGACGATCAAGGACGGCTGGCTACACACGGGCGACATTGGCCATATCGACGAAAAAGGGCGGATCAAGATCACGGATCGCAAGAAGGACCTGATCGTCAATGACAAGGGCGACAATGTCGCGCCGCAGCGGGTTGAGGGCATGCTGACGCTGCAACCTGAAATCCTGCAGGCGATGGTCCATGGCGACAAGCGGCCCTATATTGTCGGTCTGATTGTTCCTGACCCGGAATGGGCGCTGGAATGGGCGCGCGGGCAGGGAATGCGCTATGATTTTAGCGAGTTGCAAGGCAATCCTCAGTTCCGCGCCGCAGTGCGTGCCGCGGTGGACCGGGTGAACAAGGATTTGTCAGTCGTCGAAAAGGTGCGTCAGTTTGAATTTGTTGATGAGCCCTTCACAATCGAAAATGGCGAAATGACGCCGAGCATGAAGATCAGGCGACATGTGATCCGGGATCGGTACAAGGACCGGATTGACGGGATGTATAAGGGTTAAAGATCGGGCAAGGCCCAGTCGATGGGCGCCAGCCCTTTGCTTTCCAAAAACGCATTACACCGCGAAAAATGCCGACAGCCCAGAAACCCCCGATGCGCCGATAGTGGTGATGGATGCACAGCGTTCAGTACCAGATGCCGGGAGGTATCAACGAAAGCCGCCTTTTTCTGGGCGTAGCTGCCCCAAAGCAGAAATACCACCGGATCAGCTTTGGCATTCACCAGCCTGATGACCGCGTCGGTGAAGCGTTCCCATCCCTTGCCCTGATGCGATGCCGCCTGTGCCATTTCAACGGTTAGCACACTGTTCAGCAGCAACACGCCCTGCTGTGCCCAATGCTCAAGGAAGCCGTGGCGCGGGCGCGGTATGCCAAGATCGTCCTGCAATTCCTTGAAGATATTCACTAGACTCGGTGGCGGAGGAACGCCGGGCTTTACACTAAAACACAGCCCATGCGCCTGTCCGGGGCCATGATAGGGATCCTGCCCCAATATCACCACGCGCACCTTTTCGAGCGGCGTCAGGTCAAGCGCACGAAACCACTCGCTCCCTTTCGGGAAAATGCGCCTTCCAGCGGCCTTCTCTGCAACGAGGAAGGCCTTGAGCTGCTTCATATAATCCGCTTCGAACTCAGGCAGCAGCGGTGTTTTCCAGCTTTTATGAAGCGCGATGTCGCTCATTCGGTTTCAGGTAACGCCGCCAGTAAAGCCGCCCAAGCCTCAACCTCCTTCTTGCTAGCGGGCCCCAGCAATTCCATTGCGTGGCGCAGGCGTTCGCGGAGGATGTCGCGGCCCAAATGGGTTATGGCATCGAACAGCGGCACGCCCTGGGGAGCGCCCAGGACCGCGAGGTAAAAGGCGCGGATCATGTCTTTGAGTTTGATGTCCAGCGCCGCCGCTGTCTTACGCAGCGCGGCGTCGACGCCGTCCTTGTTCCACTCGATCATTGCGTCGAATTGTTGCAATGCCAGCGTGTAGGCGGCGCGTTGCTGGTCGGCTTCAATTTTCACGCCGTCACGCAAAGCCTCTGCTGTCAAAGTCTCGATACGGTTCATGAAGAAGGGTGCAACCAGCGCGCCAATGTCACCCAGCTTCACGATCCGGCTTTGCACCATCTCTGCAATTGGCCGCAAATATGCGTCATTCAGCGCCCATTTGCGTACTTCTGCCATGAAGCCATCGGTGTCGAGCTCCTCGCGCATATAGCGCCCGTTAAGCCAGTCGAGTTTAGAGGTATCGAACACCGGCCCGCCCAGCGAGATATTGTGGACATCGAAACCGTCGATCAAATCCTGAAGAGACGTCTTCTCATCCTCTTCGCTCGCGCTCTTGATGAAGAGGCCGAGGAAATTCTGCATCGCGGCGGGGAGGTAGCCTGCGCGCTGGTAATAAAGGATGCTCGTAGGGTTCTTGCGCTTTGACAGTTTCGACCGATCCGCATTTCGCAGCAGCGGCAGGTGGGTCAGAACCGGCGGTTCCCAACCGAAATATTGGTAGAGCAGCAAATGTTTAGGCGCCGATGAAATCCACTCCTCGCCGCGCATCACATGGGTGATGCCCATCAAATGATCGTCGACAACATTGGCGAGATGATAGGTTGGCAGACCGTCCGATTTCAACAGCACCTGCATGTCGACTGTTGCATAGTCGATCTCGATTATCCCGCGCAGCGTATCCTCAAACCGGCAGGTGCCGTTTTCCGGGATGACCATGCGCACAACATGTGCCGCACCCGCCGCTTCGCGCTCTGCTGCAACCTTTTCATTCAGCGCGCGGTAGCTGGCATCATATTTGGGCGGTAGCTTGGCAGCTGTCTGCTGCGCACGTAAGGAGATGAGCTCTTCCGGCGTCAAATAGCATTTGAAGGCATGACCAGCGGCCAGCAGTTGGTCGCAATGTTCGGTATAGATCGCGCTGCGTTCTGACTGGCGATAGGGACCATGCGGGCCGCCAACATCCGGTCCCTCGTCCCAGCTGAGGCCCAGCCATTTGAGGCTTTCAAGGATCGCAACTTCGGATGCACGTGTCGAACGCACCTGATCGGTATCCTCAATCCGCAGCAAAAACTGACCGCCATGTTTTTTGGCAAAACAATAGTTGATCAGCGCAATATAGGCGGTGCCCACATGCGGATCGCCAGTGGGGGAAGGTGCAACACGGGTGCGAACGGGCTTTTTAATGATTTCAGTCATGCGGCGCGCCCTATCAAGCTGAAACGCCATTGTCATCTTTGTGCTGCAAAGGCATGTATGCGCCCTGCAATTTGGAGGATCAGATGTTGGTCAATCGCCGCAATTTTAACCTTGGTCTGACAGCCATGGCTTTTGCCGGGCTGGCAGAACGTGCTTGTGCGCAAATGCCACCTGCGGCCAAGAATGAAGTATTTGGCTATGGACCGTTGGTGCGCGATCCCAACGCTTTGATCGATTTGCCCAAGGGCTTCAGCTACCGCGTGATTTCGCGCTTTGGCAATGTGATGGACGATGGGTTTCTGGTCCCCAATGCCGGTGACGGTATGGGCGCATTTGCAGCCGGTAAAGGTAAAGTCGCGCTGGTCCGTAACCATGAACTGTCGCCGCGCGATATGCGCTTTGGCCCGTTTGCCGGTAAAGTTGCAGATGATCTCCGCAGCTATGACCGGATGACGGACAAAAATGCCATGCCGCTTCCCGGCGGCACATCGACGCTGATTTATGATCTGAAATCGGGTCAGGTTGAAAGCCAGTATCTCAGCCTGGTCGGCACCATCCGCAATTGCGCAGGCGGTGTAACACCATGGGGAAGCTGGCTGACCTGTGAAGAGAATGTCACCAAAGCGGGTGACGGTGTGGGCAAGGACCATGGCTATGTGTTTGAGGTTCCCTCTGCCCATAAAGGGCTGGTCGATCCTGTACCGCTAAAGGCGATGGGCCGTTTCAACCATGAAGCGGCCTGCGTCGATCCGCGCACCGGCATAATCTATGAAACCGAAGACCGCGAGGACGGCCTGCTCTATCGCTTCATTCCCAATGCGAAGGGTGAATTGGCAAAGGGCGGGCGACTGGAAGCTCTGGCGATTGACGGCGTGGCTGATAGCCGCAACTGGAATGGCAGTGTGATGAAGCGCGGCGATGCGCTTCGCGTTAGCTGGATCCCGCTGGATAATCCCGAAGCGCCCGAGGATGACTTGCGCAAACGAGGGAGCAAGGCAGGCGCGACCTTGTTCGCGCGCGGCGAGGGCATGTGGTGGGATAAAGGTGCACTGCCCGGCTCCGGCCAATTCTTCTTCACCTGCACCAGCGGCGGCACAGTGAAGGGCGGGCAGGTCTTCCGCTATGTTCCCGCGGTCAACGAGGGCCATTCGGGCGAAAGCGATGCGCCCGGCAAGATTGAGCTTTTCTACGAAAGCGCTGACCTTGCCTATTTTAATCTCGGCGACAATCTGTGCGTAATGCCAACGGGGCATCTCATGGTCTGCGAGGATCAATATACTGACATCACCGACAATCATCTGCGCGGAATAACCCCGGGCGGCAAAGCCTATGCCTTTGCCAAAAGCCGGGTGCAGACCGAATTTGCCGGGGCCTGTTTCTCCCCCGATGGCTCAACCATGTTCGTGAATTTCTATGCGCCGACGATGACGCTGGCGATCACGGGGCCGTGGGGGAAGGTGCGGGCGGTATAGCGGCCGCTACTGGCATTATATCTGCTGGATTGTGCTTGTTTAGAAAGGCTTCTAGCCGATCGAGCCAGTCTTTTTCATTGGCGCTATCGGCAAAGCCGTGCCCTTCGCCTTCATAGGTATGGCTTTCCACCGGCTTCTTCGCCTTTTTCAACGCATCTATCATTTTCTTGAACTGGCTATAGGGCACGTTGCTGTCTTCGTCGCCATGGGTCAGCAGCAACGGGCGAGTCAGCCTGGCTGCATTTTTGGCGGGCGATACGGTATCAAGGTCGAAGTCCTCAGCTCCGCGCACAGTGTCACGCCATTCGCGGGCGTAGCGGCTTTTCAGGGATTTGCCGTCATATTTGATCTGGGCTTTGAAATCGGTGACGCCAGCAAAGCTGGCTGCGCAGCGATAGCGTTCCGGATTGCGGATCACGCCCCACATCGCAGCATAACCGCCATAGGATGATCCAACGATGCACACCCGTGCCGGATCGACAATGCCGTCCTTCACCAGCCAGTCCATCCCGTCGTCCAGATCGTCTTGCATGGCGCGACCGATCTGTCCCTCACCGCGCTTGTAAAACTCTTCGCCATAACTGTCGGAGCCCCGATAGTTGGGCTGCAGTACGGCATAGCCGCGGTTGGCAAGAAATTGAACTTCCGTGTGGTAGTCAAGCGTATCGCGGACGCCATAGGGGCCGCCATGCGGCAGTATGATCAACGGCAGCCTCTTTGGTTCGCGTCCCACAGGAAGCGTCAGATAGGCCGGAATTTTTAGACCATCGCGAGCGCTGTAGTTCACATATTGGGTCTCGGCGAAAGGGGCTCCTTCCAGCATATCGTTTACTGCGGCAAAACGGTGAAGCTTGCGCGCTTTTGGTTCGTACAGCGAATAACCGCCGGGATCGGTCGATGATGTGGTATAGACGATCATCTTGCTACCGTCACGGCTGCGCGTCTGCATCCAGGCTTCCTGACCGGGCAAAGCCTTGTCGAGTGCTTCTTGCCGCTTTTTGTAAACGGGGTCAAACCAGAGAATCCGGTCGCGCGAGTCGGTATAGCGTATCGATTCCAGCGCCGTGCCATCATCGGTGAGGGTGAAGCCGGTCACGTCATTTTCCGGGTGCGCGTAGACCAGTTCACCAATCTCGCGCGTCAGATAGTTGAACTTGTATAGCGCGAACCGGCCGGTTTCCTTGTTGGACAGCACATAGCCTTCATCCTTGCCAGACACGATTTGCTGGATGTCGATCAGGCTGTCTTCCTTTTCGTCATCGCTGGCACTGTCTTTGATCTTGCTGATCAGTTTAAAGTCTTCTTCGTTGCTCCGCCGATAAAAGATTTTGGTGGCACGGCGGGAATAAGCCAATCCCATGCGCACCACACCCTTGTCGTCGGCCAGCCAATCCCAAATGTCCGACTGGGGTTTGACGATCTGAGTCACGCTATTGTCAGCGATGCCGATCCGGTAGACGCCGGGATATTCGAAAATGGATTTCTGCATCGACATCAGCAGAAAATCACCGTTGGGATCCACGTGGAGGATATTGTCGCCTTCTATCCCTTGCTCTTTATTACCCAGCTTGGTCGCGGCGTTGGTGACGACGTCATAGGCGATTAGTCCGGTGATCGGGATTTCAACCCCATAAATTGTTCCAACCCCAGTGATAGAAATGAGAAGGCGGTTGTCGCCCGCCCAGCGGTACCAGTTTAATGTATGTTTATCGGGGAGGCCAATACGCGTCACATTGTCTCCGTCAACGGGCCGAAATCCAACAAAAGTTTTCTTGCCTATCCGTTCGCGGAACACCAGCCGTTGACCGTCGGGCGAAATGATCGGACCGCGCAAATAGCCCGGGTCGACAAAGGTTTCCGTCGGGATCAGCGGGGGTATTTGCCTTTGCGTCGTTGAAGCGTCCTCGGCCATGGCCGGTGCTGCATGGCCCGGCAGCAAAGCGATGCATGCTGCAACAAAAAGCGCGTAGCGCAAAATCCCCATAAATGCTCCGCTTGAGTGAGAGAAGAATAGCGGGCTTAATTGCTGTTGCAAGGTGGATTTATTCTTGGACCGTTGACAAGTTTTAGAAGTGAAAGGCAACGCTTGACTGCCCGGAGGCGATTCCGCCGGGGCCAAAGCGGCGTTCGATGATCGTTCCGCTTCCCTCTCCATCCACAACAACCACCGTGCTGCACCGCGTGCCATAGGTCGCGTTCCGGATGAATACCGGTGCATGGCCATCATCGGTGGTCAAAGGCGTTTCGTCAGCCAGCAGGTCGAACAGTGCGTTTGAGTCAGGCCGGTCCGCATTCAGCCAGCCCGTAAGGGCGTCGTGGAGCGTCTCGCGGCGTGGCCACGGGTCTGCGGGCAGGCCGTTGGAAAGGCTGTGGATGCCTTCGCCCAGCGGCTGGACCATGGGGCTTGGCCGGTTGGCTGCGAACCAGCTCTGGTCGCGGTCCACGGCAAAAAGGCTGAAGGCGTTGTAGTTATCCAGTTGGGCAAAGCCGCTATCGCCACGCAGGAAGTCGCTGATCAGGCTCCCGCGCGATGCTTTGTCGGGATCGGGCGGATGGCCGGTGCGGATATTGGTGACTACCGCGAGTCGCCCCGTTTCCGTTACGCCTAGCCATGTGCCGCCCGATACCAGATCGCGTCCACCGATGATTTGTCCGTCCGATCCGTCCCAGCGCGCCAGTGGAGCCGAAGCGCGGGCGTGGAATTCGTCGCGGTTGGCGGCTAGCACGAGCCTCCAATGCGGATGAGCATTCAGGGCGAGGGCGACGACGCACATTAGACCGCCGCCTCCGCAACGGTATCGGCCGACGGGAAAGGTTGCACCAGTTTCTGTGCCTCTTTCCAGTCAGCACCTAGCCAAAGGTCATGGTCGGCGCGCTGCAGAATAAGCGGCATGGCGCTTGGCCCGTTTCCTCCCTCCACCGGCAACAGTGCCGAATTGGGTTCTGTGGTGAGCACGGCAAAGACCGGCATATCAGTCAGGTCGCGCCAGATTCCGGCCATGGCAAACAGCGTCGCATCACGTACGCCATGCCAGTGCTCGGCCTTGCCGTAGCGCAGCGCAAAGGCAGTTGCCGGGATAAGGCAGCGCAGGCTGGTATGGCGCAAATTTCCGATCCAATAGGGGCTGGTCACATTGCGGACCTGCGGGACCCAGCGTGGCGGCTCTGGCCCCAAAGCTTCTGTCGACGCGCCCGGCGGTGGATAGCCCCAGTGCATCGGGCGGATCAGCCGGTTTCCGCTGCGCCCGGCTCGGGTGATAACGGGCGCGAACTGGCCGGGCAAAATGTCTCCGCCCGCCCACGGATCGGGGCCTGCATCGGCATGGAACGCTGCGGCAATATCGGTGGAGTTCGCATGCAGGCGATAATGGCTGGTCACGCTTTTGCAGTGGCAGTGCGGCCAAGCTGCGTCAATTCGGGATGGCATCGAAATCGATTGCAGCTAGTGACTTGTCAAATCCTGCAAAGGCCTTATCCCTGTGATCGGGGAGATAAATGTGATTCAAAGATTGGTCGTTTCCGTTCTTTTACTCGGCGGTATTTTGCTGACATTGCAACTGGTTGATAAAGAAACACACACCAAGGAAGCGCCGGGTAAAATGGCGCAGCGTTAGCGCACCAGTTTTCTCCGGCCATATTGGGCTGTAATCCTGTGCGATCCGGCCAGAGCAGCGGATTTTTGTTTGGGACTATCCGTAAAGCGCCATTCGCTGACCGCTTTTTCGGGTGTCAGTTCAACCACCATATAGCCGCGATTGCTGCTGTCGGCCCAAGCCAACGCCGGATTGGCGGCCATCAGCGATTTGGCAATCATGGGGCCGGTCGCGCCCTTGAAGCTGCTCTCCAGCCCCGGTGAGCTGACGCTCTGCCCGGCAAACTCCACGCCCGCGGGCTTGCCGTCATGTGACAGGTCGAAAGCCCAGCCATTATGCGTGTCGCCGGTTAGCACGACCAGGTCGGCATTGCCGCCTTGCGCTGCTGCCAGCGCCCTGGCGCGCGCGGCAGGATAGCCATCCCACGCGTCCATGTTGCTGGGGATACCGGCCTTTGCCGCCAGTGCTCCGCGCTGCACACGCTCACGCACAAAGGGCTGGGCATCGGCGGGCAGCCAGTTCTCCAGACCCGGCGGCTGCACCAACGAGCCGACGATCGTCTGCTGTGCCCAGATATTCCAGCGCTTGCCTTTGGCGGCGAAGCGCTCGCCCAGCCATTGTTCCTGCGCTACGCCCAGCATGGTGCGGTTGGAGTCCGGCAGCGTGTCGCTGGCAAAGGCCTTCAGCTGGCGCATGATTTCTGCCTCATCGCCCGTTGGTTGGCCGAAGTTCGCCTGTTTTGACCGCGCGCTCACACGGCTTTCGGTCAGCAGGATTTCGGCCAGGTTGCCAATGGCGTAGCTTGACCACCAAACATCATCGGTCCGGTCGCGTACGGGCATCCATTCACGATAGGCGCGTTCAGCGGTGCGCTTGCGGTCCTGCCAGTCGCCTTCGCTCGGCTGGTGGTTCTGCGCGCCATCGGCATAGGCATCGTTGGTAAATTCATGGTCGTCCCACATCGCGACCATCGGGAAAAGCTGGTGCAGCTTTTGCAGGTCGGGGTCGGCGCGGTAGCTGGCATAGCGCAGGCGGTAATCGGCGAGCGCCACCATCTCATGCCCCGGCTCGATCAGCCGTCCCGCCACCGCCTCTGCTGCCGTCGGATAATTGCCGCGATGATATTCGTAGAGATAATCACCGAGGTGGAGGACAAGATCAAAATCGTCCAAGGTATTGGCATGGGCATAGGCGTTGAACCAGCCAAAGGGCAGGTTGGAGCAGGAGAAAACCGCCATGCGGTAGCGCTTGACGTCCCCTACTGGCAGCGTGCGGGTCCTACCAACGGGCGATTTGGTTCCGTCGGGGGCAATAAAGCGGTAATAATAAGTTTTGCCAGGTTGCAGTCCCGAGGCGACGATTTTTGTGGTGTGATCACGGGTGGACGTTGCGCGTGCCTCACCCCTGAACACAATCAGCCCATGAAGTTCTTGGTCCCAGACCTCGACGTCCAGCTTGGTCTCCGCCGCCTCCGATACGAAGCGCGTCCAGAGAAGCACCGAAGTCGGCCCCGGCTCACCGCTTGCAACACCGTGACTGAACCCCGGTGCAAGTGCCGCCTGCATCGCTGCCAGTGCCCCGCCCGGCAGACTGAGAGCGCCCAGCCCGAACATGCCGGTTTTCAAAAGCAGGCGGCGATCAATTGGTGCAGGCATGTCATTCTCCCTCGGGCATTGAGCGGCGCACTTTTCTGTTGCGCCTTATCCACAATCGCCATGACGCTTCTATGTCTGACATTGGGAAACAGGCAAGCCGAAAGCATTTGGAAAGGATTTGAAATAATGATATACCATAACTCTCTTTGGGAGAGAGGAGAGTGTCAATGGGTACAGTTATTTATCTTCGCCAACATGGCATCCGCCGTCATCAGGAAGAGCCAATTGCGGCAATGAACATCACCCCGCTGATTGATGTCATGCTTGTGCTGCTCGTTATGCTGATCATCACGCTCCCCATGACGCTGCATAAGGTGGACGTCGATTTGCCGGTGGTCGGCACCCAAAGCCGCGAATCGGTGACGCAGAAACTCCGGCTGTCCGCCGATGGTCTGA
>CAYVQO010000021.1:0-4311 GCA_964452835.1 uncultured Sphingorhabdus sp. | reverse complement strand
TCGCGCTGCACCCGAGCGCCCGGTGCTGCTCGTCTGCCTTGAGCTGTGCAGCATGGCCTATGACCATGCCCAGATGGAAAAGAAGGATATGGTCGCGCTGGCGCTGTTTGCCGATGGTTGTGCTGCGGCGGTTATTGGCGCAGGGCAGGGACCAGGACTGGCTGCCTTTGCGCAACATGTGTGGCCGGATAGTATCGACATGATGGGCTGGGACATTGGCGATACCGGCTTTGATCTTGTGCTGGCGCGGGACATTCCTGCTTTTGTGGCAAGCGATTTTGCACCGGTTGCAGACCTTTTTCTTGCCGGCCGGAGATTGACCAAAGCCGACCTTGCCGAACCCGCCTGCCACCCCGGCGGTGGGCGCGTAGTCGACGCACTTGCAGATTATTTTGGCGATGATCTGGGGGCAACGCGCTCTGTCTTGCGCGATCATGGCAATATGAGTTCACCTACTGTGCTGTTCGTATTGAAGGCATTGCTGGAGTCGGGGCCTCTTGCGGGGCCAACATTGCTAACCGCGCTTGGACCGGGGTTCACCGGCGCACTGGGGCTTCTGGAGCCATGACAAGCAAAAGTGGGAACCGGTTTTGCGACTCGGTCATGGCAACCACAGGGACTCGGCTATGATCACCGATTGGCCGGGCTGGGCGCAGGCCGTGCTTTTCTATGTGGTTGTCCAGCGGCTGGCCGAACTGGTCTATGCGAAGGCCAATACACGCCGCTTGCTGGCAGAAGGCGGAAAGGAGCATGGCCGCGCCCATTATCCGCTGTTCATATTGCTCCATGGTAGCTGGCTGATTGTCATCGCGGTTGTGGCGCAACCTGCCGCTCAGCCCAATGGCTGGATAATGGTGGCCTTTATTGCGTCGCAGCTTTTCCGTTTCTGGACGCTTGCCAGCATTGGTCGCTGGTGGACGACACGGATCATCAGCGCGCCGCACTTCCCGCGCATAAGGAAGGGTCCCTATCGCTTCCTGCCCCATCCAAATTACACTGTGGTGGTGGCGGAGATTGCGCTGGTGCCCTTGTTGCTTGGCGCGCCCTCGCTGGTGCTTGTATTTACAATCGCCAATGCCATGTTGCTAGCTTGGCGCATTCGCATCGAGGCGCAGGTCTTAACAGAGCGCAGGGGGGATTAGCGATGGCGAGTTTACTGGCGCGGGTGATCGGCGCAGTGTTGCGCACAACGGGCAGTTTGCGCAAACGCTATTCGGATGGCCCCGACTTTATGGACCGCATCGCGGCATCGCGGACCGGCCTCGATTTGCCTACCGTAAAAATGCGCCAGCGGCTTGCCATAAGCGAAACGCAGCTCAATGGCCGCAGCATCTGGACGATCGCGCCAAAGGGCAGGGTGCCGACCGCGCATATGCTCTATTTCCACGGCGGCGGTTATGTTTATCCCGCGGTTGATGTGCATTGGAACTTCATGGCGCATATGGCGGAAAAGCATGGTGTGGCGGTGACGGCGCCGCTTTATCCGCTGGCACCGGAGGCGTCTGCTGAAGAAACGGCGGCATTCGGGTTGACCGCCTATGAAGCATTCCTTGCCAGTCACGAAGGCCCGTTCGTCATGGGCGGCGATAGCGCTGGGGGCGGATTGACCTCAGTGGTCGCGATGGCCGCACGGGACAAGGGTTTGCGCGCCGCGTCCGGGCTGCTGCTGGTGTGCCCCTGGCTCGACGGCAGCGGCGATCATCCAGACCAGCCTGCTATAGAGAAACGCGACTGTGTGCTGACGCTGGGCGGTATCAAGGCTGCGGCAAGGCTTTACGCCGGCGACTTGCCCATCAGCGATCCCCGCGTCAGCCCGATCCATGGCGACTGGTCCGGCCTGCCGCCGATCCTCTGCTATGGCGGCGGTGATGACATATTGGTGACTGATGCTCGTGCGCTGAAGGCCAAACTTCCCGGCATCAAATATGTAGAAACGGAGGGCCTGATGCACGTCTGGCCGATCTTCTTTCTGCGAGAGTCACGCGCCGCGCAGGCGCAGATTGCGGCGTTTGCGCAGCGTCTTTCCAAGCAGTAATTGCATTTCACGCAACTACTGGGCCGCCAAGCTCAATTGCATTTCGCGCAACCATTGCTATCTCGCTATCAAAGAAAACAATAAGATGGATGTCCTTGTGGGCTGTATCCCGCCGCTCTGCAAACCGAGCGGCCAATAAAAAGGAACAGTCATTATGACGAAATTATTCTCGCTCTTTGCAGCTGTGCTGCTCACTGCGTTTCAGTTCACTGCGACGCTGGCCTAAGCCATGCACGCTCGCAAACCTGCTTGACCCGATCCCGCCGTTCGGCAGATACTATTGTCTGAAGTGTAGGGATCGGCAGGCAGGGAAATATGGACAATAGCAGCGGCTCTTATGATTGGGCAGCCTTTGCAGCAGGCTTCGCCGCAGCATTACTGATCGCCGCTTTTTTGCGGTGGCGCCGAACACAACGCCGCACCGATAGTCTCAGCACACCGCCGCACTTCGCCTCATCAGCATCAATCTCCCCGGAACTGCGAACACAGATCCGCCAGCTAAAGGCAGCGGGCAAGGTGATTGAAGCGATCAAGCTGGCGCGCGCGCGAACCGGCCTTGGACTGAAAGAAGCCAAGGATCTGGTTGATGGGCTGGTCTAATCCAGCTCTTTCACGGCTGCCAATATCGTAGCAGCTGTCTCTTCCATCGAACCCGCGACTAGCAACGGCGATCCGCCGACAATGCCGACATGCGTCTGGCCATTTTCGGCGGTGCGCAGCCATGCGACGTTGCTGGCCACGACCAGATAGTTCCCGCCGCGCGAGGTGAGTTGGACAAATTTCATTGGATTGTCTCCTGACAAGGCCAAGAGTGGCAGGGAAAGCTCTCAATTGGATTAACGCCATTGCTGATTACTTACACTTGACCAACCCCCAAACCCCCGCTAAGGGCGCGCCTTCCCAAAGGCTCTGGGTCAATTCCCGCAGCTAAACAGGAAAACTCACATAGGCTGAACATTGTTCGACAGGCCGGGCGGATCAAAGGCTGGAGCCTCCGCTGCGCCCCGCAAAGGGCACGTCTTGTCGCGCAAAGTAACCTACTTATTTTCAAGGTGAAGATATGCCAACGATTAACCAGCTGGTCCGCAAGGGCCGGGTCCCGCAGAAGGCCAAGTCAAAGGTCCCTGCAATGGAGCAGAACCCGCAAAAGCGCGGCGTTTGCACCCGTGTTTATACCACGACCCCGAAAAAGCCGAACTCGGCTCTGCGTAAGGTTGCCAAGATCCGTCTGACCAACCAGCGCGAAGTCATTTCCTATATCCCCGGCGAAGGCCATAACCTGCAGGAGCACAGCGTTGTGCTGATCCGCGGTGGCCGCGTCCGCGACTTGCCCGGTGTCCGCTACCACGTCCTGCGCGGCGTGCTCGATACTCAGGGCGTCAAGGACCGCAAGCAGTCGCGTTCGAAATATGGCGCGAAGCGTCCTAAGTAAGATCGGGAGAATAGAAAATGTCACGTCGTCGTCGTCCCGAAAAGCGGGTCATCCTGCCCGATCCCAAATTTGGTGATCTGGTGCTTTCCAAATTCATGAACAACCTGATGCTTGATGGCAAAAAATCGGTTGCAGAGCGTATAGTTTATGGCGCGCTTGAAACCGTTGAAGCCAAGGCGAAGAAGGATCCGGTTCAGCTGTTCCATGACGCGCTGAACAATGTGAAGCCGGGCATCGAAGTCCGTTCGCGTCGCGTTGGCGGTGCCACCTATCAGGTGCCCTGCGAAGTTCGCCCTGAGCGTGCGCAGGCTCTCGCCATTCGTTGGCTGATTGCTGCGGCCCGCAACCGTAGCGAAACGACAATGGCCGCCCGTCTTTCAGGTGAACTGATGGATGCGGCCAATAATCGCGGCAACTCTGTCAAGAAGCGTGAAGACACGCACCGCATGGCAGAAGCGAACCGTGCGTTCGCGCATTATCGCTGGTAATTCGCGGTAGCGTCATAAAACAGACATAGGGGGCCGATTTCAAATCGGTCCCCTGCAACTTTAAGGGCCAAGCTGGCCCGCTCTTTATGGAGTAAAGACCATGGCACGCAGCCATCCGTTGGAAAAATATCGCAATATCGGCATCATGGCGCACATCGATGCTGGAAAGACCACGACTACCGAGCGTATTCTCTATTACACCGGCAAGTCGTACAAGATCGGTGAAGTCCACGATGGTGCTGCCACCATGGACTGGATGGAGCAGGAGCAGGAGCGTGGGATCACGATCACGTCGGCTGCCACCACCTGTTTCTGGAACGATCACCGGATCAACATCATCGACACCCCCGGCCACG
>CAYVQO010000020.1:0-25818 GCA_964452835.1 uncultured Sphingorhabdus sp. | reverse complement strand
CGGCGCGCAGGTCGGCCATGATGGCGCGGGTGGCGATGGCTCCGCCGATGGAGGCGGTGGTGAACGGCTTGCCATTATGGCCGATGACGATGGCTCCTGCCTTTAGGCACCGGTCTGCAAGCAATATGTCGGCGGTGATCACCACGGTACGAGGCCCCGCCTGCTCCTCGATCCAGTCATCGGCGGCGTCGAAAGCGTCCGATACAATTTGCCGCGTAATCAAGGGATGGTCGGGAATGCGAAAGCGCGCATTGCTGGCCAGCACTACGGGCACACCCCGCCGCCAGGCGACCTTGTAAATCTCCTCCTTCACAGGGCAGGCATCGGCATCGACCAATATGCGGGGCGTCGGGGCAGTTGCGGTATCGGCCATCACAGAATTACGACGTCGACGTGCCGGTTTCGCTCCGCCCCATGATCCGCCACCCCCACAGGCTCAGCCCCAGCATCGCCGCGTTCGACACGAAATCCAGCGCCATCCACTGGTTCAGGATCGGCACTTCATAGACGAACCAATAGTTGAAAACGAAAAAGGGCAGCAATGCGATGGAGTAAATGCCAAAGGTCGTGCGCGTCCATCGGCTGAACCAGATGAACAGCCCGCCCAGCACCGCCTGCGCACCGAAACAGCCGATCAGCAGTGCGCTTGTCGGGCTCAAATGCTGATAAGCGGGGGTGACCATCAAGCGTTCGACCATGTGCGGCGCCAGCAGGCACCAGAGCCCAAGGACAAGATAGGGAAGCGCGATCAGGCGCTGAATATGGATGGCGTGCATGCACCCCGTATAGCGCACTTGCCGCGCGATGACAGCAGCGCTCTCCCGCCGCCCTTTGCCGGTCAGTCGGTTTCCAGCAGTGGCGTGTTCGCCTCTGGCAGGAACATCAGGTGCGCGGCAAAGGTGATTACCGCCTCGCGCCCGTCCGCAGCGTTGACGGGTGCAGTGATGATCGACTTGCGGTCGAGGCTGCCGAGCACATCGACGCCCTTGTCACGCGGGGCGAAATCGAGGCGGCCCACTGGCTTGCCATCGCGGGTGATCAGCCAGCCCTTGGCAGCGCGCATTCTGCGCTCCGCCTGCTTGATATCAAGCTCGGTCGGGAGCGCTTCATAGACCACACCGTCATAGCGCATACGCGCCTTGAGCACGGCATAGTCAATCGGCTCCGCGCTGCTCAATGCGATCGTGTCGCCGCTTTCGAGCGGAATATCAGGCACTGCCGCCTCCAGCGCGAAATCCGCAGGGCCAATGCCATCGGGCTTACGGTTGCAGGTGTAGAGCGTGTTTTCGGTAGAGTTCCAAAGGCCCGACCATATTTTCGCCGTGACCGAACATGTGCCTGCGTCAAAGGGCTGGCCGTCCTTTAGCACGCGATATTTGACGACCACCTTTTCCTTGGATTTGCTCACGCCAAAAATCTTGATGCCTGTGCCGCCCCCGCTTTGCACTGAAGTGGAGGAAGAGAAATTATAGCCAGCGGTCGAAAAGGCGACGGTCATAAATCCGCCCTTGCCTTTGCCAAGCGACAATGGCTCGACTGCAACGGCATAGGGTGATGTGGCCTCTGCGGGTGCGGCTTCCACTGCTTCAGCAGCGGCTGCTGCTGGCGCTTCGGCCTGCGCCTCAGCCTGCGCCTCTGGGCCATTTTGGGCAGTCGCCGGAACCGCAACTGTTGCGGCGAATGCAATCGCCGGGAATATGTGGAAATGTTTCATGGCCCCCTCCGATTATCTGCAATGCGGTATCGCGCATTTTACACGTCGATAACCGCTGTCCAGCTTCTTCGCAAAGCGAATATGAACCATGGCCTAACCGCAATTATGTTGCAAATCATGGCCTCGCGGTGCTGATTGCTGTACGCCGGATTTTGACGGGGCAGTTGGTGAACTGATTGGAGCGGAAGGGAGTGCGGAATATGGCAAAGGTTCTGGGCCTGGGTGGGTTGTTTTTCAAAAGCGCCGATCCGGCGGCGACGCGGAAATGGTATGCTGATGTGCTGGGCATTGCGGCGGATGAATGGGGCGCATTCTTTACCCCCGATGCGGCGGCCGCACATCCCGGTGCTGGCACGGTCTTTTCCCCCTTTGCCAGCGACACTGACTATTTTGCCCCATCGGACAAGGAGTTCATGTTCAATCTGATGGTTGATGATCTGGACGGCCTATTGGCCCGCGCCGCCGAACATGGGGTGGAGCCGATAAAGCTGATGCCGGATGAAGGCATGGGGCCGTTTGCGCATTTGATGGATCCTGAAGGACGCAAGATTGAGCTGTGGCAGCCAAAGCCGATGGCCGATGGCAACTGATCATGCTGTCCCTCGCGCCTTTACATCATGGCAACTATCCCTATGCAGGCAGCCATGAATGATGATGCAAATGTAGCACAACGTGCCTTTGAACCTTTGGTGGCGGCGGCGAGCGGAAATCCGCGGGCGCTGCTTGCCATGGCGGCAAAGGCATTGCACCGCGAAGATGATATTCGCTGTTATCAACTGGTGCAGGAAGCGCTTAGCCTGGCCGAGGGCGATTCCGAGCTGACGGCAATGGGGATGGATTTGCTCGCCCGCTCTGTGCCAAGCTGGCATGTGCGCATGATGAATGATGGCCCGCGCAATCAGGCCTTTCAGGACGCAATTGATCGCGCTGTTGCGCCCGGTGCGAAGGTGCTGGACATTGGCACTGGTTCCGGCCTGTTATCGATGATGGCAGCGCGGGCAGGGGCGGGGCGCATCCATACCTGTGAAATGCACCCGGTGCTGGCCGAAGTGGCCACTGGCATCATTGCCACCAACGGCTTTGCCGACCGGGTGACAGTGCATGCAATCAATTCGCGCAAGCTTGATCCCGATGCTGACTTGGGCGGACCCGTGGATGTGGTGGTCGCGGAAATTGTGGGCGATGATCTGATCTGTGAAGAAGTGCTGCCATCGATGCGCGATGCGGTGCGCCGGCTGGCGCGGCCGGGGGCGAAAATCATTCCGCAGCGCGGCGAAATTCGCGTTGCGCTTGCTTATTATGCCAATGCCGACAAGGCTGATTTTTCGACGCTTTGCGGTTTTGATGTGTCCGCCTTCAACCGGCTGCAGCCCTCGCGCCTGTCGGTAAAGGTAGGGGATCCGGCATTGATGGTGCGGGGTGAAGCCATGAGCCTGTTCGACTTTGCCTTTGACACCGCCGATGTGCAGGGCGAGCGGGCCGAGGCGGAGCTGGTGGCAAGCGGCGGCCCGGTCAATGGTGTGATCCAGTGGTTCCGGCTGACCATGGATGACGTCGCGCAATTTGAAAATGGCCCGGATCAATGTGACAGTTCGTCATGGGGCTGGAAATTCTTCCGCTTCGCCGAAGAACTGGACTTGCAGCCGGGGCAGCGCGTTGCGGTTTCGGCCTCTGTTGCCGGCAACCGCCTGCGGGTGTGGCAGA
Source organism: uncultured Sphingorhabdus sp. (assembly GCA_964452835.1). GTDB lineage: Bacteria > Pseudomonadota > Alphaproteobacteria > Sphingomonadales > Sphingomonadaceae > Sphingorhabdus_B. The sequence goes on along the minus strand of CAYVQO010000020.1, from coordinate 22,400 downwards.
AATGAACGGCGCGGATTTAAGCTGACAATTGTTGCTGATGGCGCGACTGGGCCTTGTAAATGGCGCGGTCCCTGCCTTCGGCCTTGGCCCGGTAGAGCAGATCATCAGCCTGCTTCAGCGAATGGCCAATGACATTGGTTGTGCGGTGAAAGCTGCAACCGATGCTGACCGTTAGCTTGACCTGATTTCCCGCCAGCAACGGCGTTAGCGCACGAACGGCGGCGCAGACAGCGTCAGCCATGGCATGGCCGGCCGCTGCATCCTTGCCGGGCATGAATATACCAAATTCCTCGCCGCCAAGCCTACCGACAATGCCATCGCTTCCCACGCATTGCTGCACCGCATTGGCCAAAATGCGCAGTGCCTCGTCGCCAACGGCGTGACCATGGCTGTCATTGATCGTCTTGAAATGATCGGCATCGACAATCATGATCGGTCCGCTTTCCTGCGAGGCACGCATGCTGTCCAGGAAATGGTTTCGGTTATACAGGCCAGTCATCATGTCAAACATGATGCGGGCGTCCACGCGACGGATCATGTCATGCTGTACGCGCAGCATATTCAATATAACATAGGCCAAAGGCGGCGTGATCAGCAATGGGATCAGCCCAGCAATGGTCAGCATGGACGCTGTAAATCTGACCCTATCGGCCTCGCCCAGCAAGCCAAGCGCAGCGGCCACAATCACAAGCGGGATCAGCACGGTCATAGCCGTGATGATGGCGGTGAAGAGCCACACTTCCCGCTTGCCTTTGATACGCAACTGCATCCACCGCTTTTGCCGGTGTTTGGTTACATAAATCTGAAATCGACGCGGTTAATTTTTTAATATCTCGCGATTTCGCATCGGCTTCAGTTTGTTACAGCCGGTATGATCCACATGGCTGACAGCAAAATGATGGCTAGCAGTAAGGATGCGGCAAGGACGTAACGCACGCCATGCTCCTTTACGCCTCCACTTGCTTCTTCTTCGGTTACTTCGACATGGCCGTCCACGACTTTCATGATCGTTCTCCTCCGGGGTCTATCCCCCGGTGAACTATATCGCACAATACGCGACTCGGCAAAATGCGGGAATTCGCCTCAGCTACGGCGTGGCGGCCAGGGGAAGAAACCGGAGGTGCGCTCGACATAAGCGGCATAGTCGGGTCGTGATTTCTTCAAACCCCTCTCCAGCAAGGGTTTGCCAGACCATTTGGTCAGCGTGAAGGTCAGGAATAGCGGCCCGATCACGCTTATCCAGCCCGCTGGCCCGGTTTCTGCGGCTACCAGCCAGATGCCCCACCATGTGCACGCATCGCCAAAATAATTGGGATGGCGCGTGTAACGCCACAGCCCGGTGTCGAGCACTTTACCTTTATTCGCCGGGTTGGCGCGAAACGCCTTTAACTGCGCGTCACCAATGCTTTCAAAGGCGATCCCAATCAGCGCAACAGCAATGCCCAGCCAGGCAATTGGCCCCATGATCGTGCGCCCGCCTTCACTGGCCCATATGCCAAGCTGTGCTGGAAGTGCAGTGATGAAAAGCAAAGGTGCCTGCGTCAGGAACACCGCCAATAGTGCGGTCTTCGGCCAGCTCCAGCCCTTGCTTTCCATGGCATGGCCCATGATTTTCTTGTAGCGCGGATCCTCGCCTTCACGCCGCCAGCGGCTGAGCAAGTGGAATGACAGGCGCAAACCCCATAGCGTCGTCAGCGCCAGCAGCACGTCGGCGCGCCGCCCCTGTCCGTCGATTTGGAACCAGCTGGCCCAGGCAAGGATCACCATGCCAAAGGCCCAGAAGGAATCGATAAACGACACGTCGCGTATCTTTACCGCATAGGCCCACAGCAGGATTATGGCGGCCATCAATATTGCAAGATTGACCGCCAGCAATTCCAACGCGCCGTTCATGCCGTATCCTTTCCGGTTATGCTTGCCATCCGCTTTGCCGGATGTTTGGGGGTCACGCTGGCATAAAGTTCCGCCACCTTTGCCATGTCAGCCTCATAATCGCCGGTCGGCCAGATTACAGGACCGAGTCCCCCCGTTTTTTTGCCATAATCCATCATGCCCACAACCATCGGCACACCAGCGCCAAGCGCAATATGGTAAAAACCCGTTCGCCATTGCTGTACGGAACCGCGCGTTCCTTCAGGCGCGATGGTCAGCATGAATTCATCGCGGCGAGCGAACTCATCGATCATGGCCTGCACATAATTGCCGCCTTTATTCCGGTCGACTGGAACCCCGCCCATATCCAGCATGAAATTGGTCACCGGCCAGCGGAACAGTGAGGTTTTTGCCATGAAATGCGGGGTAATACCAAGGCTTTGGGTGAGCCCAATAAAATATACGAAATCCCAGTTCGAAGTGTGTGGTGCGGCAATGATGACAAAACGTCGCGGTTCGGGAACCACGCCTTCTGCTTTCCAGCCGTGGCGCCGGTATAGCCACATGATGATGGCCCGCACCGCACGCGACAGCAGGCTGGGTTTTCGTGCTTCCACGATCATCTTTGCTTTGCTTTCGTCCTCTCGCGCCCGTTCATGGACGGGGCATCCGGCAAAAGCAATTGGCTTGTTTCATAACGCTGTGGAGGCTAGGCGGACGCAGACAACAAACAATAGCGGGAACGCATCATGCCAGCAGGCGCTATGCCGGTTATTTCGGCAACCGGACTATTTACCCCAAAAGACATCATTACCAATGAAGAGCTTGTTGAAAGCTTCAACGCTTATGTCTCGCTCTACAATGCGGCCAATCCGGATGCCGAACCGTTGCAGCCGAGCTCGGTCGAATTTGTCGAGAAAGCCAGCGGGATCAAATCGCGGCATGTGATTGACAAGAAAGCGATTGTTGACCCGGCGATAATGGAGCCACGCTATCCAGAGCGCGCCAATGACGAGATTTCCCTCATGGCCGAAATTGGTGTTGCTGCCTGCCGCGATGCGTTGGAGCGTGCCGGACGCGACATAGCAGACGTTGACGCCATTTTGTGTGCGGCCTCCAATTTGCAGCGCGCCTATCCGGCGATGGCCGTGGAAATCCAGCATGAACTAGGGATGGAGCGGGGCTTTGCCTTTGACATGAATGTCGCCTGTTCGTCGGCTACCTTTGGCATCCAGACCGCCGCAGACTATATCCGCAGCGGAAATGCGCGCAGCGTATTGGTGGTCAATCCAGAGATCACTTCCGGCCATTTGAACTGGCGGGATCGTGACAGCCATTTCATTTTTGGTGACGTGGCAACTGCGGTATTGGTGGAAGCAGTCGATATTGCGCCAGCCCAGCATTGGGCCATATTGGGCACGCGGTTGAAGACCCAGTATAGCAATAATATCCGCAACAATTTCGGTTTTTTGAACCGGGCAGAGGGCAAGGGACCTGTTGACCAAAGCGGTCCGCGCACGGACAAGCTGTTTGTGCAGGAAGGGCGCAAGGTCTTCAAGGAAGTGGTGCCAATGGTTGCGCAAATGATTGTCGATCATGCCGCTGACTTGGGTCTACATGGTCAGGATTTGCGGCGGCTATGGCTCCACCAGGCAAATCAGGGTATGAACCGCCTGATTTCGCAGCGCGTGCTGGGACATGAGGCGAGTGAAGATGAAAGCCCAACGGTGCTGGATACCTATGCCAACACCTCTAGCGCCGGATCGATTATTGCCTTTCACAAGCATAGCGCTGATTTGGCGGCCGGCGATATCGGGCTGATCTGTTCCTTTGGCGCGGGCTATTCAGCTGGCAGTGTTTTTGTGCGGAAAGTGGCTTAGCGATTAATTATCGCTGGCTGGTCCGGAATATTGACGGTTCGGTAAATTCGCCCTGCCAGATGCCGCGCTTTGCTGCTTGGGCGCTATCTTCTTCGTCGCCAAAACTGCGGCTGCCATAATATTCGTCACTGATCGCCATGCCGTCGCGCACTTGTGCAGCGGCGATGTCAGGCGTTCGCGCTGTTCGGCAGCTGGCGAGCGATCGGGCGTAACGATCACGCGCTTCGGCTTCACAAGCAAGGCCGGGTTCCAGCAGATGTTGTTCAAGTGCCGCACGAGCTGCGCGACCGCACTGCCATTCGGCGCCGCGTGTGTCTTTACAGTTTTGTCGATATTCGGGGGCGTCAATGCCCTTTAGTCGAAGTTTGCGATCACCGATTACAAAACTGTCGCCATCGGCGACAACGATCTTCTGACCAGCGACCGCCACCGGCCCCCATTGATTGAACCGGTCATCATAATACCAGCCGAGCACCAGAAGCAGAGCAAGCAGTGCCATGACGGCAATGGTTTTCAGGCGATTCCAGCGACGCTGGCGGCGGTAGACCCTGTCTTTCGGGAATGTGAGCATCAACCGCGCTGAACAGCGGCGGGGTGTTTCTGGAGGATATGGTCGTAAATGGCTTCGTGCAGCTCCGCCACAAACTCGCAGCCATATTCATCACGGACATGCCAGGCAATTCGCGCTTCCAGTGGCGCAAATCCGGGCAGGGTGATGAAGAGCGAACGATCAGAATTCAGGTACATTGGCGTAATCACCCGACAGCCGGACCGTGACAGATCAGCAACCTTTGCCTTGTGATGGCCATAGCCCTGCTCACGAATCTGCGCCATTATGTGCACATCGCCACGGGCAAAGCGGCGATGGTTTAGGGGGACTTCCGGCTTCTCACCTTCTGACATATTGCTAACCCGCTCCCTCATGGTCCCGTGCCATGATGGCTAATTAGCAGATCATTTGGTTTTTTCCATAGATTGAAGGTTCGAATTGGGTGCCTTTTGTCCTTAATCGAGGATCAAACCTAACGCGATGTAAATCAGGATCGGTGAACCAAAACCAATCAGAGTGGTCAGAACGAAAGCAACGCGAATAACAGTTGCATCGATACCGGTCCAATCAGCAAGGCCCGCGCATACGCCAAGGATTTTCTTGTTCACGCGGTTCAACATCAATTTGCTCATTTTCTTCTTCTTTCCTTCAACAGTGGCACCCGGCAGCGGCCGGATTTCAAATTTGGGGCTGGTGCCTGGGCGGTCCATCAGGCGACCAGTCCAGAAATTGGAGCAACGGCCGGAGCAACGCTGAAACCAATGGTGACGATGGCGCAGGCTATGGCTGCAAACATCGAAGCGAAGCGGGTGTTGATCGAAGTCATGTCATGAGTCCTTTGAATTTGGTCGCCGATCCGGTGGATCAAGCGAGATAGCTGGTTACAGGAGAAACTGCCGGGGCAACGCTGGCACCTACGGTAAGGAAGGCGCAAACAACTGCTGCGAACAGGGCGGTGAAGTGATTGCGGGTTGTCATGGTCATCGTTAAATTCCTTTCAGTGGTTCATATTTCCGGATCATTCCGGGATGCCAGCTACTTTGCACAGGGTGTGCCAATTTAATGAAATCACATTAAAACAAACACATAGCTGTTTTTGGCGGCAGGTGAGGCCAATTTACAATCCTGAATATTGGGAAAATACACCAACTAATAAGAATGAACTTGCGGGGGTAGGCTAATTGGCGCGGGACTTGACCTTCTGCTGTGCTCCGATAGGTCGGCGTCCATGATTGAACGGCTGGATCTGAGTGACTTTCGCAACCATGAAAGGCTTAGCTTTCGGCCGGAAGGCCGCTTCATTGTGCTGTTTGGCCAAAATGGAGCGGGCAAGACCAACATATTGGAGGCGGTATCGCTTCTGGTGCCGGGTCGTGGTCTGCGACGCGCTGCGCTTTCCGACATGGCGCGGAAAGGCGGGGCAGGTGGTTTCGCTGTTTCAGCTGAGGCCGACGCCAGTCAGTTTGGCACAGGCACATTGGCAGACAACCCTGCACGTCGGCAGGTGCAGATCAATGGCCGAGCAGGCAAGGCCAATGATTTGGCACAGTGGTTTGCCATATTGTGGCTGACGCCAGCGATGGACCGCCTGTTTGTCGATGGCGGAGGTCAAAGGCGGCGATTTTTGGACCGACTGGTTCTGGCGCTGGACCCGTCGCATGCTGCACATAGCAGCCGTTATGATACGGCCTTGAAGCAGCGCAATAGGATGTTGAGCGAAGGCCAGATGGATGCTGCATGGTTTGACGCCATAGAGGCGCGCCTTGCAGAACATGGTGCGGCGATTGCCATTGCACGAAAACATATGCTGGAAAAACTGGCTCTGGAAATCGCAGCCATGCCTGCTTCACCCTTTGCCAAACCGTTGCTTTCGATTGAGGGGGATGGGCTGGACGAAGCGGGGCAACTAGCCGAACATTACCGGTCAGCGCGGGCGCGGGACCGCGCCGCTGGCAGAACGCTCTCCGGGCCGCACCGTGCAGATCTGATCGTGACGCATGGCGGACATGGTCAGCCTGCCGCCCATTGTTCAACCGGAGAGCAAAAGGCGTTGTTGCTGTCATTGCTGCTGGCGCATGCGGGGCTGGTGACGCGTATGCGTGGGAAGCCGCCGATAATGCTGCTGGATGAAGTGGCGGCACATCTGGATCCTGACCGAAGGGCAGCCTTGTTTGCGCGACTGGCAGATACCGGTAGCCAGGTGTGGATGACTGGAACCGAAAGTGCCCTGTTTGACAGCGCCGGTTCTGGTGCCATGCGCGTACACGTTGCCGATGGCGCAATCGGCTGATAGTCGCACAGGCATGAAAGACTTGGCGCAGAAATATGTGGCACGCGGCATCCGCAATCCGGCGCTTATAGAGGCGGCACTGGCGATTAATGAAGACCGGCTGCATGATGCCGAGCCGATATTGCGTGCCCATCTTAAGGAGGAGCCGCTTGATGTTGCAGCGATCAGGCTGATGGCACAGCTGGCTGCGCGGATCGGGCGGTATAAGGATAGCGAGACGCTGCTGCGCCGCGCGCTTGAGCTGGCCCCCAATTTCACCGTTGCCCGCTCCAATCTGGCTGGCATCCTGTATCGCCAGAACCGCTTTGAAGAGGCAGTAACCACGCTCAATGCGGTGCTGGCCGAGGATAGTGAGCATGTAGCGAGTCGCAATTTGAAGGCGGCGGCGCTGGGGCGGGTTGGCGAATATGACGAAGCAATAGCGCTTTATGAGGAATTGCTACGCCGTTTTCCCGACCATGCCAAGCTTTGGATGAGCCAGGGGCATTTGCTCAAAACCGTGGGGCGGCAGGATGAGAGCATTGCCGCCTATCGCCGAGCGCTGGATATCGAGCCAACATTGGGTGAAGTCTGGTGGAGCCTTGCCAATCTGAAAACGGTGAAGTTTGGCGACGCTGACCGTATCGCCATGCAGGCAGCGTTGGATACGCCCGGCCTTTCAGACGAGGACCGGTTTCACCTGGATTTTGCGCTGGGCAAGGCCTTTGACGATGCGCGCGAGGCCGAAAAGGCCTTTCACCATTATGCTGCGGCAAACCGGTTGCGCCGCAAGAGTCTGGATTATGACCCACAGCTCGTGACCGATCATGTTGACCGCATCATTGCGCAGTTCACGTCCGAATTCGTGCAGGCGCGAGCCGGTTGGGGGCATGCGGCACCCGATCCCATCTTCATTCTGGGCATGCCGCGCGCGGGTTCGACCCTGGTTGAACAGATATTGTCCAGCCATTCGGCTATAGAGGGCACGATGGAGCTGCCAGATATGCCTGCGATTGCGATGCGCGAAGGCAAAGGGGGCGGCGTTGCCGGATGGGTGGATGCAATTGCCGCTATGCCGGATGCAAAAATGGCTGAATTAGGGGCAGAATATATCGAGCGGACGCGAATCCAGCGGAAGACCGACAAGCCCTATTTTATCGACAAGCTTCCGAACAACTGGCTCTACGCCGGGCTGATCCATCTCATTCTGCCCAACGCAAAGATCATCGACGCGCGGCGCCATCCGCTCGATTGCTGCTTTTCCAATTTTCGCCAGCATTTCGCAAAAGGGCAGGCATTTAGCTATGATCTGGCTGACATGGGACAATACTATGCCGATTATATCCGCCTAATGACGCATTTCGACGAATTGCTGCCCGGCCGGGTCCATCGCGTTATCCATGAAACACTGGTTGATGATCCAGTCGCAGAAGTGCAGGCTATGCTGGACTATATCGGACTGCCGTTCGAAGAATCCTGCCTGAACTTCCATCAAAATGCGCGGGCCGTTCGTACGGCATCCAGCGAGCAGGTTCGGCGTCCGTTGAACCGTGAAGGAATGGACCAATGGAAGGCTTATGACCAATGGCTTCAGCCCTTGCGAAATGCGCTTGGTCCCATTGTCGACACTTATCCAGAGTCGGCCCAGAACCGATAGATTGAAATAATCCGTGATCTAGATCACGCTTCACACCGATTTACAGGACTAAACCCTTGCAAAGTGAGACGAAGTGCAGGGGGTATCATGTTATTTCGAGCCGGTTTGGCCGCGTGCGCGGCGCTAGTCATTGTGTCTGCGCCCGTCGCAGCTTTTAACAAGAAAAAGGGCACGCAGGCGCAGGAGCTTGATCCGCAAGGACGCGGTGCCGTATCAGGCATTGGCATTGAGTCACGCGACATTGATGCCATGGCCGATATGGTTCTGCGCGATATCATGACGCGGCCTGACATTATGGACCGGCCGGCTGCTCCCCGCATCATTCTTGATCAGTCCAGCTTTACGAATGATAGTTCTCAGCGAATCAATGCCAAATTGATTACGGACACGTTGCGCTCCACTTTGAACCGGGCTGCTGCCGGTCGTGTGCGGTTCGTAAATCGTGAACGTTCGCTGCTTCTGGCCAATGAGCGAGAGTTGAAAGAGCAGGGCACTGCCGATGTTGGTACGCTGGGCAAACAGGAAGCCATCTCAGGCTCAGACTATGTCTTGATCGCGACCATGGTGTCCCTTGATTCCCGTGATGGAGGGGGATCGGGAATCCAGCAACGCCGCACGCAAATCACGTTTGAGTTGGTCGAAGTTGAGACCCAAGACATCGTTTACACCAGCGAGCCTTATATCACGTTCCGCGCCGCCAGTGAGGATGTGGTGTACCGCTAAATTCAAAAAAACCGGGGGAAAGAAAATGACTGCGACTCGTCATAAGCTAACTACGTCAATTGTCATGTTGGCGATGCTGACATCGGCTGCGCCTGTGATCGGGCAGGATGCGCCAGCTGCAGCGGCGGATGCCACTGCAGCAGCAGCGCCCGATCCGGCAGCCGAAAAGGCGCGGATTAAGGCTGAACAAAAGGCGGCGAAGGCCGCTGCCGCTGCTGAGAAAAAGCGGATGGCCGCGTTGAAGCGCCAATATGGTGAAGGGCCCTATCCGGATGAAATCGACGCCTATCTGGCAGACAAGCCGGAGGGGTTGAAGCCTCTGTATCGGACGCTGTTTACCGGCGGAGAGCGCAATTCTGTGCTCAACTATAAGCGCCTTGGCCTGGCTGCTATGGAACAGGGGCATTTCGATCATGCTGAACGGGCCTTTGATGGCGCGCTGCTGCGGATCGAATCCTTTTACGGCAAGGACAAGGCTGCCGCCATGGCGCGTTCCACCTTCCGCAAAGAGGCAAATAAGGACTTTAAGGGCGAACCTTATGAACGGTCCATGGCTTATTATTATCGCGGCCTGCTCTATCTGCGCGCCGGCGATTATGACAATGCCCGGGCCAGTTTCCGTCAGGGCGAATATCAGGACACAGTATCAGAAGACGAGCAATATCAAGGCGATTTTGCGGTAATGAACTATCTGATGGGATGGACGTATCATTGTCAGAATTCTGCCGTGTCAGCGGCAGAGCAGTTTAATTATGCAAAGACGGCGCAGCCGACATTGGTCGCGCCTGCCGCTGGCGACGACATGCTTTTGATCGCTGAGCTTGGCCGTGGGCCGGTGAAAGCGCGCGACGGCGCTTCTTCCGAAAAAATGGTGTTCACGACCAACGATATTTATGCAGAAAATGATGCCCGCTTTGTGGTGTCGGGCAAGGAGCCTTTGCCGGCGATGGCCGCGAGCAGCATAAATTTTCAAGCGACCACACGCGGCGGGAGAGCCATTGATGGCATCTTGAAAGGAAAGGCCAATTTCAAGGAAACCACTGGCATGATCGGTGACGTCGCCACGCAAATGTCGCTTAGCTCAATGCAATCCGGTAACTTTGGCAGCGGCACAATGGGTCTGGCCGCGGCAGGCGCACTTTTCTCGATGTTTGCCTCAGCCGCCAAAACCGAGGCTGACATCCGTGGATGGGATGGGCTTCCTGACAAGATAGTATTGGCTACTGGTAAGCGCGGAAATGAAGCCTTTGATCCAAAGGTAAACTTCATGAATGGTGCATCGCCGGTCCGAGAAGCGCAAAAGCCGATGATGATTGGAGCGGATGGCAAATGTGCGGTCTCATGGACCCGCTCACAAGATGTTCAGTCGCTTCCGGCGGATACGCCTGGCGAGGACCTGAAGCTGGTTGCATCGCTTAAAAAACGCAAGGACCAGCAGCTGCGCGACAAGACGTTCCGCAATTCGCTGATAAACTGATGGGGGAGTCACAATGAAGAAACTTCTTGTTCTGGGGCTTATTCCCCTACTCTTTGTAGCAAATGCAGGCGACGCTCGTGAGAACCGGACGCTGAAGTGCAATATCAGCGCCGCACGCGCCGATCCGGGTTCAAGCGGACCAGCGCTGGTCGCAAATGTCCCGCGTTCGATGACACCTATCAGCCTGAATGCCGTGCAAATGACGGACAAGACGCTGCGCCGCAAAATGGTGGTCGAGGGTCTTTTCGCGATGCGTAATGAGCAAAACAACATTGAGGTTACGGCTCGCTTCGTGAATTGCACGACCAAGGACATTGTCATTCAGGCGCGTTCCAGCTTCATGGACAATGCCCAGCGACCAACCGAAAAAACGTCTGCGTGGCGAAATGTGACCATTCCAGGGCGCGCAACTGGGGTTTACTCCGAACGCTCTATTGGCGGTGCGAAGGTGGAAGCGTTCCTCGTAGAAATCAGGAATGCGAACTGAACCAGATCTGGGCGCTGCCTGTTTAGGGGCAGCACGCAAACACCGGAGAAAGCCCATGCAGATTTTGAGAATTTTGCCGTTGGTTGTTGTGATGTCGCTAAGCAGCAATGCTTATGCCCAAAATGGTGAGACTCGACCGCCCGTTTTAAAGCCAGCTCCCCGTGCACCGTCGGCTGCGGCTGTCACGGTCGCAGACTTCCGTCCTGCCTATCGGCAAGCTGGCAGTCCAAAGATCGTGATTTTTTGGAACCGCCATTTCGATGATGAAGTGGCATCCCGATATCGCACGACGACGGAATATGAAGAGTCCAATGATGGTAATGGCAATATCTATGGTCGCAGCAGCACGGGCGACGAACGCGTAACCAGTAAACGGCAAGACCTGGTCGAAGAACCCGTCGATTGGGAAATGGAGGGTGCATTTAACTCTGCCATGACGGGTGCCGGAGCGCGCCTTGTTGACCGCACGTCGATTATGCGGACACAGGGTCAGGCAGATGGGGCGCAAGAGCGTGCCAATGTTCAGGGTATAGAAACACGCGCTGTGACCGGTAAAGCCGACATAACAGTGGAAATTTTGAGCACAGTCGACAGTCGTTCGGCAGAGGGCATCACCTATCGTATTGTGGCCAAAGATGTTCGCAATGCCGTTGTGCTTGCAGACTTTACCACCAACGGTCGCCCTCCCACACCGCGAATGGGATTGGTCGCCGGCCCAGACGGTTATGAACGCGCGCGGCCACCAGAGCCAGGCCCGGACGATTATGGCCGACAGCTGGCGATTGAGTTGATGCAGGCCTTGATCCGCAATTGGCGCTAAGCGAATGTTTGACGCGTCTGTCTACCGCTAAGGCGCAATATCGTTGCGATTTTGCCACAGGGGGCAGTATTTTTGTCACCTGTGGCCTGCATTAACCGAAAATAGATTGCGCCGCGCCACCGATTGTGAGTCTATTCAAGGGATAAATCACAAGGAGGTAGCGCAATGCGCTTTTCAAAAACATCTGTTGCAATCCGGTCGACCATGGGGCTGCTGCTTGCGTCGTCGGCGATGACGCTGGCGATGCCGGCCATGGCGCAGGAAGCCGAAGAAGAGGCCTCCGAAGACCAGGGGATCATCGTTACCGCAAACAAACGCGAACAGAATTTGCAGGATGTGCCTGCGGCTGTAACAGCGCTGGGCAATGAGACGCTGGACCAGTTGCAGGTCAATGAGCTGCAGGACGCGGTAAAGTTTCTGCCTTCGGTGACAATCCAGCAAGGTGGCCCCGGTTTTGCGCAGGTTTATTTCCGCGGCGTTGCATCGGGTGAGAATGCCAACCACTCGGCATCCTTGCCCACCGTTGGCACCTATCTGGATGAAATGCCGATCACAACTATCCAGGGTGCGCTCGATATCCACGCCTATGACCTTGCCCGCGTAGAGGCGCTCGCTGGGCCGCAAGGCACGCTATACGGCGCGAGCTCGATGGCTGGCACACTGAAACTGGTCACCAACCAGCCAGATACTTCGGGCTTTTACGGCTCGGTTGGTCTTGAGGTGAACAAAGTATCAAAGGGCGATTTTGGCGGGGTTGCTGAGGGCTTCATAAACGCGCCGCTTGGTGAAAATGCGGCGCTTCGCCTTGTTGGCTGGTATCGCCATGATGGTGGCTATATCGATAATATTCCCGGCAGCCGGACCTATGCGACGTCAGGCATCACGCGCAATAACGCGCCCTTTGTCGAGGATGACTATAACGACGTTGACACCTATGGCGCACGTTTGGCGCTGGGTATCGATCTCAATGAAAGCTGGACGATCAAGCCCGTTCTGATGGGGCAAATTCAGAAGGCCAATGGCAGCTTTTCCCGCGAACGCTCTGGCCAGACCACAGGCGGTTTGCAGACCGTGCAATATGAGGCGGAAGGCAGCAAGGACAAATGGCTATCTGGCGCTCTGACGGTTGAGGGCAAGCTCGGCAACTGGGACTTGACGTTGACGGGCGGGCATCTGCGCCGCAAGACTGAAGTCAATAGCGACTATTCAGACTATAGCTATTTTTACGACGCACTCGCGGGCTATGGTGCCTATTGGTATGACAATCTGGGCAATCCGGTTGATCCAACCCAATATATTCAGGGTGTTGACCGCTATAAAAAGAGCTTTGCCGAAGTCCGAATCGCGTCGCCCGATGATGCGCCGTTGCGCTTTATCGGCGGCCTGTTCTGGCAGCGTCAGTCCCACAATATTGAGCAAAATTACATCATCAACAATATTGCTGACGCCATCACCGTTCCGGGCACTGACAGCAATATCTGGCTGACCAAGCAGTTGCGGACAGACCGCGACTATGCGGCATTTGGTGAGATCAGCTATGATGTAACGGATAAGTTGACGCTAACCGGCGGGGCGCGGCTCTATAAATATGACAACTCGCTCTTCGGCTTTTTCGGTTTTGCCCGAGGCTATTCGGGCAACACTGGCGTTGCCCGTTGTATCACAACCACTGGCCAGGAATTCCGAGATAATCCAGGCGGTACCTTTGCAACGCCGATCCTGAATGGTGCTCCATGTACCAATGTGAACAAGAGCACGTCAGATACCGATTTCATTCACAAGCTGAATGCGACCTACAAGTTCAGCGATGACGCTTTGGTCTATGTAACTTGGTCGCGTGGGTTCCGTCCTGGCGGGATCAACCGCCGCGGCACATTGCCGCCTTATGGTCCGGATGAGCTCGACAATTATGAGCTTGGCTGGAAATTGGGATCGGGCGCATTCCGCTTTAACGGAGCAGTCTATCAGGAGGATTGGAACAACATCCAGCTGTCCTTCCTTGGCGCAAATGGCCTGACCGAAATCCGCAACGCTGGGATCGCTCGTATCCGCGGGCTGGAGGCAGACCTGAACTACAGCGCCGGTGGCTTCACCTTTGGCACAGGCTTTAGCTATAATGATGCGGAAATCCGTCGCGACTTCTGCCGCATTGCCAACGCCACCTTTGATTGCACAACGCCCGTTGGAAACGCGTTGCTTGCTCCTGCGGGTTCGCGCCTGCCGGTCACGCCAAAGTTCAAGGGCAACATATTGGCGCGCTATGAATTCCCGATGGGCAGCTGGGATGGCCATATCCAGTTCAACGTCAACCGGACCAGCGGGCGGCGCAGTGATTTGCGCCCAGTGCAAAATGGCATCAAGGGCAATTTGCCCGGCTACACCACCGCTGACCTCAGCTTTGGTATGAAAAGCGATGACTGGAAAATTGAAGCCTATGCCACCAACCTGTTTGACACACGCGGTGTGGTCAACACGGGCGTGCAGTGTGTGGAAACAGTATGCGGTACTGGCATTACGCCGGCAACGCCGACCGGCGGCGCGTTTTACGATGTGCTGATCAAGCCGCGAATCATTGGCCTCAAGGTCACTCGCGATTTCTAACGCAAATTTCGTCGAAAGACGGGAGGGGAGAGAGCCGGGCCGAAAGGTCCGGCTCTTTCCGTTCAGGCGGTGCGCCAGCGACCGAGGAAGCGGCTGTCGGCAATCACCTCCCGTGCGCAGTTATGCCCCGGAGCTCCTGTCACCCCGCCGCCGGGGTGCGTGCCTGCGCCGCACATATAAAGGCCTTTTAATGGTCCGCGATAGGCCCCATGGCCAAGCACTGGGCGCGCCGACCAGAGCTGGTCGAGGCTCATATTGCCGTGCATGATATCGCCACCCGCCAGCCCGAATTTGCGTTCAAGGCCAAGTGGGGAGAGGATTTGCTGTCCCAAAATCGACGCACGGAAACCCGGCGCGTAGGTTTCGACGGTGTCGATTATTGTGTCCGCCGCTTTACTCTCATCGGCGTCCCAATCATGATCGGGCGCAAATTGCTGACAGAAAAGCGAGGCGACATGCTGTCCGGGCGGGGCAAGACTGTCGTCCACCGTGGACGGGATCAGCATCTCGACAATCGGCCGTTTGGACCAGCCATAGCGTTTCGCATCGAGAAACGCCTCGTCCATGTAATCGAGCGTTGGCGCGATGATGATGCCGGATTGGTGATGCTCGCCGGGTTCGGGTAGCGCGCTGAATCGGGGCAGTTCGGACAGTGCGACATTCATCCGGAATGTCCCGCTACCTGCCTTGAAGCCTTTGATGCGGCGTTTGAATTCGCTGCCAAGATCGGCGTCGTCGAACATGCGCTCATAGAGAATTTTCGGCCCGACATTGGCGATCACGCGGTCAGCAGCAATTTCTTCACCGCTGTCCAGCCTTATGCCAGCAACCTTGCTGCCGTCGACCAGCACGCGGGATACCGGACTTTCCAGGCTGATCTCAACGCCAAGCGCCCCGCAAACCTTGGCCATGATCTGCGTAATCGCGCCCATGCCGCCGACGCTATGGCCCCATGCGCCTTTCTTGCCATTCACTTCGCCAAAGACATGGTGGAGCAAAACATAAGCGCTGCCGGGCGTGTCGGGGCTGGCATAGTTGCCAACGACTGCGTCAAAGCCGAAGGCGGCCTTTACCGCCTCGCTTTCAAACCAGCTGTCAAGCAGCGTGCGTGCCGATTTCGTAAAGAGATCAAGCACGTCACGCTGCCGCTCGATCGGCAGCCTTGCAAGTTTGCGACCCTGAAGGGCTCCGTCGATCAAGCTCTTGACCCCGTCCCCTATATTGGGCGGCGATTGCATGGCAAGGTCGCGCAGCACATCGGCGACGACCTCAAGGCTGTCATAATATTCAGGCAGGATTTTTGCGTCGTGCGCAGAGAAGCGCGCGAATTCCGCCTGCGTACGTTCGAGGCCCCCGCCAAGCTTCAGATAGCCGCCATCCTCCTGCGGCAAAAAGTTTGAAATCGGGCGCTCAATCACGCGGTAGCCATGGTCGGCAAGCCGCATGTCGGCGATGACCTTCGGCTGGAGCAGGCTGACGGTATAGCTGGCGACTGAATTGCGGAAACCTGGATGGAATTCCTCGGTCACGGCAGCGCCGCCAACGACATCGCGGCGCTCGACAATGCGGACCTTCAGGCCAGCGCGGGCGAGGTAAAAGGCGCACACCAGGCCGTTATGGCCTGCGCCGATGATCACTGCGTCGTATTTCTGGGTCATTTGTGGCTCCAGCCCGGCGCGGGGCGGTGTTCTTGGCGGGCTTCCGGGATGAGTTCGCGCATGCGGGCGCAGAAATTTTTGAGGCACACTTCCTTGTCAGATAGAGGGCCCATCGAAAAGCTGCGCGACGCCATGCCCTGCTGGACGCGGGTGATCAGGACGGTATCCTCGGCATTAACCTGCCTGTTGATCCGCCAGTTGAGATAGCGTGCCGCTTTCATTTCTCGGCGGTCATCCGGAATAACGTAGCTAATCTCGCGGATCACACAGCTGGTAGGCCCGGTGGGTAGCCATTGCATGAAATCGACCTGATCGGGGTAGATGTCAAAGGCGACCGAGGGCCAGAGCTTGAAATAGAGCCAGCGCTTCTGGTTGGCTTCGGGGTGGTGCGGTACATCCGGCAGTAAGTTCTGGTAGGCGCGTTCGGACCAATTGGCCGAGGGCCTGTCGACCAGATCGCCCCACATCCTGTCGACATGCGGCTCCGCCTCGACGCCATAGCTTTTGCCGAATAGCCGGGTCAGCCCCGGATGCGCGACGGGGATGTGTAGGCCGTCCGAATAATTGTCGCCGACATTCTTCCAATTGACGTCGCGTGGGCGCATGGTGACGCGTCCCAGGGCACGCAGCTCGTCGAAGCGATAGGGCGCGATCTGTTCTTCATAGGGGGCCATCATTTCGGCAACTGACAGCCCTCCACCCTCCAGCCGCACAAAGATAAAACCGCGCCAGACTTCGATTTCGACTGGCACCAGCCCCGCCTTGGCGCGGTCGAGCGTGGGGTAAGAGGCACTATCCGGCACGCCGGTCAAGCGGCCATCAAGATCATAGGTCCAGGCATGATAGGGGCAGACTAGCTTTTTCACGCAGCCGCTTGCGCCATCGACCAATCGGCTGCCGCGGTGACGGCAGACATTGGTGAAGGCGCGCAACGTGCTATCGGCTCCGCGCACCACGATAACACTCTCGCCGATATAATCGAGGCTGTGCCAGTCGCCGGGATTGGGGATATCCGACATATGGCACACAACTTGCCATGACGGGCGGAACACCCGCTCCATTTCCAGCCTGGCAAATTCGGGATCGTCATAGGTCCAGGCCGGCAGAGACCAACCGTCGAGCGGGTCAAGATTGTCGTTATGATTCGCTATGCTTGCCATTACGACCGCATTGTTATACATCTGTATAACAAGATGCAAGCCGCCAGAACATCCTTTACCCGCGAAGCGCCCGACCAACGCCGGCAGAGCCTTGTTGAAGCGACAGCACGCTGCCTTTCCCAGCATGGTTTGCAGGGAGCAACGGTACGGATGATCTGCAGCGAGGCTGGCGTCTCTCCCGGTCTGTTGCGGCATTATTTCGCTGGGGTGGATGATGCCATCGCCGCTGCCTATCGCTGGACGGGCGAGCAGGTGCAGCATGCGCTCAAGGCGGCGGTGCGTGCCGCTCCGCCCGAACCGCGTGCGCGGCTGCTTGCCTATTTGACGGCCAGCTTTGCTCCACCGATCGCCGATCCTGAACTGTTGGCGACATGGCTGGCCTTCTGGGCGCTGACCAAGACGGATGCGACCATCGCTGTGCTCCATGCCGAAATCTACCGGGATTACCGCGCTGATCTTGAGGCGCTGATTGCTGCCTATCAGCCTGGCGATCACCGGCTGGCTGCGGTTGCACTGACAGCGCTGGTCGATGGACTTTGGCTGGAGCTGAGCCTTGGCAACGCGCCTTTTACCGCGCAACAAGCGAATAGTCTGGTTGAGAAATGGCTCGATACGTTACTCGCGTGACTGGGCTGGCATAGTTTCATTTGAAACGGTATCGCTAATGCCATGAACGACATGACCTATGCGCGCTACCTCGCGCTCGATGATCTTTTGGCGTGCCAGCATCCGCAATCGGCGGAGGATGATGAGATGCTGTTCATCATCATCCACCAGACCAAGGAATTGTGGATGAAACAGATGATCCGCGAACTGCGGCTCGCGAAACGGCAGATACAGGCCAACGCGCTGGTCCCAGCCTATAAGGCCCTGGCACGAGTCAGCCGTATTCAGGCTGTAATGACGCTGAGCTGGGATATTCTCTCCACGATGACGCCGTCCGACTATAGCCGCTTTCGCCATGTGCTGGGGCCTAGCTCGGGCTTCCAGTCTGACCAGTTTCGAACGGTCGAATATCTGCTGGGCCTGAAGGATCGGCATTTCCTGAAATATCAGGATGACCGGCCTGAAGCGCAGCAGGCAATGGCCGACGCGCTGTCCGAACCGAGTCTGTGGGATGATATGATCGCGGCAGCCGCACGGGCGGGGCTGGCTATTCCCGATGCCATCCTGAAGCGCGATATGACCTTAGCCTATGCGCCTGCGCCTGAGGTGGAGGCGGCATTCCTGACGGTGTACCGTGATACCGAGCGCTATTGGGAGCTATATCAGCTTGCCGAAAAGCTGGTCGATCTGGACGATGCGATGGCAAGCTGGCGGCACAAGCATGTCCTTACCGTTGAACGGATCATCGGAGGCAAGCGCGGGACTGGAGGGACTGCCGGGGCTAGCTATTTGCAGGGGACGCTTGCGAAGCGCGCCTTTCCGGAGTTGTGGTCGTTGAGGACTGAGCTTTGAGCCACAAGCACCTCTTCACCCGCTCGCTGTCCGCAGCCCCTGAACGGTTACACTTCGCCGCGCATAGCCATCATCTCTGGCCCGATGCCAGCTTTGATGGCCAGGTTGAGGCGTGGCAGGATGCGGCAGCCCTCGCCGATCATAAATGGGACAAGATTATGGGGCCGGTCTGGGCAGAGGCGCAGGGGCATGTCGCGGGCGAACTGAGTTTGTCCGATCCGGCCACTATTGTCTTTGCGCCCAACACGCATGATTTCCTGATCCGCATCGTCTCTGCCATCCCGCATCGACCTGTCCGCGTTCTGGCGACTGATGGCGAGTTCCACAGCTTCCGTCGCCAAATGACGCGCTGGGTGGAGGCGGGAGAGGTGGTGCTGGAAAACGTGGCGGTTGGCCAATTGCTCTCTGCGGCACAAAAGGGTGACCACGACCTGATTTTTGCCAGCCATGTGCTGTTCAATTCGGGCGCGATCCTGAAGGATATTTCGGCACTGGCAGCACTGGCGCGAACCGATGGGCCGTGGTTAGTCATTGATGGCTATCATGGTTTCATGGCTATCGAAACCGACCTGTCCGCAGAAGCCGACAGAATCTTCTACCTTTCCGGCGGATACAAATATGCGATGGCCGGAGAAGGTGTGTGCTTTCTGCACGCTCCGCCGGGCTTTGCACCCCGACCAGCAGTGACGGGCTGGTATGCCGCGTTTGACGATCTCGCATTGCCGCCCGGTGAAATTGGGTATGCGCCCGATGGACGGCGGTTTCTGGGGAGTACCTTCGATCCTACGGGCCTTTATCGCTTCAACGCTGTGCAGCGGATGCTTGCTGAGGAAGGGCTCACCACCGCACGCATATCGGCGCATGTCGAGGCTCTGCAGCTGCAATTCCTCGCCGCCGATGCGCTGGACGGCTTTGACTTGCTCAACCCAATTGATGGTCAGCCGCATGCCCGCTTCCTTGCCTATCGCGGGGAACGGGCGGCAGCGTTGCATGATCTGCTTGCCGCCAAAGATGTCATCACCGATGTGCGCGGCGATGTGCTCCGCATTGGCTTCGGGCTGTATCAGGATAATGCAGATGTTGAGCGACTGATCGCCCTATTGCGCAATCTCTAATCAGCCCTTCCGTTCGTCGGTCACCATATCCTCGGCCAGATCAAGTCCAGCTTTCCCGCCCGCCACGGTATGGGCCGGTGCATGGGGTTTTTCGACAAATTCTGGCTCCTCAACCTCGAGCATGCCCTCCCATTTGGTGATGACTGAAGTCGCAACCGCATTGCCCACGACGTTGGTCGCGGTGCGGCCCATATCGAGAAACTGGTCGATGGCGAGAATGATTGCCACGCCCTCTACCGGCAACCCGAACATGGCGAGCGTTCCGGTGATCACCACCAGCGATGCACGCGGCACGGCGGCGACGCCCTTTGACGAGATCATCAAGGTCAACAGGATCAATATTTGCGTGCCGATGCTAAGATCAATGCCATAGGCCTGCGCGATGAAGATCGTCGCAAAGCTCATATACATCATCGACCCGTCAAGGTTGAAGCTATAGCCCAGCGGCAGCATGAAGCCCGAAATCCGGCGCGGCACGCCGAAACGGTCAAGCTGTTCAAACAGTTTCGGCAGCGCAGCTTCTGATGATGCCGTTGAAAAGGCAATCAGCATGGGCTCCCGGATATAGCGGATCAGCGTCCAGATGCGGCCCTGCAAGAAGAGGAAGCCAATAGACAGCAACAGGATCCACAATATGACCAGCGACGCGTAAAACTCGACCAGCAGCTCCACATAGGTGCCCAATATCCCAAGCCCGCTGCTTGCCACCACATTTGCCAGCGCGCCAAAAACTGCGATCGGGGCGTAGCGCATGACATAGCCCGTAATTTGCAGCATCATTTCGGCAAGCGCATCTGCTCCGCGAACCAGCGGCGCGCCTTTTTCCCCAATGGCGGATAATGCGACGCCTGCAAAAAGCGAGAAAACCAATATCTGCAATATGTTGTTCGTCGCCATCGCCTCAAAGGCGTTTTTGGGGAAGATCGACAGGATGAATTCAGTCGCCTTCAGCTCCTTGACCTCACCTACAGCCGCAGCGGCGCCTTCTGGAATAGGGGCGCCAACGCCGGGCTGGAACAGATTGACCATCAACAGGCCAAGACCAATTGAAATGAAGCTGGCGATAATGAACCAGCTGATTGCCCGGAAACCAATGCGTCCCAATGCGCTGCTGTCCCCCATATGGGCAATGCCGACCACGATGGTAGAGAGGATCAGCGGCGCCACCAGCAGCTTGATCAGGTGCAGGAAAATATCCGACAGCAGTTTGAACCAGGGCGAGATTGACGCTTTTACGACGGCAGCATCAACATTGTAGTACAGCACAGCACCAACGATGACGCCCAATATCATCCCGACCAAGATCCAGAGCGTGAGCCGTCGGTCCATAAAATTCCCCTTCCCATTTTTGACTTAGGCGCGGTGGTAACGCAGCATCGCGGTACGGGCAAGCGACAGGCGGAGGAAATTCGGTCGGAGTTAGGGTCAGGACCTGTTAAATCGACATTCGAGGTTTGAGGCCATTTTGTTCAGTGCAAGGCGGCAAGCGACGGGAATATGTCGATATTTCCAAGTTTGCCAACGCAGCAATGGACAAAATGGGTCAAATCCGAAGGACGCCAAAATGGCTTCGATCTCAAAGCGAAATGACCTTGCAGGCAGAATAACTGCCTGACTGCGGCCATTTCGCTCCGATATCTTTGCCATTTTGACGCCTCGAATGTCGATTTAACAGGTCCTGACCCTAGTCTCAGGCGCAACTATCCGGTTGTTTGGCCGTATCAAGGCAGGCATAGACACAAGAAAAATTCTTCGCGGAGACTGAACGCATGGCAAAAGCGGCCAAACCCGATCCAAAATTGTTAAAACCCTTGATCGACGCCATTGGCAAAAGCGCGCTTCCCGGGGAAAATGATAGCTTTGACGAAGCAGCACAGCGCGAGGCCGCTGCCTTCATGCTGGCTAACGGCATCGTTCGCCAGACAGGCAAGCCGAATATCGCAATAGAGAGCTTTGCGAACACCACTGGCAAGCTGGCTATGCGGATTGCGATTGCCAATGACGACATGCCGTTTCTGGTTGATTCGACTGCTGCCGCTCTGGCGACTGCGGATATTGACATCGAACGGCTAATCCACCCCGTGCTGGATGTTGAGCGCGATGGCAAAGGCGTATTGCAGACGCTGAGTACAAAGCGCGGTTCTACCGGCAAACGCGAAAGTTATATTTATCTGGAAACAGCGCGAGTCGATGCCAAGGAGCGCAACGCGCTGGCGGCGCAACTGCTAACCGTTTTGGGCGATGTGCGCTGTGCCGTTAATGACTGGCGCAAAATGCTCGCTGCAATGGCGGAAGATGCCGACAGCCTGCCGGAGGGCGAGGGCGCCGCATTGGTCCGCTGGTTCATGGATGGCAATATGACAGTGCTGGCGCATGAGCATATTGCACCCAACGGTACACGTGCCAATCGCCTGGGAATATCACGCTCTAGCGATACGGCCTTGCTGTCTGACGCCAGCATAGAAAGGGCGAAAAGCTATTTTGCCGAGGGTGGTGAAGGGCCGCTGCTGCTGAAATCGAGCCGCAATTCGACAGTGCACCGTGCGGTTCAGCTCGATATAATTGTTGTGGCGCTTTCCAATGGCGGCTTGTCAGTGACAGGCGGTTTGTGGACCAGTGCCGCGCTTGCGACGCCACCGGAACGCATCCCGCTGCTGCGGACGCATTTGGCCA
>CAYVQO010000019.1:23642-26416 GCA_964452835.1 uncultured Sphingorhabdus sp. | reverse complement strand
ATGATGGCGTCGCGGTTCTTGCCCTTCATCCAGCGCCCGAAAATATCCTCTGTCCGCCCGGCATAATCGGCCCGGGGCGGCACAGGATAATTTTCTGCCGTATCGAAAAAATTGATCCCGGCATCCAGACAACGGTCCAATATGCGATGCGCCTCCGCCTCTTCGGTTTGCGAACCAAAGGTCATTGTTCCCATGCAAATGTCGGATACGAAAACGGCGCTTTGGCCCAGACGACGACTACCCATAAACTCTCCTATGCAGCACTGCCCACCACCAGACAGGCCAAAGCCATTAACAGCCCCGCCATCCGGTTTGAGCGGAAATGGTCAAGCGCATTGCTGCCATCCTTTTGCAGGCTAATGATCTGATAGGCCAGATGGATTGTCACCGGCAGCAAGGCAATCAACGCCTGCCCTTGCGGCCTGACCGACCAAATCGCCATCCCCCAGCCGATCAGCGCAAGCGCATAGAATAGCGACACTCCGCTCCGGATATTCCCACCCAGCCGCAAGGCGCTTGAGCGGATACCGACCAGTGCGTCATCCTCCCGGTCCTGCATTGCGTAGATGGTGTCATAGCCGACGACCCAGCAGATAGTGCCTGCATAAAGCCATAGCATCGCCGGTGCCACTTCGCCCCACACCGCCATCCAGCCGACCAGCGCGCCCCAGCTGAACACCAACCCCAGCCATAGCTGCGGCCACCAGGTGATCCGCTTCATAAAGGGATAGGCGGCGACCAGCGCAAGGCTGCACAGCGCAACCATGATAGCCTCCAGCCGCAATTGCAGCAGCACGACCAGCCCAATGAGACAAAGCGAAACCAGCCAGATCCATGCGGCTCTTACCGTAACTGCACCGCTTGCCAATGGCCGGCTGGCGGTGCGTGCCACTTTGGCATCGAGATCGCGGTCGATTATGTCGTTATACACGCACCCCGCCCCGCGCATCGCTATGGCGCCGAGCAGGAACCAGAGGATCAGCGGCCAATGCGTCCACAGCCCGCCAGCGAGTGCCACGCCCCACAGACATGGCCAGTAAAGCAGCCACCAGCCAATTGGCCGGTCCAGCCGCGCAAGCAGCGCAAAGGGCCGGGCCGCAGCGGGGAGCCATCGGACCAGTCCTTGATATTCGGTGTCAGGTGGCGCGCTGGCAGTCATCGGCAAGCCGCATAACAACTTGCTCCTGCCTTGTCGAAGGCTATGCTGAAATGATGATAGCAACCCCTGCATGGCCGCCGCATTCCACCCCCCGCCTGTTTGTGGAACAAGCTTTGGCCGAAGGGGCGGCGGCGCATGTATCAGGCCCGCAGGCGCATTATCTGCTCAATGTCATGCGGCTGAAACAGGGCGCGCCGGTGAAGCTGTTTGACGACATTAGCGGCGAGTATCTGGCGACCGTCGCCAATATCGGAAAACGCGATCTGATTTTGACCGTTGAGGCAAAGTTGCGCGAGCGGGAAGCCGTGCCCGATCTTTGGCTATGCCAGGCATTGGTCAAGAAAGACCGGCTAGACTGGATCGCGGAGAAAGCCTGCGAACTGGGCATAGCGCGTTTGCAGCCGGTGCTGACGGCACGCTGCGTCGTGGACAAGGCGAAGGAAGACCGGCTGCGCACGCAGATGATTGAGGCGGCGGAGCAATGCGAACGAAATGCCCTGCCAGAGATCGCACCTCTTGCCCGGCTGGATGCCCTGCTCAAAGACTGGCCCGCAGGCCGCACGCTCTATTTTTGCGATGAGCGCGGCGGCGAACGCTTTGCGCCTGATGCAGGCCGGGCCGCTATACTGATCGGCCCCGAAGGCGGCTTTACCGATGCCGAAAATGCCGCGATCCGGGCGCATCCGGCTGCTAAAGCCGTGTCGCTTGGCCCCCGTATCCTGCGGGCGGACACTGCTGCAATTACCGCGATTTCCGTGTGGATGGCGGCTGCCGGAGATTGGGCCTAATCAATCCGCCCGACAAAAGTGAAGGAAAATGACGAAGGGCCCGCACTTGTTGCTGCTGCCATTGTTCCGCCCGGCTGGAAACGTAGTCCGGTCAGCGCGCCATTATATCCGCTGCCCAAGGGTGCGCTATAGGGCGCGCCGCCGCCTGCCTGGCTGGAATAGGTCACCATGGTCGACTGGTTAAAGGCATTCAGCCCGCTATTACCCAGATTCATCGTCATCGGCGTCGACGCGTCCAGCGTGAAATCGGGCGGAAAAGGATCGGTGATCACGATGCTGTTGGCATCAACGGCAAGATTGCCGGTGTTCTGAACAGTGATCGTATATTGGATACGTGCTCCGGGGATCGCCTTTGGGTTGGTCAGGCTGACGCCATCGGACAGCACAGTCGAGCTTTTGGTGACGACCAATGTCGCGTTGCCCGCCAGTCTGGTATTGGTCAGCACGCAAGTGATGACATCGCCCAGCACTGGCGTGATCGTGCCGGGCATAGTGGTCGGGAAGCTTGTGGTGATGCCATTGGCTGCGTTGGTGCAGGCAAGGGCTTGGGTATATTGGCTCAGGCTGCCCGGTCCCGACATAATCTCGTCCAGTGAGTAGGCGGTTCCAGCGTTCACCTGTACCAGCCCGGTATCGCCGTTGGTCACTGTACCAGCCGTCCCGCTGGTGGTTGAGGACGCGACAACCGTCGCGCCATTGTTGATCCGCACAGTGAACTGGTCGGTATTGAACCGCCGCCCACCAGTCCCCAATGCCTTGCGCAGCCGGATGTGCGGATAGGCAGAATTGGTGAAGGTGCAAATGACAGCATCGCCAAATTGCAGCGC
>CAYVQO010000019.1:0-23542 GCA_964452835.1 uncultured Sphingorhabdus sp. | reverse complement strand
ACAATATAGCCGCCGACCGTGCCTGCGACGCCGGTTTCGGTGAAGGTATTGGTGCCCGTCCCGCTGATCGTGGGATAGTTGCTACCGCTGATCGGGTTGACCTGATCCAAGATCGTCCATGGCGATCCGTTCGTCACAAATTGCAGATTTTCGCCGTCGTTGGTCGATTCTGCATCAGCCGCGACAAAGGAATAGACCGTCACGGCAGGCGCCCCCGGCGGCGGCGTTATGGATATACCAGAAAAGATGATCGATTTTGCGCCCGCTGCGGTTGTGTATAATATCGGGCGACCGGGAATGCCGAGAAAGGCGGTGTTGCCAACGGCGGCCCCGGTCCATGATGGCGCAACGACAGAGCTAAAGGCGCTCGCCGTTGTGGTCGTCACCCGCAAATTAACGCTCAGGGTTGACCCATCGTTCAGCGCAAAAGAAAAATTCTGCCCGCCTGCTGAGCGGGCTGTGGCATCATTATAGCTGGTAAAATCCAGCCAGCAGTAGGTTTCCCACCCCGGCGGGGCTGTTCCCTGTGTGGTCGCTGGTGCGCAGCTTTGCGCAAAAGCAGGAGTGATCGCCCCTGTAAGACAGAGGACGGCAAGCACCAGCAATTGACGAACCACCCACCTCAACGCGCCGTCCCTTGTGCTTCAATAAGAACGCGGTTCTCCACAAACCTGGCAGTTTGTTACGCGATTAAGGGTTAATGCCTGGTAATGATGGTAACTATTTCCTTCCTCCTGCATGATTTTACACCATGCAGTGCGCGGAAATGGCAGGCTTTTATCATTAATTTAACATCTGGCGGCTATATGCGGCAGGATGTGGATGAAGTGTAGTGGGTATGGCCGCCTTTTGGCGTTGGTCACATTCCTGTGGCTGTGCCTGTTGTCAGGCACTGCTCATGCGCAGACAAATCAGTACACCAACTCAACCTCAGGCGCGATCAACAACACAACAACCTGTACAGCGCCGTTGGTCCGCAACTTTACCGTTTCGACCAGCTTTATAGTGGCAGATGTCGACATCGGCCTGTTCATGGCGCATGATTGGCGCGGCGATGTTCGTGCAATATTGCAATCACCTGCAGGTACCCGGGTGCAAGTGATTAACGGCAACACGAATAACAGCGCAGATAATATCAATGTTTTGCTCAGCGACGAGCATAGCGGTCAGGTTGGCGGTGCCAGCCACACAGCCAATGACCAGTTGACCCCGGTCCCGCCGCCCTATGAGCGCAATTTGCTGCCGAACAATTTGCTCAACGCCTTTGATGGCCAGAATGCCAATGGCACATGGCGGCTTGAAATTTGCGACACTTTCCCAAGCGCTGATAATGGCACATTCAACCGTGCGGATCTTTACATTACGCAAGCACCGGCGACCTACGCCGATCTGTCGCTGACAAAAACCGTCAGCAACGCAACGCCCGCACCGGGCGCATCCATTTCCTACACGGTTGCAGTGACCAATAATGGCAATACCGGCACCTCTGGCGTGACAGTACTCGATCAGCTGCCCGTTGGAGTTTCCTTTGTCAGCGCAACAGGGTTCGGAAGCTACAACAGCGGAACGGGTGTATGGACGGTTGGCAATATTCCTGTAGGCATCACACGTACGCTGACGATCAATGTTACCGTTACCGCAGGGGCAGGGACCACTATCCAAAATGGTGCGGAGGTCAGCGCGTCATCGGTTGTCGATCTCGATTCCACGCCCAATAATGGCTCGCTCAGTGAAGATGACGATGCCTTTGTCAGCTTTACGACGACGGGATCGCGAACTGCGGGGACGCCGCCGACTTTGCTCTGCCCGGTTGGCAGCACGGTACTCGATTGGAATGCGCAAAGCTGGACCAGCGGCAGTTCCACCGGGACAGCGAATGTGGCTAACATTGGTGCAATCGACTTCAATGTCTCTACGCAGGGCACATTTTCAGTCCCACTGCAGCTTAACGCGACCATCACCGGCGGACTGACGGGGCAGAATTCGCTTTATCAGAACGTTGAATACACCACCCAGTCACAAACGACGACCACTGTTGTCACTTTGCCTACCGCTGTTCCCGGCGCGCAGTTCACCGTTTTCGATGTGGACTTTGCTGCGAATGACTTTGCCGACAAGCTGACCATTACCGGCAGCTATAATGGCTCGCCGGTCAGCGCGACGTTGACCAATGGCGTTTCCAACTACACATTTGGCAATGTTGCCATTGGCGACATTACAGCTTCGGACACTACCGCCAACGGCAATGTGGTTGCTACCTTCTCGGCACCGGTTGACACCATTGTGATTGTTTACGGCAACCACAGCACGGCACCTGCCGATCCGGATGGTCAGGCCATTGCGATCAACGACTTCACATTCTGCAACCCGCAGGCCAGCCTGTCGGTCACAAAGATCAGCTCGGTGATCTCGGATGGCGTCAGCGCCTCAAACCCCAAGGCGATACCCGGCGCCACGATCCGCTACTGTGTTACTGTGACCAACAATGGCACAGGAACAGCATCGGCGATTTCGGTTGCGGATGTGCTGACTCCAGAATTGACCTATGTGCCCGGCAGCATGGTGACTGGTTCAACATGCGGTGGCGCCACAAACGCGGAGGATGATGATGCCGCAGGCCCCGATGAAAGCCCCGTTGGCATGTCAATCAGCGGCACGACCATAACCGGCACAGCCAGCACGCTCGCCCCCAATGCGTCGCTCGCCTATGTGTTTAATGCCATAGTGAATTGACGCCCGCACCATTTGCAAAATCGCTGGCAAAGAGGCGTGGCGCTGCTAAATGCTAGCCAGATGAGCACAAAAACAGTTTCAAATCGCAACGATCCTGTCATCGAAAATCGCCAGCAGCTTATTGCCGCAATGGCCAAGGGCGAAAAGCCGAAGGACCGCTGGCGGATCGGCACCGAGCATGAGAAATTTGTGTACTGCCGCAAGGACCATCACGCCCCCAGCTATGATGAGCCGGGCGGCATTCGCGATCTGCTGATGGCCCTTACCGAGTTTGGCTGGGAACCGGTCTATGAAGGCGATAATGTTATTGCGATGCGGGGGGCTGATGGCACGGTCAGCCTGGAACCTGCGGGGCAATTGGAACTTTCCGGCGCGCCACTGGAAAATCTGCATCAGACCTGTGCCGAGACCGGCCGGCATTTGAAGCAGGTCAAGGCGATTGGCGAAAAGACTGGCAAGGCTTTCCTTGGGCTGGGTTTATGGCCTGATAAGCGCCGCGAAGATTTGCCCATCATGCCCAAGGGGCGCTATGAAATAATGCTGCGCCACATGCCGCGTGTCGGCTCGCTTGGCCTTGATATGATGCTGCGCACTTGCACCATTCAGGTGAACCTCGACTATTCATCCGAAGCCGATATGGCGCATAAATTCCGCACCTCGCTGGCGCTGCAACCGCTGGCGACAGCCTTGTTCGCCAATTCACCATTCCTTGAGGGGAAGCCTAATGGCTTCCTTTCCTATCGAAGCCATATCTGGTCGGACACTGATCCGCACCGCACCGGCATGCTGCCTTTTGTGTTCGAAGATGGGTTCGGCTATGAACGCTATGCTGATTATATGCTGAATGTGCCGATGTATTTCGTCTATCGTGATGGCAAATATATCGATGCTTCCGGTCTTGATTTCAAAGACTTCCTGAAAGGCGAGCTTTCGGTTTTGCCCGGCGAAAAGCCGACGGTCAGCGACTGGGAAGACCATATGTCGACGGCGTTTCCTGAAGTCCGGCTGAAAAGCTTTCTGGAAATGCGCGGTGCCGATGGCGGGCCGTGGAGCAAGATTTGTGCGCTGCCTGCCTTTTGGGTGGGGCTGCTTTATGATCAGGGCGCGCTGGATGCGGCATGGGATGTGGTCAAGCACTGGACGATGGAGGAGCGCGAATCATTGCGCTCATCGGTACCCAAAATGGGCCTTGATGCGCCAATAGGTGGCGGCGGAAAGCTGCGCGACATTGCGGCGGAAATTGTCGACATCGCCTCTTCTGGGCTGACTGCACGGAACCGGCTGAACAGCAGCGGCGACAATGAAAGTGGCTTTTTGGACCCGCTACGCGAGGTTGTTGCCAGTGGAAAAACCCCAGCAGAAGTGCTTTTGGACAAATATCATGGTGATTGGGGTGGGGATGTGTCGCGTGTTTATGACGAAATGAGTTTTTAGGCCGAGCCGTCCTTTTACATATGCCAAAGGGCAGCGATGCACTGTCACCCCAAGGCCACAGCCAGCGGCCAAAATCGGGTACAGCCCTTTGCCGTACTTGACGCTTTACATCTGCAAGTTAGGGGCAACTATAGTCGGCCATCAGAGCCGGGCCCATCTTCTATATCACTCCATCAGGGAGCCAATCATGCGCAATATTCGCACTTTCTTTTCTGCAAGCTCAACCATCGCCACGGCCCTAATCAGCCTTAACATTGCAGCTCCCGCCTATGCGCAGGATGACGCTGCTGATGAAGGCGGTCTTGAGGAAATCGTTGTCACCGCGCAGCGCCGCGAAGAAAATCTACAGGATATTCCAATTTCTGTCGATGTTGTGTCGGGCGACAAGCTGGACGCGATCAATTCGGGTGGCGGTGATATTCGTGCCTTTGCAGGTCGTGTGCCCAGCCTGAATATCGAAAGCTCCTTTGGCCGCACCTTCCCGCGTTTCTATATCCGTGGCCTTGGCAACACCGATTTCGATCTGAACGCGTCGCAGCCGGTCAGCCTGGTTTATGACGATGTTGTTCTGGAAAACCCGATCCTGAAAGGCTTCCCGGTTTTTGACGTGGAACGCGTTGAAGTGCTGCGCGGGCCGCAAGGCACGCTGTTCGGGCGCAATACACCTGCCGGTATCGTGAAATTTGACAGCGTCCGCCCCGACAAGACCGGTGCCAATTATGCAAAGGCAAGCATCGGTCGCTTTGGCTCGGCAGGTATCGAAATTGGCGCGGGCGGCAATGTAACCGACATTATTTCAGCCCGTGCCTCGGTCAGCTGGCAGCGCCGTTCCGACTGGGTCAACAATATCGATACGCCGACAGATACCAACGATCTGGAAGGCTATTCTGATTTTGCCGCACGCCTTCAGCTGCAATTTGACCCCACTGAAACCTTCAAGCTGCGCCTCACCGGCCAAATCCGTGATTTTGATGGCACGGCGCGTGTGTTCCGCGCCAATATGTTCCGCCCCGGAAGCAATGATCTGCGTGGTCTTGCCAGTGTCACCTCACCCTTTCGTCGCGGCGAAGTGCGGGCAGATGGCATCAACTTCCAGCGGCTGAAGCTCTATAATCTGGGCGCTACCGCAGAATTGGATCTGGGGGCAGCCACACTGACCTCTGTCACCGGCTGGTGGAAGGGCGATTATAAGAGCCGCGGCGATATTGACGGCGGTGTCCCTGCGGGACCCGGCTTCATTCCGTTCAGCGCCAATTCGCGTGACGACGTGCCTGAGCTGGAACAGTTTACGCAAGAACTGCGTATTGCCTCGAACAATGATGAAGGCCTCAGCTATCAGGCTGGCATCTTCTATTTCAAGGAAGATCTGGCAATTGCGTCCTTCAACTATGACACGCCAAAGGGTCTTTCGCCCAGTGTCACCGCGTTGCAGCAACAGGATTCAAAGGCATGGGGCGTTTTCGGCAGCCTGACCTATCCGGTGACGGAGCAACTCTCGCTGACCGCTGGCCTGCGCTACAATAATGACAGGCGCCGTCTGGATGTCGCACGCACTGGCTTTTTCGGTGCCATTGGCACCGGCTTTGCCCGGGTCAAGGACAATAACCTGACCTGGGACGTCAGCGCGACTTATGAAGCATCCGATGCCATTAACCTCTATGCCCGTGTGGCAAAGGGCTACCGTGCACCTTCGATTCAAGGCCGGGCGCTGTTTGTTTTCACCACTGTGCAGGATGCGATCAGCACAGCGGATTCGGAAACCATCATGTCCTATGAGGCTGGCATCAAGACCCAGATTTCCAACACGGTTCGCTTCAACCTGTCCGGCTTTATGTACAAGCTGGACAATGCGCAGCTGACTGCTGTGGGCGGGGCCAGCAACGCTGCCCGGCTGATCAATGTCGATCAGGTGGACGGCCATGGTTTTGAGGCAGAATTTGAAGCGCGCCCGATCGCCAACATGGTGCTGACGGCTGGCCTCAGCTATAACAGTGCGAAGATTGATGATCCGCTTGCCTTCATCACCGGTTGCGGTGGCGGTTGCACGGTTACCGATCCGGTTCGCCCCGGCAGCCCGGGCATCTTCTCCATCGATGGCAACCAGCTGCCGCAGGCACCCAAATGGTCGCTGAACTGGACAGCGGGCTATGGCGTCCCTGTGGCTGATGGCGAAATCTACGCCTTCACCGATTGGGCCTACCGGTCAAAGGTCAATTTCTTCCTTTATACCAGTCGCGAGTTTAACGATGATTCGATGCTCGAAGGCGGTCTGCGCCTTGGCTATCGCACGGACAAATGGGATTTTGCCGGCTTTGTCCGCAACATCACCAATGATGTCTCGGCCGTCGGCGGCATCGACTTCAACAACCTGACCGGTTTCGTCAACGAACCGCGCATCTGGGGTCTGGAAGCCAGCGTCAAATTCTGATCTGGCCAGATTATAGAATATTAAAGGGGGCAGGCACGCCACAGCGCGCTTGCCCCCTTTGCCGTTCGGCGCTAAGGGCGCGGTTCCTTGCTGCTGCAAGGTGCAGGAGTTTAGCTCAGTTGGTAGAGCATCGGTCTCCAAAACCGAGGGTCGTGGGTTCGAGTCCCTCAACTCCTGCCATTTTCCGCCTTGACGATCGGCGATGCTACTTACAGTAATGTAAGCAAGAGCCAGAAGGAGGAGGATGGCATCGTGCGCGAACCGCTTTCCCGTCGCACTGTCGCAACCTACGCCGCTGGTATCGGGCCAGTAGCCCTGCTGGGGCTGCCATTTTCTGTTTATTTGCCGCCCTTTGTCGCTTCGGGTGGCATCGTGCCAGTGGCGCTGGTTGGGCTGATGTTCTCGCTGAGCACGCTTTGGGATGGCGTGGTCGATCCGTTGATCGGCACGATGATTGACCGAAAGTCAAAGGGTGATGCGCCGCACCGGCGCTGGATGGGCATGGCTGTGTTGCCGCTGGCGCTGTTGTTGCCGTTGCTGGTGATCTGGGGGGATGATCTGACATTCTGGCTGTTGCTGCCAATATTGCTGCTATTCTATTCCAGCCTCAGCCTGTTTGATGTTGCGCATCTCGCCTGGGGATCGGCCTTGGCCGGTGATGACGAAAAGAGCGCCGATGAAAGTGCACGGTTGTTTGGCAACCGGGAATTTGCCGGTAAATTTGTGCTGGTGCTGGCCTTTGCCTTGCCGGCAATTGCGCAGGCCGTCATTCCCGATCTGGACCTGCAGGGCCGGATCATCGCCTATGCCA
The DNA here is from genome assembly GCA_964452835.1 of uncultured Sphingorhabdus sp. Classification (GTDB taxonomy): domain Bacteria; phylum Pseudomonadota; class Alphaproteobacteria; order Sphingomonadales; family Sphingomonadaceae; genus Sphingorhabdus_B. The sequence goes on along the minus strand of CAYVQO010000019.1, from coordinate 16,136 downwards.
GCCTGACGATCGTCCTTCTTCCATTGGCACTGTGGATCATCGCACGCCTGCCGGGACGCCCAGTCAAACAGGAGCCGGGCATTGGCTGGAAGCAGGAGATGAAGGCCAGCCTTGGTTCCACCACGCTGATGCTGATATTGGCTGCACAATTCCTCGGCGCCTTTGCCTTTGGGGCTCTAAGCGCGACCTTTATTTTCTTTGCCGATGGCTATTTGGCGCTGGATCATAAAGGTGCGTTGCTGCTGTTTGGCACCTTCGTTGGCGGAGCGCTGTTCACCCCGCTTTGGATCCTTGCTGCGCGCCGCTTTGGAAAGCCGCAGTCCATGCAGGTCAATTGCCTTTGGCTGCTGTCGGCCATGGTAGCTGCGCTGCTGGTTCCACAGGGGACATTTGCCGCTGCTATGGCTTTCTCCATTGCGCTTGGTTCCGGTTTTATGGGTCTGATTTTCCTGCATGGCATGATCAGTGACTTTGCTCCGCATGATCGAAAGCGCTGCGGTCGTGACCGGACCGGATTTCTTTTCGCCATACTCAACCTGATCCAGAAATTCGGCAACGCAGTGGCGGTGGGGATCTCTTATGCGCTGCTTGATGCCTTTGGCTTTGATGCGACGCGGCCGCAGGACAGCGGAGAATTGGTCCGCAATTTGTTCGTTGCCTTGCCCGTGATGGGCTGGGGCACCATGATCCTTGTCCTGCACTTTCTGCGCCGCCATGACAGTGTCAATCGGCGCGGTGCTTGACCCGGCATATTTACCCCTTAGTCTGCGGTCATGGATTGGCAGGCCGAAATATCTGATCCTGAACGCTTCGCTGCGTTACGGGCGCGTTATGACCGCGACGGCTATCTGATATTCCCCTCGGTGCTCTCACTGGAAGAGCTTTCCGATCTGCGCACAGCGCTGGCACCTTATCTTGAGGCAGACATTCATGGCCGCAATGATTTTGAAGGGCTGAAAACCAACCGCGTCTATGCGATGCTTGCCAAATCCCCGGTCTTTGCACAGCTCGCCATTCACCCGCTGGCGCTGGCCTTTGCAGAGGCTGAACTCGGCCGTGAATGCCTTCTGTCGGCTTGCCTCGCCATCAACATTCAGCCGGGGGAAAGCGTGCAGCCCTGGCATTATGACGATGGTCATTATCGCCTGCCGCGCCCACGCCAGTCGCTGGGGGTCAGCGCCTTCTGGACTATCGATGCCACCACCGAAGAAAATGGCGCAACTGAAATCCTGCCTGGTAGCCATTTATGGCCGGAAAACGCATTGCCCGGATCAAGCAATGTCACCAGTTTCACGACGCGGGAATTCAGCCAGCAGGCGCATGATCCCGGCGCACGGCCCGATGCCGTAAAGGCCTGCATGCCTGCCGGTTCATTGATGCTGGCAAAGGGGACGCTATGGCATCGCGGCGGGGCCAATCGGTCGGCCAAGCCACGCATGATCATCACCCCGCAATATTGCCCCGGCTGGACCCGGCAGCTTGAAAATATGGCCCTTGCAGTGCCTCCAGAAATTGCCGCCACACTGCCCGAGCGGGCCCGCGAACTGATCGGCTATTCGATCCATCCGCCCTTCATGGGCTATGTCGATGGCATGCACCCTGCGCGCCTGTTGCAATAATTTGGGGTGGAAAAATCTGGGACAGTCCGCAATCTTGATAATCGCAAATGCTGTTGCGTGCTCTCAAAAACCCGCCTAAGGGACTCGTCATCCCGAAAAAGGAACCTATATCGCTCCCGGCCACCACCGAGAGCGATGGCGGCTACCCCTTTGGGACAGACAAACAGGAAGCAGATCATGGCAAAGACAAGCCCCGGTGAATTCATTCGTCAGGTGCGTTCCGAAGTGGGCAAGGTCGTATGGCCCACGCGCAAGGAGACCACCCAGACCGCGATCATGGTGCTGATCATGACGATCATTCTCGCCATCTTCTTCCTGGGCATTGACGCAATATTCAACGGCATTGTGCAGGCCTTGCTTGGCCTTGCCACAGGCAACTGAGCCGCATTGCAAATACCGAGGGGTTAAAAGGCATTTATCATGGCACGCTGGTACATCATCCACGCCTATTCAGGGTTTGAAAACAAGGTTCGCGAGCAGGTGCTGGCAGAGGCTGAGCGCAAGGGGCTGAGCGCGCTGGTCGAAGCCGTCGAAGTGCCGACCGAGCAGATCACTGAGGTTCGCCGCGGCAAAAAGGTGAAGGCGGAGCGGAAATTCTTCCCCGGCTATGTGCTGGCCAAGCTGAACATGAATGATGATGTCTATCACCTCATCAAGAACACACCGAAGGTCACGGGCTTCCTTGGCGCGAACAACAAGCCGCAGCCGATTTCGGAAGCCGAGGCCGCGCGCATCCTGAACACCAAAGAAGAACTCGCGGCCGCGCCCAAGAAGCGCGTCACGGTGGATTATGAAATCGGCGATCAGGTCAAGGTTCTCGACGGCCCCTTCGCCAGCTTCAACGGTGCAGTGGAAGAGCTCGATTTCGAAAAGAACCGCGTCAAGGTGTCGGTCTCTATCTTCGGCCGCGCCACGCCTGTCGAACTGGACTTTGAGCAGGTTGAATTGATGAAGTAGCCCGCCTTGTCCCGCCATATGGGTGGGGGGAAGGGTTAACGCTGTGTTGAGCAGCGAACAGTCTGTATTTTCTTGTAAAACTGGCTTCCGTTGCTACGACTTGGGCTGCAGGGGCGCGGACGATTCGCATGCCCGGCGATAGGGGGCAATTAATATGGGTGCGTTTCGCAGCAGCAGGGAAGTTTTGCTTGATGGGGCGGCCCTGCCGCTTCGATTCGGTAATCGCGAAGACGTACTAAGCCTTGATGGGCAAATCGGTACTTTGCAGGAAATCGAAAAAATGCCGGATCATGCGGCATTGTTTCTGGACAGCGCCGAACTCAAGGGGTTCCTCGATAGTGTTTCTAGTGGAGATCAGCCTTCTGCTGCGCCCGCGATTCCGTTGGGTTCGGAAATCCTGGTCAACTCGGCCACCGCGGGCAATCAGAATGAATCGCGCATGATTGCGCTTACGGGCGGCGGTTTTGTTGTAGTCTGGGTGGATGCTAGTCTGGGTGTTGGTGGTGCCACAGGTGATACGACGGGCGTTGCGGTCAAGGCCCAATTGTTTGATGCCAGCGGAGCCAAGGTTGGATCGGAGATTCTGGTAAACAGTGCGACTGCCGGTGCCCAGAATAATGCACGTGTTACGGCGCTGACAGGAGGCGGTTTTGCGGTTACATGGGTTGATGCCAGCGCCGGAGTTGGCGGTGCTGGAGGTGACAGCAGCGGTACCGCCATCAAGGCGCAAATATTCAGCTCAACAGGTGCAACGGTCGGTTCGGAATTGCTGGTCAATACGACGATCGCCGGCTCCCAAAATGCCCAACAAGTCACAGCGCTGCCGACTGGCGGCTTTGTCGTAGCTTGGTCGGATAGCTTCAGCTCGATCAAGACGCAGATGTTTGACTCCAACGGCACAAAGGTCGGGGCAGAGCAAGTGGCAAGCAATCCGCTAGCCGGTGCAACACAGGTCCCTCAGATCACGACGTTGACCAACGGCGGTTATGTGGTGACCTGGTTCGAAGTCAGGTCGAGCGGCGGCGGTGATAATGATTCATTCCGTGTTTCAGCGCAAATTTTTGATTCAGCCGGCGCAAAGGTTGGCTCTGACATTCTGGTCAATACCGCCACGGCCAGCAGTCAGTATGATCCGGCGGTTACAGCGCTTGGCAGTGGCCGTTTCCTGATAACCTGGACCGATTTCAGTCTTGGCGTCGGTGGTGCGTCGGGGGATGCCAGCCAAGCAGCGGTCAAAGGGCAGATTTTCGATGCGACTGGAGCAAAAGTTGGTAGCGAATTGCTGATCAACACCGCGACTTCGGGTATCCAGCAGTTTTCGCGCATTACCACCTTAAACAATGGCGGGTTTGTCGTGACGTGGACTGATGAAAGCGCAGGAGTTGGCGGAGCCACAGGCGATAATTCGGGCATCGCTATCAAGGCGCAGGTTTATGACGCAAACGGCGTTGCTGTTGGCGGCGAAATACTGGTCAACACGCAAATCAGCGGCAATCAGGACGCGCAGAAAATCATCGCGTTGAGTGACGGTGGTTTCGCGGTGATATGGAACGATGCCAGCAACGCGATCAGAATGCAGGTGTTCGATGCGGCAGGCGTAAAGACAGGTGGCGAGTTGCTGGTCAATACGGCAGTCGGTTCGCATTTCAACGCGCAGTTTGTGGCATTGGCTGGCGGTGGAATAGCCGCGTCCTGGACCAGCTTCTTCACTTCCGGAGGTGCCCCCGGGGATAGTTCCGGCTCGGCAATTAGAGCACAAGTATTTACCCATGCGCCCCCCAACGCCCCGCCAACCGGCCTGGACGGCTCGATCAACTTCTATGAAGATGCGACCCTGTTTCTGAATGACCCGGTCTATTTTGGTTACAGCGATCCCGAAGGGGATGCGTTCGGCGGTGTGTGGATTGACAGCACTGCGGGCAATGGTTCCTGGACCCTGAATGGTGCAGCGCTGGTTGGGCCTGTGTTCGTTACTGCGGCGCAAGTGACCGGCGGGCAATTGCGATTCACCCCGGCTCCGGATGTGAGCGGCAACAATTACGCTTCATTCACCTTCCGCGTTACCGATAGTGCTGGCGGGGTGGACCCGGTCGCCAATATGCGAGCGCTCAACATCATTTCGGTCAACGACCGTCCGGTGGCCGATCTCAACGGTGCGCTGCCAGGGGTTGATACGACGGTTGCCTACACAGAGGGTGGGCTGACGATCACACCGCTCCAGAATATTGTGCTGAGCGATGTCGATAGTCCCAGCCTGACCGGCGCAACGGTGACGATCGCTTCAGGGTTTGTCGCGGGTGACCTGATGCGGCTGAGTGATGGCACCAGTGGGGTGACCGCCAGCGGGATCACATTCAATTACAACCCTGCCACCGGGGTGATGACGCTGAGCGGCAGCGCCAGCGCAGCCGACTATCAGGCGGCACTCGCCACGCTATATTTCAAGACTAACGCTGATGATCCGGGTACCGCGCGCACGATTACTGTGACGGCTACCGACGGCACCGATACCAGTATCATTGCAAATCTGAACCTTACGATCACGCCGACCAACGACGCGCCAGTCAACAGCGTGCCGGGTGGCCAGTTCGGGACCGAAGGCGGCGCCATCCTCTTCGGTGCCATTAACGGCAACGCGATAACGATATCCGATCCTGATGCCGGGAGCAGCATGGTTCGGGTAAAGCTGTCGGTGGACCATGGCACGCTTTCGCTGCTCTCGTCTGCGGGTGTAACTGTCACCGGCGATGGCACTAGCCTTATGCGCATTACGGGCACGGTAAGCGCAATTAATGCGGCGCTTGACGGGCTGCTGTATACCGGCGAACCGGGCTATACCGGGTCCGCGAATTTGTTCATCAACACCAATGATTTTGGCAATAATGGCAGCGGCGGGCAGTTGACCGATTCCGATTCTGTGGCTGTCACGTGGGAAGCGAACATCCAAGAGCCGATAGGAAAGGCGTCTGCGGACCAACCGCCTTCCAACATCGCTTCGGCCTTTGTGCCTGTAGACGGCAGTGGTGAAAATCTTGAAAGTGTTGATGGCACGGCCCTGCTGGCAGTGCGGGGCTATTTGCAGAATTTGGATTCGATGTGCCTATTCTAGAAGTCGGACTCCATCTTCGGCTGCGCAACGCCTGTCGAAATAGACTTTGAGCGGGTTGAATTGATGAAATAAGGGTCACGAGGCAGCTTCAGGCTGCCTGTGCGCCCTCAATTGCCGTCGGGCGATCACCGCCGCGTTGACGCTTCAGCGTATATAGCGCGCTGTCTGCAACCTCGAACAGCTTTGTCATCTCCGCGCCGTCATTGGGCCACTGGGCAGTACCTACGCTGGCACCGATGCGGATAGCCTCGCCATTGATGATAAAGGGCGCGATCAGTGCGGTGAGGAGTGCGCTGGTTAGCGTATCGCAATTATGCGCCGATCCAGCAGGCAGGATCACGGCAAATTCGTCGCCGCCCATACGTGCCACCGCGGCGCCTTCGCCGGCCGCCTCCACCAGACGCTCACCCACCGCGCAAAGCAGGCCATCACCTGCGCCATGGCCATAGCGATCATTGACAGGCTTAAAGCCATCAAGGTCAAGTAGCGCCAGCAGAAAGGGTTCATTCTCTTCCATCTGGGCGGCCAGCCGGGTGGTCAGGGCACGGCGGTTCAGCAGCCCGGTCAGCGGATCGGTATTGGCCTGTTGCTGCATTTCATGTTGCAGCGTCAGCAGGTTGACCCACTGTTCCTGCTGCTCAAAAATCAGCTGCAGCAAAAAGACAGCAGCGACCAGAATGCAGGTTGCCGCAACCATGTCCATCACATTGCCGCTTAGCAGCATCAGCGTGGCAATGGGGAACAGGCCAATTGCCATATTAAGGATGGCTGCTGACCGGATCGTGCTAAGGCAATAGGCAGTGGCCAGCGAACCCATACACAGAATCAGCGGATAATAGGCCCGCATGCCAGGCGGCGCATAAAGCCAGTTCACCACGCACCATGTGCTGCACAAAATCGCCGTGACCGGGGATGACCATGTCGCATTGCGGATAAATTTCCGGGCCCATCGCGCACCGATGCGTTCAGGCCTTACGGGCAGCATGGTAACCAAGCCAATGAGCAACAACGCGCCGACCACCATCGGCAATATGGTTGTCGCCCAATAGGGCGCAGCCTTGCTGCTGCCGGCCATGGCGGGCAGCACGGTAATTAGCAGGCCTATATAGAGATAGCGGGTCTGCGCCACCAGCCGCCGGGCGCGCATGATGTTGAAGGCGTCGGATATGGCGGCGCTAACGCCTGCCTCATCATGACCACGCAAAGATTGAAATAGCCCCCGCATGTCTATTTGCTAGCTTCAATGCGTAAACAGGGTGTTAATCATTTGGCTATTTTCTTCGAATGCAAAGTATTTTTAGAGAGTTTTTAAGACAGCAGTTTTAATTGACTTGATTATCGTCTGCAACGTTCCGGGGCCATTATGATACTGCCACCTACCAATCCGTCGCTTCCGCAAAATGATACGCCAGCACAGCGTGCTGCCCGTGCTGCTCAGCTTTTGGCGGCGCAGGGCGAATATGGCTGGGGGGCAGCGGCAACTTTGCCCGGCGTTCCCGTGGTCGATACTGTGCCCAAAAGCAATTCTCCGACGCTGGCCTGGTTTGTTTCGCTGATCGGGATTGGCCTGCAAATTGCTCGCAACCAGCTTAGTTTTGAAATCAGCAAGCTTGAACATTCGCTGCCTGCTACGGCTGATCTGGCGCGATGCGACACTATCGAAAAAATCGCTGCCAGGATTGCCGTCGATATGGCGCATCCGCATGCAAACAGCCTGTTCGGTAAAGTGATCGATGCCGTGGTTGATCTGGCAGCCTATGGTGTTGAGGCGGCAAGCGAAACGGCGAAGGCCGGGCTGCTATCCGATCTTGCCGCTGAACTCTACCAGATGGTGACCCGTTCGCATTCCAATCTGCCCGATGATGAGACGCAGCGCCGTTCCATGGATAATTATCTGGACCTGTTCCAGACATTACCTGTTCCTGCCATTGCCTATACTTTCATTGAGGACAGTGTCTTTGCCCGGCTGCGCGTAGCCGGACCGAACAGCATGCTGCTGACCGGGATCAGCGCGCTGCCCGATAATTTTGTGCTGACAGACGAGCAATATTCGTCCGTCGTCGCCAATGATGATCTGGAGGCGGCGCTTGCGGAAAGCCGTATCTTTATGTGTGATTACAAGGCGCTGGCGGAGCTGCAACCTGGCGCTTGGCAGGGGCGGGCCAAATATTGCTATCGGCCGATCGCGCTCTTCGCCGTGCCGCCGGGCGGGGCATCAATTATCCCGGTCGCGATCCAGTGCGGGCAGGATGCAGACGAATATCCGGCGATCCTGCCGTCAACCAGCCATGATGGGCAATGGGCATGGGAAATGGCAAAGCTGGTGGTGCAGGTCGCCGACGGCAATTATCATGAACTTTTTGTCCATCTGGCGCACACGCATCTGGTGATTGAGGCAGTTGCTGTTGCCACACACCGGCATCTGGCCAATATCCACCCCCTATGGGCGCTGATGGTTCCGCATTTTGAAGGCACATTGTTCATCAATGATCAGGCGGCAAAATCGCTAATCGCGCCGGGGGGACCTATTGACCATATATTTGGCGGCACCATCGCCAGCAGTGAAAAGGCCGCTGCAGATGCGAGGCTAGATTTTGACTTTATCGGAAAGATGCTGCCTGCCGATCTTTCCGCCCGTCAGGTGCGCGATGCCACTATGCTGCCCGACTATCCCTACCGTGATGATGCTTTGCTGGTCTGGCAGGCGATCCATGATTGGGTTCGCGAATATGTGCAGGTCTATTATGCTGACGATGCAGCCGTAGCGGCGGACAGCGAGTTGGCCGCTTGGTCGGCGGATCTGGCAACGACAGGCAGCATCCGGAATTTTCCGGCGGCCATTTCGACGCGCAGCCAGTTGATCGATATTTGCACAATGGTGCTGTTCACTGCTAGCGCGCAGCATGCTGCGGTCAACTTTCCGCAGAAGGATGTGATGTCCTTTGCGCCTGCAGTAACCGGGGCCGGGTGGATGCCGGCACCCGATGGACCCGGCAATGCCAAAAGCGACTGGCTGGCCATGATGCCGCCGCAGAAGCTGGCTATGGAGCAGCTGAATGTCCTTTGGTTGCTGGGGTCCCTCCATTACCGACCGTTGGGTGATTATCGCAGCAACGCCTTCCCCTATCCCAACTGGTTTCAGGATAGCGCGATCACCGGAAGCGGTGCGACAGCGGCGGAGGCCCCTTTGCCCCGCTTTCAGGCAGCGTTGCGGGCCGTGGAAGCGCAGATCGTGCAGCGTAACCAGAACCGGCTGCGGCCCTATCCCTATTTGCAGCCCAGCCTGATCCCTACCAGCATCAACATCTGACAGGCTTGCAATCCGGCGTTCGCTCGACTAAGCGCGCCGCTTCATTCAGAGCGTTCTGGGTGATTCCCGTGCGGGAGAGCGCCAAGGCTTCACGCCATGATGCTTGTTTGACCGCTTAATTTGACCCGCCTCGGACCTGCTCATCCTGAGCATGTCGAAGGATGGGGAAAGAATGAAAGGAGGCCTCTGATGGCCAAGAAGATTGACGGCTATATCGGCCTGCAGGTTCCTGCGGGTTCTGCCACCCCCTCCCCGCCGATCGGCCCTGCATTGGGCCAGCGCGGCGTGAACATCATGGAATTTTGCAAGCAATTCAATGCCGCGACGGACGGTATGGAAAAGGGCACGCCCATCCCAACCAAAATCACGGTTTTCGCCGACAAAAGCTTCACCTTCACGATGAAGTCGCCGCCCGCAACCTATCTGATCAAGAAGGTTCTGGGCCTGAAATCAGGTTCGAAAGAGCCTGGCAAGCTCTCTGCAGGCAAGATCACCCGCAAGCAGCTGGAAGAAGTCGCGACGCTGAAAATGGCGGATTTGAACGCGAACGATATGGACGCAGCAGTGAAGATCATTGCAGGCTCGGCTACCGCCATGGGCCTTGAAGTGGTGGAGGGCTAAGATCATGGCAAAGCTGACCAAGAAAGCAAAAACCCTCGCCGCTCTAGATTCGGAAAAGCTGTACGGCGTCGATGAAGCGATCAAGACGATCAAGGAACTGGCAACGGCCAAGTTCGACGAAACGATCGAAGTCGCGCTGAACCTGGGCGTTGATCCGCGTCATGCTGACCAGATGGTTCGTGGCATGGTTTCGCTGCCCGCTGGTACCGGCAAGGAAATGAAGGTTGCTGTGTTCGCCCGCGGTGACAAGGCTGAAGCGGCTACCGCTGCTGGCGCCGATAAGGTCGGTGCTGAAGACCTGATGGAAGACATGCTGGCCGGTAATCTTGATTATGACCGCGTAATCGCGACGCCGGACATGATGGGTATCGTTGGCCGCCTCGGTAAGACGCTGGGTCCCAAGGGCCTGATGCCGAACCCGAAGCTGGGCACGGTGACGATGGACGTTGCTGCCGCTGTTACTGCGGCAAAGGCCGGTCAGGTCGAGTTCCGCGTTGAAAAGCAGGGCATCATCCACAGCGGTATCGGCAAGAAGAGCTTCACCGATGCGGATCTGCGCAAGAATTTTGACGCGCTGGTCGATGCCGTGGTCAAGGCCAAGCCGTCGGGCAGCAAGGGCAAATATGTCCGTAAGGTCGCGATCAGCTCAACCATGGGCCCCGGCCTGAAGGTCAATCTGGCGGATGTTGCCGGCGCGTAAGCGACATCAGGTTCAAGTTTGAAAAGGGCCGGGGGAAACTCTGGCCCTTTTTCTTTGCAAGCCTATCGCGCCATATAGGCGTCCAATGTTTCATGATAGTGGCGGATGCGGCTTTCCTGATAGCGCGCCAGAGTGACACCGGGCTTTTTGGAGGCCCGAAGTCCGCGCTGAATGCGCATCAGATTGTCGGTATCCTGATCGGCGACCATCGCCGCTGAACCCAGTTCAGGGGCTTCGGCCCATTTCTGGTCCAGCCCCAGCATGGTCATCTTAGCCGGTTCGGGATGGCTGCCATCGGGTGCCTTCGAAAACAGGAACATGATTTCCATGATAGAGCTTTCAGGATCATCGCCATTGGGGCGGAACCGATAGGTGATCGGCAGCGCCTGCCCGCCCCAGGGGACCATGTTGGGGAACAGCATATACTCGATCAGGTCGAGCGACTCGGTATCCGACAACCCGGACATGTCGCGACCAATAGAGCGCGATATTTTTTCGCGCGCGCGCTCCGCTAATTTTGACCGTGCGGTTTCACCTTTGCCTACTTCAATGGGCTTGCCGGCAAAGAAGGGCACATCGCGACGCATCTCTTCGACCGTCTGTTGGGGTGTCGTTGCGGGTTTGGAAGGACTGGGCACGCCCTGAACGCTAATCATTCGGCTGACATGGCGGATACCGGGCCAAACATCATATTGTGTGTTGCTGTCACCATAATAGCTCAGCACTTGGCCGTGCGCGAACGGTACGTGATAGGCCTCGACAAAGGCTTCCATCGCCAGCTTCCAGTTGCAGGGCATGATCTTTGCGACATGCGCAGCAACATAGCGGTCTTCCATGTTGAAGGCGGCAAAATGTTCAGGCAGGTTTTCAAGATAGCTCTCAAGTGGCGCGCAATCCGGATCGAAATTGACAAAGACAAAGCCGCCCCAAGTGCCGACCTTGGCTTCGGGTAGGTTCATGTTTGCCTTATCAACATGCGGGAAATCCCATTGGCCTGGTATGATGGATAGCGAGCCGTCCAGTTTCCATGTCCAGCCATGAAAGGGGCAGCGGAACTGCTTCACGCAGCCGCCTTCCGTTCGCAACATGGTACCGCGGTGGAGGCACGAATTGATATAGGCGCGGATTTCTTGCGGCCCGGTGCGCACAACAATCAGCGAGTCATGCACGATATCATAAACGATATGATCGCCAACGTTTGGAACATGTTCTACCCGACAGGCGAGCTGCCATGTCTTGCGCCACACTTTTTCAACTTCACGGTCGTGCCACTCGCGGGAGAAATAGCGCTCTATACTGACATCCCTCAATGACTGGTTTTGCGCCGGGCTTTCATTACGCATGATTTCCGGAGCACTATTGGTGTCGGTGGCAAATACCTCTTGGACAGAAGGTCCGGGACGTCGCGCAATAATTTCATCCATCTTTTAGCTCTCTCTTTGCGGGAACTGTGCCGCGGTGCTAATCGCTTGGCAATGACGATATTGAAACACCAGCATTTGTTGACTCTTCGCCTCACGGTGGATTTTGCGGGCATGACCAGCATTGGCCAGACCCCTGCCGGACTGCGCCGGGTTGCACCGGTTTCGGGGGGCACCTTCAGTGGCGAGCGTTTGAACGGGGTCGCGCTTCGCGGGGCAGATTGGGTGATCAACCGCGCGGATGGCGTGATGGTGATCGATGTTCGCCTGCTGCTAAAAACTGATGATGGCGCGATGATCTACTTGACGTACCAGGGGCGCTTTTTGGCTGAACCGGAGGCCATGGCGCGTTTTGCCAAAGGGGAAGTGCTGGCGGCAGACGAATATAGTCTTGCTATCAGTGCAAAGTTTGAGTGTGGCGATCTACGCTACAGCTGGCTGAACGACATTGTTGCTGTCGGCACCGGGGAGCAAACAACAGCGGGACCGGTCTATTCGCTTTTTGAAATTGGCTGAGGATTGGCAGAGACCATAAAGGGCGGCACCACCCGCAAACTTGGCCCGACCTGCTCAAAGGCATAACCCGCACTCAGCACCTTGGCATCCTGCCATTGCAGCCCAATGAAACTTAGCCCCACGGGAAGCCCATTCACCGCGCCCATTGGCACCGTCAAATGCGGGTAGCCAGCGGTGGCAGGCAGGCGGCTTAGGCTCGGGAGCGCAAAGGCATCGCCCTTGCCGAGTGTCGAGAGCCATGCCGGGCTGTTGGTCTGGCCGACAATCAGGTCGAGCTTGTTATCCGCGAACAGCTTGTCCAGCCCCTCGTCACGTGACAGGCGGCGGGCTTTTGATACGGCGTCCAGATAAACCGGGTCATCAAGGCCGGCCTCCTTGTCCGCCAGCTCAAATGTCTCTTGCCCGAAATGCTTGAGTTCGGTTTCGGCATTGGCTTTGTTGAAAGCGATAATGTCGGAGAGCGTCCGGTGCGGGACTTTACGCGGCGGCAACGATTGCAAATAACTGGCCAGATCGGCCTTCAACTCGGCGAGCAAAATCTTGAACTCGGCTTGCCCCAACTCGCCATAGTCGGCGGGGTTGATAGGTAAGGGGACGATGATTGCCCCCGCTGCCTCCAGCCGCGCTTTGGCCGCTGCAATCAACGCAGCATCGACACCCGGCATCTCGACCAGCCCGACGCGCAGGCCCTTCAGCTCATCCATGGACAGCGCCTCGGCATAGTTGACGCGGCGCGCATCGGCTTCGGCAGTGGCTGGATCCTGCGGGTCGGTTCCCGCCATGGCTTCGAGCATCAGCGCGGCATCGCGTACCGTCAGCGTCATCGGGCCTGCAGTATCCTGCGTATGGCTGATCGGCACCACATAGCGGCGCGATACCAACCCTACTGTGGGTTTGAAGCCGACAACGCCATTGATCGAGGCGGGGCAGGTGATCGAGCCGTCAGTCTCTGTCCCAACCGTTCCCGCCGCCAGCATTGCTGCCATCGCGGCACCACTGCCTGATGAGGAACCACATGTATTGTGCGGCAGGCTATGCGGGTTTTTGGTCAGGCCTCCGACCGCGCTCCAGCCGCTGGTCGAATTATCCGAACGGATATTGGCCCATTCGGACAGGTTGGTCTTGCCCAGGATCACCGCTCCAGCGGCTTTCAATCGCGCAACAAGCGGCGCATCGCGGTTGGTGACATTGTCTTTTAGCGCCAGCGAGCCAGCTGTAGTCGGCATGGAACCGGCAGCTTCGATATTGTCCTTCAGCAAAATTGGTACGCCGTGCAGCGGCCCGCGGAGCTTGCCCTCGCGCCGCTCGCGGTCCAGCGCCTTCGCTTCTTTAAGCGCATCGGGGTTGAGCGTTATTACGGCGTTCAGCGTAGGTCCGCTGTCATCAATCTCGGCGATCCGCTTCAGATAGGCTTTGACTGCCTCCTCGCTGCTTCGCTGCCCTTTGGAGATTGCTTCCATGTCGCTGTCGTACAACGGCATTGCGTTTGCTGCGCTAGACATTAGCAGCGCCAGCGGGATCAACCATTTCATCCGATCTTCTCCTTTGGGTGACCAGCATAGCAGGTGAGGAAGGCAAGGGTAGCGCCAATGCACAGCTGCCATGGGAAGGCCAGGCTTTTCATGGCGGGCAGCAGGCCAAGGCTGTCGACAATATAATGCTGTTGCAGCAATATCGCGCAAAAGCCCACCAGCAGCGCGGCGATCACTGAACCCGTTGATCCACGTGCGGTAAACAGCGCCACAGCATAAACCCCTAGCAGCCCCGAATAGGCAAAGACCATCACCCCCAGCACAAATTCCAGCAGCGGCATGTCGCTATAGCGTTGCCAATAGAAGCAAAGGATCGACATGGCGAACAGCGCAACGGCCAGCAGAACGACGCCCATGCGCCCGGCATGTACATAATGATGTTCGGGCGGTGGCGCGCCTATCCGTTCCCGATAGGGGCGATAGAAATCGCTGACCAGCACCGCTGACATCGATATCAGGCCGGAATTGATCGCAGCGGCAGCAATCACGCCAACGGTTACCAGCCCGCGTAAGCCCGGCGGAATTTCTGAGAGGATGAAGGACATGAAAACGGTGATTGTCTCGCCCGAAAAACTTTGTGCGGCACTGGTGCTGACGCCCATCAGCTCCGGCCTCTCGTAAAAGATATGGAGGAGCGAACCAATGGCCATGAAAAGCGCAACCACAGGTATCGCTACCCACATCGAACTGTACAGCGCCCGCGTTCCCGCCTTGGCATCTTCGCAGGCTAGGAAACGCTGCGTCGTATCCTGATCCAGTCCGGCATTGCCGATGTTAAGGAGCACCAGCCCGGTCAGAATCGCCCAGATGGTGAAGGGCTTGGAAAAATCGAGTGACCAGTCGATCAGCCGCAACTTGTCTACATCACCAGGCGCATTCTGCAGCGCTGTGACGATTTCGGCCCCAGTCGCTGGAATGCGATGCAACAGGAAGACCAACACCAATATTGCACCGCCGACATAGAGTATCACTTGCACCAGATCGCTCCAGATCACGGCATTCAATCCGCCGAACAGGGTGAAGATAAGGCCGAAGGCGACGAGGACAGCCGAGGCGATGATGATATGCTGCGGTTCGACATCCAGAAAGATGATCATCGAAACCGCAATGGCGGCAAGGTAGAGCCGTGCGCCGCTGGCCAAAATGCGCCCGACCAGATACATGCCTGCCGCCGCCCGGCGCGCTGTTGCGTCAAATCGTGTTTCCAGCAGCTCATAAACCGTGGTTGCGCCAATGGCGTAGAAGCGCGGGATCAGCGCACGGGCGACGATGAAGGCGGCAATGATCGCCGCGAAATTGCTGGTCAAATAGCTGTAATCGCCGCGAAAGCTGTTGTCCGGTGCGCCAAGGAAAGTCGCGGCGGACTGCATCGTCGACAGCACAGAGACAGCAACCAGCCATGTCGGCGCATGGTGGCTGGCAAGGAAATAATCATCCGCCTTTGCGATCGTCCGGCGCGTGGACCACCATGCTGCCAGTGCCAGCAACGCGACATAGACGGCCAGAACAGCCCAATCATATCCGGTAAATGCCAGCGGCAAAGCTTTCCCCCCTACGCAGCTTTCTGCGCGGTGGCAGCTGTGCTGGCAAGCCGGTTTAACTGAGTGCCTTGTACAGGCTGAACAGACTGGTCGCGGTCAATACGATGCTGACCAGCAGCAGAAGGGTTTTGGGAGGGACTTTTTTGGCCACATAGCCGGCAAAGGGCGCGGCAAGCAGTCCACCAATCAATAGGCCCCCCGTTGCCAGCGTAAATGCCTCCAGCCCTATGGTCAGGATGAAGGTCAGCGAAACGGTAAAGGTCAGGAAGAATTCCGCTGTATTGACTGTGCCAATGGTCTTGCGCGGGTCCGTCCCCTGGAGAAGCAGGTTGGACGTCACCACTGGCCCCCAGCCTCCGCCTCCCGACGCGTCAAGGAATCCGCCAATCAGGCCCAGCGGCACCGTAACCTTCGCGTCCTTGGCCTTGGGCAGTTGTGGGTAGGTCAGCGCTTTGTACAGCAGGTAAAAACCAAGGCAGGTGAGGTACAGCATGACCAATGGCCGCGCGACTTCGGCATGGATGTTGGCAAGCACATAGGCCCCCAGCACGCCGCCGATGACACCAGGTACCGCGATCCGCGCGAACAGTTTCCAATCGACATTCTTGTGCAGCACGTGGCTGATACCCGATGCGCCCGTTGTGAAAGTCTCCACCAGATGCACGCTGGCCGAGGCCCGCGCAGGTGGCACACCCATCACGCTGACCAGCAAGGTGGAACAGATGACGCCAAAGGCCATGCCAAGCGCGCCATCGACCATCTGCGCGACAAAGCCGATCAGGATGAAGGGTAGCAGCGCGTTCCAATCAA
>CAYVQO010000018.1:23779-26434 GCA_964452835.1 uncultured Sphingorhabdus sp. | reverse complement strand
GGCTTTCCCATCCCCGCCGGTACCCGCCTTACATGACCCGCTTCGCGCTCACCATCGAATATGATGGCACACCCTATATGGGCTGGCAGCGGCAGGCGCATGGGCCTTCGGTGCAGCAGGAGATTGAGGAAGCGATAGCCAAGGTCGGCGGCGCGGAGGTGCAGCTGCATGCGGCGGGGCGCACCGATGCGGGCGTACATGCGCTGGCGATGCGCGCGCATTTTGATCTGGAAACCAGCCTGACCCCCTTTCGCCTGATGGGCGGGATCAACGCGCATTTGCGGCCAGCGCCGATTGCGATACTCGATTGCCAGATTGTGCCGGATGACTGGCACGCCCGTTTTTCCTGCATAGGCCGCGCCTATGAATATCATATCGTCAACCGCCGCGCGCCGTTGACGG
This sequence comes from uncultured Sphingorhabdus sp., assembly GCA_964452835.1. GTDB lineage: Bacteria > Pseudomonadota > Alphaproteobacteria > Sphingomonadales > Sphingomonadaceae > Sphingorhabdus_B. The sequence continues at coordinate 26,032 of CAYVQO010000018.1, read as the reverse complement.
TTGAACGCGACCGGGCGTGGCAGGTTATCCAGACACTGGATGCAGCGGCGATGCACGACGCGGCGCAGTTGCTGGTAGGCCTCCACGACTTCACCACCTTCCGCTCGGCGCATTGCCAGGCGGAAAGCCCGGTCAAGACACTCGACCGGCTGGACGTCCGCCGCGAAGGCGAGCATGTGCTGATCGAGGCGGAGGCACGGTCCTTCCTCCACCATCAGGTCCGTTCAATGGTGGGCAGCCTGACGGCGGTAGGCACTGGGCGATGGAGTGCCAAAGATTTGCAGGCAGCGCTTGATGCCAAGGATCGCACCGCGCTTGCCCACAATGCCCCGCCCGAAGGGCTTTATTTTATGCGGGCCGTTTACCCCTAGCCAAATATACGGCTGACCGATTTTTCCAGCATCAAAAGCTGCCAAAGCAGCCGACTATTGTCTGACCGACCAGCAATATGATCCTCAGCCACTTTTGAAATGGCGACCGCATCAAACCACCCCGTCTTTGCCAGCACCGCACTAGTGGCAATCCCCCGCGCCGCATCAGCCAATGGCCCGCGGAACCACTGCGCGATCGGCGTCACAAAACCCATTTTCGGACGATAGAGGATATCCTCCGGCAAATAGCGTTCCATGGTCCGTTTCATCAGCCATTTGCCCTGCCCGCCCCGCACGCGCATATTTTCTGGCAGGCTTGCAGCAAATTCCAGCAGGCGGTGGTCGAGCAAGGGCTCCCGCGCCTCCAGCCCTACCGCCATGCTGGTGCGATCCAGCTTGGTCAATATATCCCCCGGCAGCCATAATTTCATGTCGGCATATTGTGCCCGATCCAGCCCGCTTTGCGCCGGTGCATTGGCCATCAGCGCGTGCATATGCCGCTCGGCCCGATAATCGCCAATATTGCCGCGCATCCGCCGCGAATAGAGCGCATGCCGTTGCATTGGCGCTGTGACGCCGACGGCCTCGGCATAGCCCTCCTCTCCCGACCGGGCGAGTGATAGAAAGGTGGTCTTGGCGCGCAATGGACGCGGCGCCCAGTCGGCCTTGGGATAGATGGCACCCAATGCACCGAATAACGGTCCACGGACCGATTGTGGCAGCAGGCGGCGCATCCGTTCTTCGCCATGGTGAAAGACATGGCGGCGATAGCCGGCCAGCGCCTCGTCTGCGCCGTCTCCAGACAATGCAACAGTCACATGCTGACGCGCCATTTCGCACACGCGATAGGTGGGCAGAGCAGAGGCATCGGCAAAGGGCTCGTCAAAATGATGGGAAAGCAGGTCGGCAAGCGCGAAATCATCGGCAGCCACGGTCTTGCTGCGATGTTCCGTCAAAAAGCGTTTGGCGATGCGGTCAGCATATTCGCTTTCATCCAGCGCACCGACATCAAAGCCGATTGAGCAGGTCTTCACAGGCACACGCGATGCCTCTGCCATCAGCGCGACGACGCTGCTGCTATCGACACCGCCAGAGAGGAACGCACCCAAGGGCACATCGGCCACCATGCGGCTGAGGACGGCTTGCCGCATAAGGCGCAACAGCTCTTCCTGCAATTCGGCCTCGCTGCCTTTTGCACGCTGCGAGAAATCAATATCCCAATATTTTTCAGGGCGCGGCGCTGCTTTGCCTTGGGTCAGCACCCAATAATGGCCGGCCGCCAGCTTTTCGACGCCAGCGACAATGCTGGTGTGATCAGGGACATAACCAAAGGCCAGATAGTCATCAACCGCCGCAAGGTCGGGTTCGCGCCGCAACGCCGGATGCGCAAGCAATGCCTTTAGCTCGGAACCAAAAATGATGCTGCCATCGGAAAGCGCCGCATGGAATAGCGGCTTCACGCCCAGGCGGTCGCGGGCCAGCAGCAATTGGCGTTTGGGCTGATCATAAAGCGCAAAGGCGAACATGCCGTGCAGCCGTGCGACGCTTTCCGCTCCCCACCGACGATAGGCTTCGATAATGACTTCACTGTCGCTGTTGGTCCGAAAAGCGTGGCCGAGCAGCTCAAGCTCTTTGCGCAGTTCAAGGAAGTTATAGATTTCGCCGTTGAAACTGAGCACCAGACTTTCATCTTCGCTCAGCATCGGCTGTGCGCCGCCGCCCAGATCAATGATCGACAGCCGCCGATGGCCCAGGCCGATGCCCGGCGCAGTCCATATGCCAGAGCCGTCGGGGCCACGATGGGCAATGGCATCGGTCATCCGCTTCACCCGTTCAGGGTCAACCGGCTTTGAGCTTTCGACGTGAAAAATGCCTGCGATAC
>CAYVQO010000018.1:12342-23679 GCA_964452835.1 uncultured Sphingorhabdus sp. | reverse complement strand
ACCCGTTCAGGGTCAACCGGCTTTGAGCTTTCGACGTGAAAAATGCCTGCGATACCGCACATGATGGCTGCCCCTAGCGCAGTCCAGCCATGCGGTCAGCCAATTTGTCGATATTCCCTAGGGATTCGACAAAGGCATCGATGGCCGGGCGCGGTTCCACCTTGCCGACGCGTTCCGCAGACACCAGCACAGCCACGGCCTGCTGGTTCCCGCCCAACAAACGCGCCTTCATCGTTGCCAGCTTGATGGCTGTGCCGGAGCCGCTGGTCGTGCCATTGATGCGGTAGTAGCTCAGCACTTCGCGCAAGGCCTTATTGTCAGCGCTGATCCGTTCGCATTTGCCGTTATCCGGGCTTTTGCAGCTTTCAATCCATGACCAGATGCTATCTGTGCCAACAGCGCCCTGACCAAAACCAACCAGTTCGCGCCCATCGCTTTGCCGATCATAAACAGCGATATAAAGGTCCGCCTCCTGCCCCACAGCATTGCGATAGCGGCCAAGCAGTTCATGGCTGGCCTTTGCAAAATGCGGTTTCCACGGCCGTTGCGGTGCATAGTCAACACGCGTCCATCCGGCCACGTCGGGCAAGGCGATTTTTGCCGGGACGGGTGACGCGCTATGGCTGGCAAGCGCAGACCAGCCGAAAGGCGTCGCGGCCAACGCGAGCAAGGCGGGCAATGCCAGCTTCGCTGCCAGTGGGAATTTCACTGTCCCTTGCAATTTGTCAGGATCAACCGGCTTTGCATCGGCTGCCTTATCAAAGAAAGGCCAGCCAGCCGCCAGCACCAGCGCGATAACCACGCCAAAGAATATCCAGCCATAAAAAACATGGTCGAAACTCGCCGCAAAATCGACGTTGCCGTGATGCGCGATGTAAATGGTGCCAAAGGCGCGCAGGCCATTGGCAATGATCGGGATTATTACACAGGCCGCCATGAAGGCGATCCGCCTGCCCCAGCTTTTGAAACAAAGATTGGCAACCAGCGCACCGAGCGCCACCATGGCGACGAGGAACTTCACGCCCGAGCAGGCCTCTGCCACGCGGAACAGCGCCGTGGGTGTGGAGATGTATATGCCTTCAATATGCGCGGGGATCCCCGTCAACCCCAGCAGCCACATGCACATTTTGGCGGTCAGCGTTTGCAATGCGGGCACAAATTCCTCGCCAAAGGGAATGAGGAAGAAAGCGTAGAATAGGGGAAAGGCAAGGCCGCGCACAACATGTGGACCAAGCAGCACGCCAACGGCGCCCTGCAGCATCATGATCAGCCCGGCATGCCGCGCAAGGGCCACACCCGCTGCATCGCCCAGCAACCAGCCCAAACCGCCTGCGCCCAGCCAGAGCAGCGCAGGTGCCCAGGTTAGCGGCCTGATCTGCGCCAATGCCTCTTTACGCTGATCGACCAGCCACCAGATTATCGGCAGGATCAGCAGGCAATGGTTGAAAGTGGAACTGTTCCACCAGATCGCCGCCATGTCGAATGCATCGCGCCAAAAGAGCGCAAGGATGGCCGCCCAAGCGGTAGCGAGCCTGACCAAAGCGCTGCGCCACTGTTCACTCACGGCCGCATTATCCCGTCAAGCGCCGCCAATTGCTGGTCCCAACCATAATGGGTGACGACATGCGCACGGGCGGCTTTGCCCAGAGCAAGCCGGCGCTTTAAATCGCCGAGCAATTCGATCACCATCCGCGCTTCATCAGCGACGGTCGAAGCGACCATGAAATGCGCGCCATCCGTCGCTTCTATGCCCTCTGCGGCAGCGGTCGAGGCTACCACAGGCTTCTCCATCGCCATCGCCTCCAGCACCTTATTCTGGATGCCACGCGCAATGCGCAAGGGTGCGACCACAACATCCGCACCCGCAAGCCAGGTGCGGACATCATCGACAGCGCCTGTCACCATCACCCCCGGCAATGCCGACAGATCAACCACCGCCTGAGTCGGATTCCGCCCAACAATGGCGAAAGTGGTTTCAGGATGGGCCGCTCGGATCGCGGGGAAGGCATTGCGGGCGAAATCGGCAACAGCCTCTATATTGGGGCGATAGTCCATTTGGCCGGTGAAAACGATCAGCGGGTCCGGAAAGACCGGATGCAGTTTCTTAAATTTCGCAGCGGGATCAAAAAAGACCGAGTCGATGCCGTTACCGACACCGAAAACATTTTTTGCGCCGCTGCGGGCCCGGAATAACGCAGCCTCTGCCTCGCTGACGAACAGGCTGGCGTCAGCGCGTTTTGCGGTCGCTGCCTCATACGCCGAGAGCTTCATGCCCTCACGCGCATTAATCCAGCGCATGAATCCTCTGCCTTCACTGGCATAGCTCTCAAATTTGGCGCTATCGACATCGACAAAATCCATGATCAGGCGACCGGCAAAATCAGCAGGCACATATTGCGCCATTTGCCCTGAGAAGACGAAGATATGGCTGATTGTTCCACTGGCCAGCCGCTCGTTGACCCAGTCCTGCATCGTCCGTGAGCCAAAGCTGGTAAGCGACACTGGCTTGTTCGCAGCCAGCGCCTCGATGCCAGCAAGCCATTGCGGTTTGTCACGCAATTCGCTGTGCAGCGAGGCAAGCCCGGTGCGTTCCTTTTCCGCACATTCCAGATCACGCGCATCATCGGCAAAGGCACCGACATGCACCGGTGCCATTGTCTTCAGTTTCTGAAGAATGTTGAAGGAACGAATTTTGTCGCCGCGATCCGGCGGCCATGGAACGCGGTGCGCTAGGAACAATATTTCTTGCATCACCCCAGCCCTTTGGCGATCCAGGGGCCGATCAGATTGGCGATGGGCAGAGGCAGTTTCTGCCAGAGCGCGATTTGTGCCTTATATTTTGGGCTGTTGGGGTTGATGTCGCGCGGTTCTGCGCCATCGGCAGTGCGCACGGCGTAGGCCAAGGGCTGCGGTTCAAAACCCCAGTTTTTCTTGAAGTTGAACGCGCCTGACCCAACCTTTGATCGGCCGAAATCAAAGGCGACACAGCCGCGCCGCCGTGCGTGGTTCATCAGCGCATAATACATTACATCATTGGCCCGCAGCGCCCGCGCCGCAAACACGCCGCCGCCCCAATAGGGCATCACTGAACCCTTGTGGTAAAGGCTGAGTACGCTGGCCACGGGTTTGCCGCCTGACAACACCGTCAATATATCGGCATCATCGCCAAAGCGGCTGAGCACCTCTGCCAACAATGCCTTCGGGAATACCGGCGTGCCCAGATTGCGCACGCTTTCAGAATAGACGGCATAATGCCAATTCAGATCACGCGCATTGTTACCAGTTTCGACGGTCAGGCCTTTGTCCAGCCCCTTGCGCACCTCGGCACGCTGCTTGCGGGGGATGGCGAGCAGTTCGGCATCATCGTCATTGGTCAAAGGCCGCGCAAAATTGGCGTGGGCATTACCCTTGATAATCCAAAGCCCATGCGGCAGCGCACCGCCGCGAAGCTCAACCGAAGGGCATTTCTGCGCCTTCGCCAGATTCCATACGGCATCGGCCAGTCGCTCGGCTACACCCTGACTGTTTGCAAGGATACCGCCGCCCACGGCAAAACCCGATGATACCATTGCCTTGCCAAATAGCGGAGAGCCGATGGCATGGACAGGCAGCATGCCTTCAATCTCTCCCGCGGCTGTTTCTGCGACCAGTATATGCGCCTTTTGACCAGTGCCGGCCTCCACAGCCTTCATCCAGGCCGTCAAGTGAAAGGGCGTGGAATCGCTATGCTGCATCACAAAGGCGTCAATCGCCGCGCATTCCGCCGCGTCGGAGAGATGTGCCGCCCGTACCATGGCACGATCATGCACCATCGGCGCGTTCATGGCATCCGCTCCCTCTCAGCTTCAACAATGGCATCAAGCCGATCCCACTGAAAATCCCGCATCAGTCGCTTCAGCTTTGGCGCCATGGCCCTAAGCTTCGTATAATGGCGCAGCTTTGATTTGAGGGGCGCATTGGCAACACGCGGCTGGCCCGGATCAATTTCCCAGGGATGAAAATAGATGATGGCCGGACGCCGATTGTCGCCATTCACCTGCCGGATTGCCCAGCTCGAAAACTGGTAAGGCAACAAGCGGAAGAAGCCGCCACCACCCGCCGCCAGCCTTTTGCCCGCAAAGACCGCAGTCGTCACCGGAATCTCGATCAAGTCGGAATCAGCGACAGGGCGGAAGGCGAAACGCGGCGCTTCTGCCCAGCCATAATGGTCATGCTTTACCGGCGCGACGCTGGAGGAATAGGCATAGCCCTGTTCGGCCAAAACGCGGTGCGCCCAGGGCGTGCGCTGATCAATCGAGAAGCTGGGCGCACGGTAGCCGGTAACAAGCGCGCCACTGGCGTCCTCAATCGCCTTGCGCGCACGATCAATATCGGCGGCGAATTGTTCGGGCGTCAGGGTGAAAACACGGTCATGTTCCGAACCATGATTGCCCAGCTCATGCCCGGCATCGGCAATCCGCCGCAGCAGCTGGGGATAGCGCTCAGCCACCCAGCCCAGCGTAAAGAACGTAGCCTTGATGCCGGCTTCATCAAACATTTGCAGCAGCGCATCGGTGTTACGCTCGACGCGGCATTCCAGCCCGCGCCAATCGTCCCGAGAAATCACATTCTCGAACGCGCCGACGTGAAACCAGTCCTCGACATCAACCGAAAGCGCGTTGCGCAAAAGATATTCCCCCGTGGATCAGGCGGCGTGGATCAGGCGGCGCGGATATTCCGGATTTCCGCCGCCAGCGACTGATTATCCTTTTCCACCCAATCGGTGACAAGCGCAAGCACCCGGCGCAAATCGGCATCCTGTTCAGCGATGCGGGCCTCCAAACGCTCAACGCGCGCATGGAGGGCATTTAGCGTTTCCGCATCCGCTGCAGTTGCGACTGGGGCAGTCGGTGCAGCAAGTGGAATTACGGACGCTGTAGGCACAGGTGCCTCGACGGCTTCGGCATCTGCCGCAACTTCAGGCTCAACCTCTGTGTAGGCAGCAACCGCTGCCATCGCGACCGGGCCATGCGCTGAAAGCGGAGCTTCATATTCAAATGGCTTGCCCGCCATGTCGGCAATCACTGCCTCAATCAGCTTACCATCGAGCACGTCGACCTGCTCTACAGCCCCCATCAACAGAGTGCGATTCATCAACGCATTGATCTTGCGCGGAACCCCGCCCGTTTCGGCGTAGATGGCGTCAAAAGCATCTTCGGTCAGTTGCGGGCGGCCATTGGCTCCCGCCCGCGCCAGGCGATGCCGGATATAGGGTTCGACTTCGTCGGCATCCATTGCATCCAGATGATGCGTCGCAATCACGCGCTGGCGCAGTTGCTCCAGCTCTGGCGCGGATTGCACCAAATCGCGGAATTCGGGTTGCCCCAGCAGGAATATCTGCAGCAAGGCTGACGAGCCCAGTTGGAAGTTTGAAAGCATGCGCAATTCTTCGAGCGCGCTCACCGCCAGATTCTGCGCCTCATCAACCACCAGCAGGCACCTGCGACCAGCACGCGCCTCTGCGTGCAGGAAATTCTCAATGGCCTTCAGCGTCGCGGCCTTATCAAGCCCACGCGTGTCGATGCCAAAGCTCTCGGCGGTCATCTGCACCATATCATTGCCGTCCAGCTGGCTGGTGACAACAGTGGCAGCGGTCAGCCGCGCCTTGTCAATGGTTTGCATCAGGTGACTGACCAGCGTGGACTTACCCGCGCCAACTTCGCCGGTGATGACAATGAAGCCCTCACCCTGCGCCAGGCCATAGCCCAGATAGGACAGCGCCTTGCGGTGCGTCAGGCTTTCAAAATAATAATGCGGGTCCGGCGTCAGCTGGAATGGGCGTCCCGAAAACCCGTAATATTGATCGTACATCAGTCAGTCCTATCAGATCAGAAGCTGTAGCGCAGGCCGAGCAGCGCAGAAGCCGACACATCCTGTTCGAAATCCTCGATCTCGAACGTATCGATGCCAACGGCAGCCGTTGCCGACAGCCCACGCCATATATTGCGATAATAGGCAGCATTCGCGCCAAAGCCATAGCTATCAGGCGCGCCTGCCTGCCCCGGATCGTTCAGCGTCGCATAGACATTGGTCGAAATGCTCGAACGACGGTCCAGTTCGCGGCCAAGATAGCCGGAGAGATAATAATTCTCATCAATCAGGCCCGAAATCTGCCCTTGCCCGCCCAGCGCAGAGGCCAGGAATTTGCGGCGATCATAGCCTATGGCGAGACCGCTGCTCCACGGACCACTATTTTGTGCAAGCGACGCCTGCACCCCGCGTGAGCGGAAGGTGGCGGAGCTTGCCGTGCGCAAAGCATTGTTCAGACAGAAGCCACCGGCTGCACCAAAGGCACAATTGTTCAGATCACCCGTCAGTGGGTTGCGGTTGGCGCGGAACTGCGTCGGCAGGCTGTCCAGCGCATTGTTCAATGCGCCGCCAAAGCCCGAAACACTATCATAGACCGAGACATTCACACCCATACGCTCATTGGGAACATAGCTGAAGCTGCCGATATAAGTGTCAGTGCCATAGCGATGGCCATAGCGCGCCTCCAGCGTGGTTCGGCGACTCGGTCGCCACAACACGCCTGCGTCCCAGATAAGCCCATCGGATTCATAGGCGTTGATACGCGGTGACGTGGGATCAACCACCAGACGGCCACCGGGGCCGACCACGGGGTTGCCCAGGCCATCGCGCAGCGCATCCCGCTCGCTGATGGTCACCTTCTCATAGCCAATACCGCCGACGGCTGCGAGCGTATCGGTGATCGGCACCGTCACATCACCGCGCACATAGGCCCCTTCAAAGCGGGAATCGAGTTGGCCACCATCTTCACGGTCATAGCCAACACCAACCGCCCAGCCAAAGGGCAGACTGCCCGGCTGCATGCCGACAGAGGCCGTGGCCGAATGGCTGACGCTGTCATCGAAAATGTCGATTGGCGTCTGGCCCGGAGGCAATGGCCCCGGATTGACATCCTCAACCTTGGTATAGCCAACGCGGTACGCCGCATTGACGCCCAACTCGCCAACCTGCGCAGAGAAGGTCGGCCCGGCATAAACCGAATAGACCTGCGTTACATTGTCGGAAAAGGGCAGGAAGGACGTCTGCGAAGCGCCGCGACCATCAACCCCTGAACGGGTGGCAAGCGCCCCTGCCTCAAGGCTGAGATTGCGGGTCACGGCGACCGAACCACGGGCAAGCCCGCTGACAATATCCTGATCGGGCACCTGATTGTCATAACCAATCACCCGCTCATAACGCAGACTGACTTGCCCTTCTGCGCGGCGCGTGGAAATGCTTGCATCAACGCCGGCTGCAACTGTCGTATAGGTCAACAAATCATTGCCGCCATCCAGATCGGCAAAAAAGACCTGTTGCACCTCAATATAGGGCGTCACATCAACCCGAGGGCGATCACGCGGAGCCGCTTGAGCGGGTTCTGCGGAAGCGGCAGGGCCAACGGCATCGCTGTCTTCCATCGGCGACCAGTCAGAGGCAATGCTCTGCGCCTGGGCCGAGGCAGGAAATGCGATCATCGCAATGCCAAGCAGCATATAGGCTTTCAGGGGGAGGTTCCGGTTGTGCATATTCATGCTCCATATCCGTAGTAACTGCCGAACTTGCGTCCGGTGGGGGAGAATTTGGCGCGATTAAGCATCAGCTGGATATGCTCACAGCCAGAGAGCAAACTCAGCGCATCGCGCAGCGCGCTGTCGGTGGTGACATCAGCATGCACCACAACCACGGTCTGCCCGACCTGTAGCGCAAGCACCGAAGCAGGGGACGCCGCAAGCGCAGGCGGCGAATCGAAGATCACAATCCGCGCCGGATCATGCTCAGTCAGCTTGTTCAGCACTGCTTCAGCCCGCGATGCTGCCAGATATTCGGTATCCTGATTGGTTTGCGCGCCTGCAGGCAGGATCGACAGACCCTCTATGTCGGTCGCAATCACATAATCCTCTACATCAACAGAAGGATCGGCAAGTGCATCCATCAGACCCGGGCTGCTGGGAATACCAAGCCGCGCCAGCACGCTGGGCTTCGCAAAGTCCGCATCGACCAGCAGGACGCGATTATCCTTTTCCGAAGCCATCGAAAGCGCCAGATTGATGGCGCAAAATGTCTTGCCCTCATTGGGGTGGGCCGAGCAGATCAATATGCGTTCGCCGCGATCAATGGGCTCCAGCCCCTTCCCGCCGCGCGCGGCCAGCAGCAGTTGGCGCTTCACGATGCGGAATTCCTCAGACAGGCCCGTGACCGGGCCATCGGGGTCAATCATGTTGGAAGCCCGCAACCGTTCCCGGTCAATTTTGGCAAAGCGATCGCTGCGCGGCAATGGCGCGGGTGCCATGGGTGTCGGGACGCGAGGAGGTGCAGCAACTGGCGCTGCAACAGGCGTTGGTACAGCTGCCGCTGGCGGGACTGGTACCGGATCGGCGACTGGAGCAGCTATAGGCGCGGGCGGCGCCATTGGTGCGCCACCGCGCAGGGCAGCCCCGAAATCATATATGGAATTCGCACGCTCAAGCAGCGATGCAGGCGGCTTTATGGGGCTGTGTTTGTTCATTTTCTTATCCCCCGTCATGCCAGGCCACGCTGGACCAGTTCGACAATCATCAGCAACGCGAAGACGCCAACAAGTGCTGCTGAACCACTGAAAAACAGCCGCAGCTTGCGCTTGCGCTCAATGCGCTGCTCGCTGGTGAGCATTTGCGAAATAGAGCCAATCACAGGCAGGCCGCTGGCACGTTCCAGCTTGGCAGCCGTCGGATAGCTGGTTTGCAAATGGCCAAGGGCAAAGGCTGTCGCAGCCCCGGCACCAAGCCCGGCAAACAGCACCATTGGCAGCAACAACCAGCGATTGGGCGTTGCAGGCGCCTTTGACATTACCGGTTCTTCCATTACCTGAAATTGCACGGCGCCGGTCTGCGCACCAACCTGCCCGCGCAAACGGATTTCTTCGCGATCGGTCAGCAGCTTGTCATATTGCGCCTTCTGCACCTCATAATCGCGGTTGATCCGCTCATATTCGGCGGCAACGCCAGGTTCTGCCGTCTGTTTTGCCGCAAGCTGGCTCATGTCAGACTGCAAGGCCGATTTGCGGGCCGTGAGCGCGGATACAGCAGCTTCGCGCTCTGCCTTCATCGATTGCAACGACGCATAGGCCGGATTGGGCGTCTTGAAACCGCCACCGCCACCGCCACCGCTGCCGCCCTGTGATCGCAGGATGGAAATCTGATTGCGGATGGCAATAACGTCGGGATGATTGTCGGTCAGGCCACGGGCTTTCATGGCGGCAAGTTCGCCTTGAGCTTGGGCGAGCGCCGATGGGGCACCGCCACCGCCAACACCCGGCGTGGTCATCGTTGCAGGTGTTCCCGCCAGCTGGCTATTGAGCGCGGCCAGCGCGCTGCGTGCCTGGATCAGCTGCGAATCGATCTGGCCAAGCTCTGCCCGCGCTGCTTCCATGCGGGCGGACACTGAGCCGACACCCGGCAGCATGCCAAGATTTTGGGTTTCAAAGGCAACGCGCTTCGCCTCTGCCTCGGCCAGCTTTTTCTGGATCTGCTCCAGTTGTTTGTCGAGAAAACGAACCGATGTGCTGGTCGCTTTGCGGTCGCCGGCAATGCTGTCTTCTTCAGCCACCTCAATCATTTTCTGCACCACATCGCGTGCATCCTTCGGCGATGGCTGGGTTGCCGTGATGGTGAAGATTTTTTCGTTATTGATGTCGGACTTTACTTCGACATTTTTGCGAAGCGCCGCAATCTTGCCCGCAAGTTCTGCCTCCGAAGCGACGGTGCGGCCCAGATCGGTGCCGCGAACGACCTTGGCAAGATTATCAGCCGAGCTCAGCGCTTGCCCAAGCCGCTCAACAACCTTGCGTTCTTCACCCGCCGTGATGCCAACCCGTTCATTTAACGGACTTTCAGCGCGAATCATGATGCGCGCCTTCGACTCATAGGCATTGGGGATCAACGCCACCACGAGCCAACCGATCAGGCAGACGGCCCAGGCAACCGCCAGCGCCAGCCAGCGCCGGTTCCAGATGCTGTGGATCGCCAATCGCAGTTCGTCGTAAAGGCCGTTCATATCGCTTTTCTGTCTCTATCCATCTGAGGGGAGCCGATGGGCTAACTGCTTAAAACATGCTTTCCGGTATGATGATGACATCACCGGGTTGCAGCAGCACATTGGCCTTGGTGTCGCCTTTGCGCAGCAAATCCCCAATGCGAAGACTATATTCCTGCATGCGACCGGTGTTGCGATCCATACGCTGAAGCCGGGCCTTGTTCCCGGCCGCATATTCGGAAATCCCGCCAACTGCCGTGATGGCGTCCAGCAATGTCATATTAGCACGGTAGGGCACCGAAGCCGGTTTGCCGACGCCAGCCCCGGCAATCCGGACTTGCTGATTATTGGTCGCAGCAAATTCGGTAATGATGACCGAGACGATTGGGTCATTGATATATTGTGATAATTGCAACTTGATATCCTGCGCAAGCATGGTCGCAGTCTTACCAGCGGCAGGCATATCCGTGATCAGCGGCGTGGTAATGCGGCCGTCAGGGCGCACCTGAACTGTCCCGCCAAGTTCATCATTCCGCCAGACAAAAATGCGGATTTTATCAAGCGGACCAATGATATATTCTTCGCTGGCCTGCTGCTGATAGGGAATGGACGGCGCAGGCGGCAAATTGCTTCCGCCCATTGAAGAACATCCGCTGATCGTAAGCGCACTGGCACTAAGCGCAAGTAAAGCTTTGTTTTTCAACAAAAACGGCATCATCATTCCCTTTCCTGCAGCGGAAAGCCAATGCCCCGCCAACACCGGGAGCAACGACAATTCACGCAGCTTCCCATCCGCTATGCAGAAAAAGGGTGAACAGACCGTTAGTATTCCCCGGTCATCGATGTAAAACTATGTGGTGCGCCATTTCAGGACGATGAGTGACGCGGGGTTAACGGCGATACGCCAGACGGTAATCGCCCGGTTTCTTACCCCTGATCGCCATAGACTTTGCGCGCTTCGGCTTGGAGCCAGTCCATGGCCGCCGCCCATGGTCCATGGCCATGGCTAATCCGGGCAACACCCAGTTCAGCGAGCCGCCGATGATCTGGAATCCCCGCACCCATCAATATGTTAACAGGAAGCGGTGATTTTTCACACAGCCGCGCAATAAGCGTTTCGTCGCGGAGAAACGGTGCGAACAGCCCGGCCGCGCCCGCATCGGCATAGGCCTTTGCCCGTTCCACCATGGCATCAACCAATGCGGCATCATGGCTGTCCGCTGGTGCGATTATGGCAAGGTCGCAGCGTGCGTTGATAAACAGGCCGGTATCGGCAGCAGC